>NZ_JOGV01000003.1:0-326119 GCF_000721365.1 Streptomyces sp. NRRL F-5650 | reverse complement strand
CGTGGAGGCGACGCTGAAGCCGAAGCGGATCATCTGGTTCGGTGCGAAGGAGGAGCGGCCGTACCAGTTGGCCGTGCGCCGTTCGGGGGTGGATCCCACACCGGTCGAGGGCATGTATGTGCAGCGGGGGTTCCTGCCGCGCTGGCTGGCGACGTTCCTGGGGATCTTCGTGGCCGTCGCGGTGGCGTTCGTGATGATCTGGATCGCGTACAAGCCGCAGGTCCGCACGAGTGCCACCGAGCAGACCCAGCAGGCCGGCGCGGCCCTGGCCCCCAGTCCCAGTGCCGACCCCGAGACCCTGCCCAGCACCGCCGAGTCCGCGCCCGCCCCCGAACAGCCGAAGGTGCAGCAGCCGGCCCCGCCGGAGCCGCAGGACGACGGGGGTGACGGCGCCGGGGAGAAGGCGCCGGCGCCCAAGAAGACCCAGAAGGAGAGTTCGGGCGGGGGCGGCCAGGAGAAGCCGGAGGCCGAGACGCCGGAGACGGTCGCCCCCGGCACGACCATCTACGGCCACGCCTCCAACCGCTGCATCGAGGTGGCGGGGCACAAGTGGCGGGACGGTGCGCCGCTGCAGATCGCGGACTGCACCGGCAAGAACTGGCAGCGGTGGGACTTCCGCCCCGACGGGACGATCCGGTCGCTGGGCCTGTGCATGGACGCGACCTGGGGCGGCACGGCCAACGGGACGGTGGTCCAGGTGGCGGTGTGCAGCGGCAACCCCGCGCAGCAGTTCATCCTGGCCGGGCCCCGGGACCTGGTCAACGTGCAGGCCAACAAGTGCGTGGACGTCGTCGACGAGAAGACCGGCAACGGCGCGAAGCTCCAGCTCTGGGAGTGCAGCGGCCGGGACAACCAGAAGTGGAGCACCCGCTGACCCGCCCGGGGGCGCGGAGTCAGTCCGCCGTCGTGGCGGCCGGGGAGACCAGGGAGGCCCATTCCACCGTGCGGTCGCACCAGCGGTCCAGCAGGACCCGGTCGTGGCCGACGGCCAGCAGCCCCGCTCCGGTGACGGCCCGGTAGTCCTCCACCACCCGGACCAGGGCGGCCGTGGTCGAGGCGTCCAGCATGGCGGTCATCTCGTCGCACACCAGCCAGCGCGGGCGCAGCACCAGGGCGCGGGCGAGACAGGCCCGCTGCAGTTGGCCGTCGCTGACCTCGTGCGGACGCCTGGTCAGCAGGTCGGTGGTCAGCCCCACGGTGTCGGCCAGTTCGGCGACCCGCCTGTCCGCCTCCTCCCGTCGGCCGGTGGCCCGCAGTGGCTCGGCGACCAGGTCGGCGAGGGTGAGCCGGGGGTCGGCGGAGAGGCGGGCCTGCTGGAAGACGACGCCGACGGCGGTGCGCCGGTCCCGGGGAGCGCGGTGCCGCCAGCGCCGTACGGGGGTGCCGTCGAGGACCAGCGTTCCGGCGTCGGGGCGGTGCAGCAGGGCGGCGACGCGGGCGAGGGTGGACTTGCCGCAGCCGCTCGCACCGAGCAGCCCGACGGCCTCCCCCGGTGCGACGGACAGGGAGACGTCCCGGAACACCGGCGCCTTCCGGTCGTATCCGGCGGTGACGGCGCACAGTTCAAGCACGGTCGGCGGCCTCCGTGAGCACGGTGTGCGGATGGTGGCAGGCCACCGCGTCGCGCAGCGGGGGCCGGGCGGCGCAGGCGTCGCTCGCCCGGGCGCAGCGGGCGGCGAAGGCGCAGCCGTTGGGGAGGGCGCCGAGTTCGGGCGGCAGGCCGGGGATGGGGGCGAAGGCGCGGTCGGGCAGCGCGTCGAGCAGGCCGCGGCTGTAGGGGTGGCGTGGGCCTGCGGCGCCGAAGAAGGCGTCGGCGTCGGCGAGTTCGACGATGCGGCCGGCGTACATGACGGCGACGCGGTCGGCGATGCGCTCGGCGGCGGCCAGGTCGTGGGTGATCATCAGCAGGGCTCGGCTCCCGCCCTGGTCGACATGTCGCCTCAGTTCGTCGGCCGTGCGGTCCACGAGGTCCCGGTCGAGGCCGGTGGTGGGTTCGTCGGCGAGCAGCAGCGGGGCGTCGCCGACGAGGGCGAGGGCGGTGGCGGCGCGCTGGGCGAGGCCGCCGGAGAGTTCGTGCGGGTGGCGGTCGAGGTGGGTGACCGGGAACGCGGCGCGTTCGGCGGCTGCCTCGGCGGCCTCGCGCAGCGCCGTGCGTCCGCGGACCGCGGCCAGTTCCGCGACCGTCTCCTCCAGTTGCGAGCGGATGGTGCGGACCGGGGTGAGGTGGGCGGCCGGGCTCTGCGGGACGAGGCCGACCAGCCGGCCGCGTACGGTGCGGGCGAGGGTCCGCTCGTCGGCGGCGAGCAGGTCGAGGTCGCCGAGGAGCGCGCGGCCCGCGGTCTGCGCGTTGCCGGGCAGCAGCCCGAGCAGGGCGGAGGCGAGGACGGACTTGCCGCAGCCGCTCTCGCCGATCAGGGCCAGGCACTCGCCCGGCGCCACGTCGAAGCGGGCGTCGGTGACGGCGGCGACGCGGCGCCCGCCCGGCATGAGGAAACGCACCGACATGCCGCGTACGGACAGCACGGGGGCTCGCTCGGTCACAGCATCAGCTCCGATCGGCGGCGGGGGTTGATCCGTTCCCGCCAGGCGCCCGCGAGTCCGGCGACGGCGAGGGTGGGCACGATGATGAACAGGCCGGGGAAGAGGGTGGGCCACCAGTGCCCGGCCAGCAGCGAACCGCGGGCCTCCTGGATGAGGTTGCCGAGGCTCGCGGTGTGGGTGGGCAGGCCCAGGCCGAGGAAGGACAGCGCCGACTCGTGCCACATGGCGTGCGGCACCATGAGTACGGCGGCCAGTGCGGCCTGCGGCAGGACGCCGGGCAGCAGGTGCCGCACCGTCACCCGCCACCGGGACGCGCCGCCGGAGACGGCCGCGTCGATGTGGGGGCGGGCGCGCAGGGACAGCACCTCGGCGCGGACGATGCGGGCGGTGGACAGCCAGTGGGTGAGCGCGACGGAGGCCACCACCGGCCAGACGCCGGGCCGGAACAGCGCGACGATGAAGATGCCCATCAACAGGTGGGGCACGGAGGAGAGGGCGTCGACGGCCCGCATGACGCCCCGGTCGACCCACCCGCCGAGCGCCCCGGCGGCGGCGCCGACGGCGGTGCCCACGACCGTCGCGGTCAGCGCGGCCGCCACCCCGACGAGCAGGGAGACCCGCAGGCCGTAGACGCAGCGCAGCAGCAGGTCGCGGCCGACGTCGTCGGTGCCGAACGGGTGCGCCCAGGTGGGTGCCTGGAGCTTGGCGGCGAGATCGACGGCCTGCTGGTCGAGCCGCACCAGCGGCGGCACGAGCAGTACGGCGAGCACGGTGAGGGCCAGCAGCACGACGGAGGTGCGCAGGCGCAGGGTGCGGGTGGAGCGGCGGTCACCGGTGCGCGAGCGCCACCCGGTGGCGGTCTTGCCTGCCGCGACGTCAGCCATGGCCATCACATCTCACTGAGCTTCACCCTCGGGTCGAAGAGTCCGTAGAGCAGGTCGGCCAGCAGGTTGCCGGCGAGTACGGCGGCGGTGGCGAGCGTGGTCAGGGCGGCCAGCAGCGGGAAGTCGACTGCGGTGGCGGCCTCGACGGTGGCGGCGGCGATGCCCGGCCAACTGAAGACGCTCTCCACCAGCAGGGCACCGGTGATGAGTTCGGGCACGCGGGAGCCGATCAGGGTGAGCACGGGCAGCAGTCCGGAGCGCAGCGCGTGCCCGAGGAGTACCGTGCCCTCCCGCAGTCCGCGGGCCCGGGCGCCGCGCACCGGGTCCTCCGCGAGGGCGTCGCCGACGCCCTGGCGCACGTAGAGGGTGAACCAGGGCAGTTGGGAGACGGCGAGCACACCCGCGGGCAGCACGATGTGGCCCGCGACCTGGCCCGGGGTGACCCGTTCGCTGGCGGTGTCGGTGAGACCTCCGGCGGGCAGCACGTCCCACTGGAGGGCGAAGAGCCACACGGCGAGCAGCGCGATCCAGAAGACCGGTGCCGCCTCCAGGGTGTAGGCGAGGGACGTCACCGCCCGGTCGAGCACGGAGCCGGGCCGGCGGGCGGCCAGCACGCCGAGGAGGGTGCCGAGGGTGACGGCCACGGCGAACGCGACGGCGCACAACAGGGCGGACCAGACGAGGCGTTCGCCGATCACCTGCGTCACGGGCTGCCGCAGCACGCTGGAGTGGCCGAGGTCGCCGGTGACGGCGGAGGTCAGCCAGTGCCACCAGCGCACGACGAAGGACTGGTCGACGCCGAGGTTCTCGCGCAGCCGGTCCAGGGTCTCCTGGTCGGCGCCGAGCGCGGCGGTGCCGGCGTACGCCTTGACGGGGTCGAAGGGGGAGGCGGCGGCGATGGCGAACACGCCGAAGGTGACGACGAGGACGACGGGCAGGGCGAACAGCGCCCGCCGCCCCGCCAGTCGTGCCATCGCGCCCCAGGGCAGCCGCCGGACGGTTCCGGTCACTTCTTGGGCTGCCAGTCCTCGATGTTCCACCAGGGTCCGCTGGCGAAGCCGTGCTCGTGCGGCTCCAGTTGGGTGGTCAGCCCGTCCCAGCGGTCGGCGAGGACGTAGAGGTGGTCGATGTGGGTGAGGAAGGTGTAGCCGGGGTCGTCGACGAGGGCCTGCTGGAGCGTGTCGTAGGCGGCCGCGCGCTTGTCCGGGTCCTGACTGCGGCGCCCGGTGTCGAGCGCCTTGTCGACGGCCGGGTTGTCGTAGTGGGCCATGTTGTTGAAGCCGTCGCCGGCGAGGGTGGAGTGCAGCAGGGTGTAGAGGCCGAAGTCGGGGTCGCCGACGCTGCCGAGGCCCGCGAGCACCGCGTCGGTCTTCATCCGCGGTTCGATGACCTCCCAGGTGGCGCCCTCGACCTTCACCTCGATGCCGGCCTTCTTGGCGTCGGAGGCGTAGGCGAGCACGTGGTCCTGGCGGACCTTGTCCCCCGAGGGGTAGTAGAGGGTGAACGAGGCGCGCTGTCCGTCCTTGGCGCGTACGCCGCCGGAGCCCTGCTTCCAGCCGGCCTCGTCCAGGATGCGCTTGGCCGCGCCGAGGTCGTGGGGGCGTTCGATGCCGCGCTCGTACCAGGGGTCGTCGACGGGCAGCGGCCCGTACGCGGGCCGGCCCGCGCCGTCGAGGATCTTGTCGACCATGGCCTGCCGGTCCACGGCGGCGTCCAGGGCCCTGCGGACGGCGCGGTCGCCGGTGACCTTGCCCGAGGTGGGCAGGGTGACGGCCCGGAAGTCGTAGGACCTGGCCCGGTAGGTGCGCGTGCCGTCGTCCTTCTCGAAGGTGGCGGCGAGGTTGGGCGGCAGGACCGCGCCGTCGAGGTCGCCGGAGCGCAGCCGGGTGGCGCGTACGTTGTCGTCGGCGATGACGGCCATGGTGAACGACTTCACCGCGGGCTTGTCGCCCCAGTAGTGCGGGTTGGCCTTGAAGGAGAGCTTCTCGCCCTTGCTCCAGTGGGTGAGCACGTACGGTCCGGTGCCGACCGGCTTGGTGTTGAAGTCGCCGGTGTTGGGGTCCTGCGCGCCCGCGACGTGCTGGGGGACGACGGGCAGGACGGTGCGGGCGGCGAAGGGCGCGTAAGGGTACTTGAGCGTGAAGACGACGGTGTCGTCCCCGTCCGCGCGGACCTCCTCGACGGCGTCGAGTTCGCTGCGGGCGGTGTTGTTGGTCTTCGCGTCCAGGACGGTGCGGTACGTGTAGACGACGTCCTCGGCCGTCAGGGGTTCGCCGTCGCTGAACTTCACGCCGTCGCGCAGGGTGTACGTGTACGTCCGGCCGCCGTCGGTCACCTTCGGCAGCGCGGTGGCGAGCGCGGGCTTCAGCTTCAGGTCGGCGTCACGGGCGAGCAGCCCGTCGAAGATCTTGGAGTTGCCGTCCTTGCCGTAGCCCAGCAGCGGACTGAGGGTGTCCGGCTCGGAGGCCACCCCGATCACGACGGACGCGGCGTCCCCGGCGTCGCCGTCCTTGCTCCCGCCCGAGGGCGCGGAGCAGGCGGCCGCACCGGCGGCGAGTGCCACCGCCGCGGCGGCGCTCCGTATCGGAAGGTTCCGGCCGCTCCGGTGGCTCCGGTTGCTCTGGCCGTTCGAACGGGTCCGACGGGTCAAACGGGTCCGACGGGCTGTCATGTCTCCCCCACGCTGTTGTCGATGCGATGTTATTGCACATCACTTGCAACAAAGCGTCAAGCCAGGTCGGAGGCCGATTCCGGGTGGTCGCATGCCCGGGCGCAGACTCCGCCCCGGCCGGGCGGTCAGCCGGCGAACGCGGCGAACGCCTCGTGGGCCCGGTCGTCGAAGAGGACGAACCTGACCTCCTCGACGGCCGTGCCCGCGCCCCGTACCGTCTCGACGGCGATGCGGGCGGCGTCGTCGAGCGGCCAGCGGTAGACGCCGGTGGAGATGGCCGGGAAGGCGACCGTGCGGGCGCCCAGCTCGTCGGCGACGCGCAGGGACGCGCGGTAGCAGGAGGCGAGGAGGCCGGAACGGTCCTCGGAGGCGCTGTACACCGGGCCGACCGTGTGGATCACCCAGCGCGCGTCCAGGTCGCCCGCGGTGGTGGCGACCGCCTGGCCGGTGGGCAGGCCCTTGCCGAGGTGGCCGGCGCGGAGCCTGCGGCACTCCTCGAGGATCGCGGGGCCGCCGCGCCGGTGGATGGCGCCGTCCACGCCGCCTCCGCCGAGGAGCGAGGAGTTGGCGGCGTTCACGATCGCGTCGGCGTGTTCGAGGGTGATGTCGCCCTGGACGAGGGTGAGGGTGGGCATGGGGGGGTCCTCGCTCGGCTCGGTGCTGCGCCTGCTGTGCTCGGGCTGCTCTGCGGTGCTGTGGCTGCTCTCGGTGCCGTGGCTGCTCTGCGGTGCCGTGGCTGCTCTCGGTGCTGTGGCTGCTCTGCAGTGCTGTGGCTGCTCTGCCTGTTCTGCCCGCCTTGCCTGTCCTGCTGCGGTGGCTCAGCTCTGGCGGAGTCGGCGCCAGACCGCCTTCGCCGCGTTGTGGCCCGACATGCCATGGACGCCCGGACCCGGCGGGGTGGCCGACGAGCAGATGAACACGGCCGGGTGCGGGGTCGAGTAGGGGAAGAGGGAGAGCTTGGGACGGAGGAGCACTTGCAGGCCGCTGACCGCGCCGGTGGCGATGTCGCCGCCGACGTAGTTGGCGTTGCGGGCGGCGAGTTCGGGCGGGCCTGCGGTGGCGCGGGCGAGCACCCGGTCCCGGAAGCCGGGGGCGAAGCGCTCCAGTTGGCGTTCGATCACGTCGGTGAGGTCGCCGCTCCAGCCGTGGGGGACGTGGCCGTACGCCCAGAAGACGTGCCGCCCGGCCGGTGCGCGGGTGGGGTCGGCGACGCTGGGCTGCACGGTGATGAGGAACGGGCGCTCGGGCGCGCGGCCGGTGCCGGAGGCGGCGTCGAGAGCAGCGCCGATCTCCGCGCTGTCGGCGCCGATCTGCACGGTGCCGGCACCGCGGGCCTCCTCGGCGGTCCACGGAACGGGACCGTCCAGCGCGTAGTCGACCTTGAAGACACCGGGACCGTACCGGTAGCCCGCGTAGTGGTTGCCCAGGCCGGCGATCCGGGCCAGGGCCGTGGGCGAGGTGTCGAAGACGTACGCCCGCGCGGGCGGCAGGTCGTCGAGGCGCTTGACCTCGTAGTCGGTGTGGACGGTGCCGCCGAGGTCCGCGAGGTGGGCGGCGAGGGCGTCGGAGATCGACTGGGAGCCGCCGCGGGCCACGGGCCATCCCCGGGCATGCGCGGCGAGGGCAAAGACCAGGCCTATGGCGCCGGTGGCGAAGCCGCCGAGCGGGGCCATCACGTGCGCGACGAGCCCGGCGAAGAGGGTCTTGGCCTTCTCGTCGCGGAAGCGGCGCATCAGCCACGTCGACGGGGGCAGGCCGGTCAGACCGAACCGGGCGAGGGTGACGGGGTCGCGGGGCAGCGCGGTCAGCGGCAGGGACATGAAGTCCCGGACGAGCGTGTCCCACCTGGGCAGGAAGGGCTCGACCAGCCTGCGGTACGCGCCCGCGTCGCGCGCCCCGAAGGACGCGGCCGTCTCGCCGACCGACCGGGACAGCACGGCGGCCGAGCCGTCCGGGAAGGGGTGCGCCATGGGGAGCGCGGGGTGCAGCCACTCCAGGCCGTAACGCTCCAGGGGGAGACCGCGGAAGGCCGGGGAGTTGATGCCGAGCGGGTGCGCCGCCGAGCACGGGTCGTGCCGGAACCCGGGCAGCGTCAGCTCTTCGGTGCGTGCCCCGCCGCCGACGGCCTCCCGGGCCTCGAACACGGCGACCGAGAAGCCGCGCCGGGCCAGCTCCACGGCGGCGGTCAGTCCGTTCGGCCCCGCACCCACTACGACCGCATCGAGCATCGACGGCACCTTCGGACCCCTTCGTCAGCCGATGGCCACTGGGGATCAGGATAGGCCCGGGGTCCGACGGCGCACGGTCGCGGGCCCCGCCCCCGGTGGCATGCGGCACTCACCCCTCGCCCGACAGCAGCGCCACCACCCGACGTGCCGTGGCCGCGTCGCGGGCGGCCGTGAACGGCAGGTCGTTGCCCCCGGTGATGCGGAAGGGTTCGCCCGCGCGGGTCAGGTGGGCGCCGCCCGCCTCCTCGACCAGGAGGAGGCCGGCCGCGTGGTCCCACGCCGCCTCCCAGGAGAAGGCGGTGGCCTCGCACTCGCCCCGGGCGACCGCGAGGTACTCCAGTCCCGCCGAACCGCAGGGGCGGGGTGCCACGCCCGGGGCGCGCAGGGCGAGCAGGTCGCGCTTCTGGTCGTCCGTCGTGTAGTCCGGGTGGGAGGTGGCGACCCGCAGCTCGCGCCCGGGCTCGGGCGGCCCGGCGTACAGCCGCTCGCCGTCCAGGAAGGCCCCCTTGCCCCGTACGGCCGTGGCGAGCCGGTCGTCGGCGGGGGCGTAGGTCCAGGAGGCGTGCACGACGCCGTGGTGGGCGAGGGCCACCAGCGTGCAGAAGCCCTCCTCGCCGCGCACGAACTGCCGGGTCCCGTCGACCGGGTCGACGATCCACACCGGTGCCTGGCCGCGTATCGCGTCGTAGGAGGCAGGGTTCGCGTGCACCGCCTCCTCGCCGACCACCACGGAGCCCGGCAGGAGACCGGCCAGGACCTCCGTGAGATACAGCTCGGCCCTGCGGTCGGCGTCCGTCACCAGGTCGTGCGGGCCCGCCTTCTCGTCGACCTCGTGGGCCGCGAGCCGGCGCCAGCGCGGCATGATCTCCAGGGCGGCGGCCTTGCGGACGGCCTCTTCCACGTCGTCGGTGTGCCGGGCGAGAAACTCGTCGATGGTTTCGTTGCTCTCGATCATGGCTCCATGAGAGCACGCGCCACTGACAATCCCCGCCCGGACGGTGTACTCCGGGTGGAATCGCGACGAACACCCGGTGCGGTGGCTGCGGTGGCCGCCCGGCGGCGGACCGGGCGGCGGCGGTGCCGGGTCAGCGGCCGACCGCGTAGCCCTGCATGCCGCGCGGGTTCGCCGCCGCCGACAGCACGCCCGTCTCCGGGTCCCGCGCGACGGCGCACAGCCGGCCCTCCGACCACGCCTCCCCCACCGTCACCTCGTGCCCGCGGCGCCGCAGCCCCTCGACGACCTCCGCGGGCATGCGGGACTCCACCGTGACCGAACCCGCCCGCATGCCGCGGGGGAAGAAGGAGCCGGGGAAGCTGTCGTTGTGCCAGTTCGGGGCGTCGATCGCGCCCTGGAGGTCGAGGCCGCCGCGCACCCGCGCGCGCAGCGCGACGGCGAGGAAGAAGTGCGTCTGCCACTGGTCCTGCTGGTCGCCGCCGGGGGTGCCGAAGGCCATGACCGGCACGCCGTCGCGCAGCGCGAGGGACGGCGTGAGCGTGGTGCGCGGGCGGCGTCCCGGCGTGAGCGAGTTGGGCAGGCCCTCCTCCAGCCAGGTCATCTGGAGCCGGGTGCCGAGTGGGAAGCCCAGTTCGGGTACGACGGGGTTGGACTGGAGCCAGCCGCCGCTGGGCGTGGCCGAGACCATGTTGCCCCAGCGGTCCACGATGTCCAGGTGGCAGGTGTCGCCCCGGGTGCCCCCGTCGGCGGCGACGTCCGGCTCCCCCGGCACCGGGGAGGCCGGGCTCTTGGCGACGGTCGGCTCGCCCACCCCGAGGGCGTCGAGCCCCTCCCCCTCCACGGCGGCGACGAGGGCGTGCGCGCTCAGCCGCGGGGTGCGCCCGCCGGGTGCGCCGGGCCGCAGCTCGAAGGACGCCCTGTCGCCGACGAGTTGCCGCCGCCGCGCGTTGTACTCCGGTGACAGCAGGTCGCCGAGCGGCACCCGGTCTGCGCCGTCCGCGTCGCCGTACCAGGCCTCCCGGTCGGCCATGGCGAGCTTGCAGCCCTCGACCAGCAGGTGGACGTAGTCGGCGGAGCCGTACTCGGGGAGTTCGGCCGGGAGCAGCGCCAACTGCTGCAGCAGCACGGGCCCTTGGCTCCAGGGACCGGCCTTGCACAGGGTCCAGCCGTGCCAGTCGTACGTCACCGGGGCCTCGTAGTGGGCCGACCAGCCGGCGAGGTCGGCGGCGGTCAGGGTGCCGGTGTGGCGCTCACCGCTGGTGTCCAGGGTGGGCCGCCCGGACTGCCGTACGAGGGCCTCGGCCACGAATCCGCGGCGCCAGACCTCCCGCGCCGCGTCGATCTCCGCCTCCCGGTCCCCCGCGCCCGCGGCCTCGGCGAGCAGCCGCCGCCAGGTCGCGGCGAGGGCGGGGTTGCGCAGCAGTTCGCCCGGGCGGGGCGGCCGGCCGCCCGGCAGGTAGACCTCGGCGGAGGAGGTCCACTCCGTCTCGAACAGCTCCCGTACGGTCCCGACGGTCTCCACGACGCGCTCCACGGGTGCGTGCCCGTGCTCGGCGTAGCCGATGGCGTACTTCAGCACGTCGGCCAGTGACCTGGTGCCGTGGTCGCGCAGCAGGAGCAGCCAGGCGTCGAAGGCCCCGGGCACGGCCGCGGCGAGCGGTCCGGTGCCGGGCACCAGGTCGAGTCCGAGCCCCTTGTAGTGCGCGACGCCCGCCCCGGCCGGGGCCACACCCTGCCCGCACAGCACCCGCACCTCGCCGCCGGCCGGTGCGAGCAGGATCGGCACCTCTCCGGCTGGCCCGTTGAGGTGCGGCTCGACGACGTGCAGCACGAAGGCCCCGGCCACGGCGGCGTCGTAGGCGTTGCCCCCGTCCTCCAGCACCGCCATGGCCGACTGCGAGGCCAGCCAGTGGGTGGAGGACACCATGCCGAAGGTGCCCTGGAGGGTGGGGCGGGTGGTGAACATACGGGCTCTCACCTCGCTGTTTACGCGCGTCGGACGGCCACGTCTCCACTCAGGACCGGGCCTGGGGAGAATCTGGGGAGTTTGGGCCGGAACTCTCCTCCGCCCGCTCCCCCAGCAGGCTATCGATCACCCCGCGCCCCTTCTTCCCCGCCTCCGGCATGAAGTGCGCGTAGTGATCGAGCGTGATGGT
The DNA here is from genome assembly GCF_000721365.1 of Streptomyces sp. NRRL F-5650. Classification (NCBI taxonomy): domain Bacteria; kingdom Bacillati; phylum Actinomycetota; class Actinomycetes; order Kitasatosporales; family Streptomycetaceae; genus Streptomyces; species Streptomyces sp. NRRL F-5650. The sequence continues at coordinate 314,684 of NZ_JOGV01000003.1, read as the reverse complement.
CGGCGATGAATGCAAGGAGGCCCCGGCCAAGCTCACCGAGAAGATCGCCAACAGCGAACGCGGCCTCCCCGTTGCGGCAGCCGACAGCACCGTCGGCGACTACCTCACGTACTGGCTCAATAGCGTCGCAGTACACCAGCTCCGGGAGAACACTCACACCCGCTACGCGGCCTGCCTCCGCCTCCACCTCATCCCAGGTCTCGGGAGGAAGAAGCTCGCGCGGCTCACCTCCAAGGACGTGCGGTTCTACCTCGACCGGCTCCGCGCGGTCTGCCAGTGCTGCGGCAAGACGCTGTCGCCGCTGACCGTGACGTACATCCACTCGGTCCTCAAGTCCGCCTTGGAGCACGCCGTCCGCGAAGACGAACTGCCCCGCAACGTCGCCCGCAACGTCAAGACCACCACACCCCGCCCCAGACGCTTCCAGCCCCTCACATCTGCCGAAGCCCGCCGATTCCTCGAAGCGACCCGTGCTGATCGGCTTCACGCCCTGTACGAACTCGCCCTGCGCACCGGGCTCCGCAAGGGCGAACTCCTCGGCCTCCACTGGGAAGACCTCGACCTCGACGCGGGCACCGCCGCAATCCGCTGAACCTTGCAGCGAACCGCCGCGGGCGGGCTCACCGCGCTGCCCACCAAGACGCGGGCGTCCGAGCGCCGCATCGCTCTCCCCACATGCTGCGTCCAGTCGCTGGAGCTCCACCATGAGCAGCAGCGCGAACAGGAAGCCGTAGGCACCACGTCGCGGCACGACGGGCACGTGTTCACCACGGTGCAGGGCCGACCGATCGACCCAACCAACCTCACTCGCACCTTCATCGCGCTCCTCCGCAAGGCCGGCCTCCGCCGCATCCGCTTCCACGACCTCCGGCACTCGACCGCGACCCTGCTCCTGGAACAGGGAGTCGAACTCGTCGTGATCAAGGAACGCCTCGGCCACGCCCACATCGGCGTCACCGCAACCGTCTACGCCCACGTCAGGCTCCGCCTCCAACACGAAGCCGGTCACGCGAGGACCTCTGGATTTCGCTATAGCGAACATGCAGAGTTCCACAATAGCGCAAATCAGTGAACTGACTGTCGCCTTTCTACGCAGATCCAGATGCTATTTCTTCGAGATCATCGAAATCCCGCCTGTCGCTAGCGTGAACATCCGCGCGAGAACTCTCCGAACAGCAGGATCTCGATCGATTCGATCCAGAGATTTCAGCCTTGCCGGATCAAGGTCGATAGTGGCGACTCCACCAGCATTCTGGTCACCATCCGTCGCGAAAAGCAGCAGACATCGATACGCCTGCACAACCCCTCCGCGCTCCTCCCGCATCAACGGCCGGAGCAAAACGGCGCCTTCCCTGACCTGACTCCGAAGCGCATCCACGGAGGACCATCGAGTTGCCCAGCCTCGCTCCTCCGCCTCTGCCTGGATCACCAGCAACGAGTCGAAGCTGATCTCACATACGCGGAAGTCAGGGTCCGTCAAATGGATGAGTGCCATCAGAACTAATCCCCATCGTAGACGTCGATACGAATCCGCGTATCCGGGTCAAGACTCCCGTCCCTGATCCTTCTCAGAACCTCGTCCTTTCGGTGATGACCTCCCAGAATCGTGCCATCACGCGAGACGAGGATTCCATCTCCCTCAGCAGCATTGTTGATGCCGTCCAGGAGCTCATCATTACTCAGCTCCTCGTGATACCACTGCGAAGCCGGGTCCCGGGTCTTCTGCCCATCGGTGTACTGGCCGAGATCACCAGCATTTTCATGACGTGCAGATATTCCCGACCCACTCGGCCCGCACCCCTTGCCGTTGCTGTTGTGAACGAGGACCGGAGTAGCGCCCGCCAGCACATAGTACGTGTGCAGGTCTTCGACTGTGAGGTTGTATGTGCGAGCGTGCTTGGTGTATGCCCGGTTGCTGATGACGCGGACGGTGGTGCCGTCTGGGGTTCTGAGGGTCGTGCCGGCGACAAGATTGCGGGCCTCGACCCAGGATCCGACCTCTGGGACCCAGAAGGGGTGCTCGTGTGTGGCGGTGAGCTTTTTGGGTCCGGTGGGTGTTTCGATTGTCAGTTCGTTGAAGTGCTTGTCGTCTTCGGTGACGATCAGACGGGTGACCTTGCGGAGGCGAGTCTCCCCTGTTTCCGGGTCTGTGGCAACGACCTCGTCCCCGACCTTGATCTTCTCGATGGCCTTGGTCTTGCCGTCGGCCATGAGGACTTCGGTGCCTGCAAGGAAGCACTTACATCCCGGGCGGAACCTTGCGAGCCACTTCTCGACGGCCTCCCTACCCTTTTTTACGACCGAATCAGGTACCAGTTTCGCTACCTTCGCGAAGGGAAGGTCCGAGGCGATACCGAAGTAATCCCAGCCGTCAGCCTCTCCGGAAATTGCCTTTTTCCATGCTTCCACGTCAGGGAAGACGAGACCGGAAATGAATTTGAGGGCGTTCTTCTGGGCCGTCAGGTTGTACGGCTTGATGAGGGTCGTTGTGCCCATCGTCGGGTGGTAGCTGCCGGTTCGGACAACGCTGTGAAGGTCACCCTCCACGTCATAGGTGTAAACCGATGTTTCGTAACGGTAGGACCAGGTTCCGTCACCATTCGGCTTCATCCAGTCCCGGTAGGTGCTATTGCCGTCCTGGCAGCCCCTGTCACAGTCGGTTACCGGCCTCATACCGTCGGGGTCGCTGGTGCTGACGGGGCTGTTCTTGGCGTAGGCGTAGCCGTTCATCTGCAACGGGTCCGTGATGTCCAGGAGCGGATCCGCGCTGATGAAGCGTCCGTTGGCCTGGTCGTACTCGCGCGCGCCGATGTGGGTCAGGCCGGTGGCGGTGTCGTCGATGCCGGCGCCCAGGTAACTGCGCCTGTCCGGCCAGGAGGTCGGCTGGGGGCCGCGGGCCTCGCCGAACGGCTTGAAAGCCCGCCTGGTCACCGGTTGGTTGGCGGCCATCTGGATCGTGGTGTTGGCGGTGCCCAGATGGTCTGTGAGTTGGATGTTGCGGGTATGGCCGGTGCTGGTGCCGTTTGAGGTGCGGACGACTGTCGGGGCGCCGGGGTGGACGTAGTTGCGGGTCGCCTTGGTGATCTTTCCGGTGCTGTCGGTCGTGAGTTCGCCGTCGGGGAGGTACAGGGTGGAGCCTTCGCTGGAGTTCTCCAGGAGGCGTTGGCCGCCGGTGTCGTAGGTGTAGTTGACCGTGGTGGCACCGGTGGTGACAGTGGCCGGCTTGTTCTCGGTGGTCCAGGTGAGGTTCTGGGTGTCGTTGGCGAGGTCGCGTTTGGTGGTGTTGCCGGCGAGGTCGTAGGTGTAGGCACTGCCGGAGCCGGTGGGGGTGGTGGAGACCCAGGCGAGGGTGTGTGGCTGGGTTCTGATCGGTTCGGTTGCGCCGTTTCCGGCGGTGGTGCCGTAGTTGGAGCGATAGGTGATGTTCTTGGTGGGATCGGTGACGTTGTGCTCGGTGAGGGTGGAGCGGTTGCCGATCCAGTCGTAGGTGAATGCCTGGCGGTAGGCGGTGGCGGAGGTCGCCACCGTGCCGGCGGCCGGGGCTGCCGCGGCGAGGGTACCGGTCAGCGAGGTGTCCGGGCTGGAGGTGTCGGTGGCCGCGTTCGGAGCGTCCGCGACCGGGCCGGATGAGTGGGCGTAGTCGGTGCGGTGGCCGAAAGTGGCTCCGTTGGCGGTTTTGCAGCCGTTGCCTGTGCCGGTGGGGGTGATGTTGGAGGTCCAGGCGTGGACGAGTTCACCGAGGGCGTCGTAGGTGAAGCACTGCGTGTCCCAGGTGGCGCTTGACGCCTCGCTCAGTTTGCGGGCATGCGAGGTGATGGTGCCGGAGGCGTCGTACGAGTAGTAGCTGTCGGTGATGCGGTGCGGTGAAGAGGTCTCGCGGTCGACGACGGTGCGCTGCAGGCGTCCGGTGTGGGGGTCGATGAAGTTGGTGGTCCACACGCGATGGGGCTGAGAGCCGGAGACGGTACGGAGGACGTCCCCGAACGGGGAGTACGTGACGTCGGAGGTGTACCAGTCGGAGCCGGCCGTGGATTCGGGCAGGCCGTCCTCGTTGTAGCGGGTGACCACCTTCTCGGAGGCGATGCCGCCCTTCGACGGGAAGGTCACCGAGAGGGGCTTGCCGGTCGGGGTGTAGCTGTAGGCGTAGCTGTATGTGCCTGAAAGCCCCGTGGTCTTGGTGTTGGCGGGGATGGTGATGTCCCGCCCGGTGGGCTGGTAGTCGGTGGTGTAGCCGGTGGTCCTGGTGACATAGTCACCGTCCGGCGTGTGACGGGTCGATGCGACCGGCATGCCAAGGGCACCGACAGCGTCGAAGGTGAAGGACTTGATGGGGCTTGCCGTGGCAGACCCCTCGCGTACAGCCGTCACTCGTCCGAGTGCGTCGTAGGTCGTGTGGAGGGATTTGCCGTTGGCGTCGACGGTGGTGAGGGGGCGGTCGGCGCCGTCGTACGCGGTCGTTCTGGTGGTGCCGGTGTCCGGGTCGGTGGCTTCCACCACGCGGCCGCGTACGTCGTACTTGTACGTCCACTTGTTGCCGGCCGGGTCGGTGACCTGCGAGCGGTTGCCTCGGACGTCGTAGGTGTAGCGGGTCGACCGCGTGGTCGTCTGGGCGGCGTCGGTGTACTGCTCGATCTCGGTGACCCGGCCGAGGGCGTCGGTGGTGGTCCAGGTGGCCGGGGACGTGTTGCCCGGAGGGTCCACGTGCACGGTGTTCGGGCCGTACGAGGTGAAGGTCTCGTGCTCGAATTCGCCGTCGTGGTAGGTGGCTTGCCGGACGGTGCGGCCCATGCCGTCGTACTGGGTCTTGACGTAGCTGGGGATGAGGGTCGTGGACCTGGGTTGGAACAGTGTTGTGGTTGGCTGGTCCGCGGCGAGGTAGCCGCTGGTGACGATGCTGGTCCGGCCGTGGTCGTCGTAGGAGGTGTCGGTGATGATGCGGCCGGGGCCGTGGGCTTCGTTCTGGGTCTGGACCGGGCGGAGCAGACCGTCGTAGATGGTGACCGAGGAGGCGTAACTGCCGTCATCCTTGATTGTCTTGGTGGTGACGGCGGCGGGGCTGGTCCTGGAGGGGGTGGCGGTGGCCTGTTGGTAGCTGATCTGGACGTCGGGGGTCTGGGTGCCGCTGGAGCGGGTCGGGGACCAGCCCTTGACCAGCCGGCCGAGGTCGTCGTACTCGTACCGGATCACGCGGCCGTTGGGGTCGGTGACGGTGAGGGGGAGGGAGCGGCCGGGGTCGAAAGTGGTCGTGGTGGCGTGCCCGAGGGCGTTGATCGTCTTGAGGCCGGTGAGCGGGCCTCCAGTGTCGGCGGGTGTGTAGACGTTCTCGGTGGTGCCCTGACTGGGCCTGGTGACCTTGCGAACGCGGCCGAGCGGATCGTAGGTGGTGGTCGTGACGACGCTGTGTGCGTCGCCCTCCCCGTTGGATTCGGCGACGGTGGTGGGCATGCCCTTGAGCGGCGTGGCTGCGTGCGCGAGGCTGTCGTAGCTGGTCCGGACCGATTTCAGCAGGTGTGTTGCGTAGTTCGCGCCGTCGTATTGGGCGCAGGGAACAGCGATTGTCCGGCTCTGGGAGATCAGGCCGATCAGGTGAGCGTCGGTGTTGTGAACGTAGGTGTTTCGGGTGCATTCCTGCTCGGAGCGGGATTCGCCGCCGGCGGCGTCGGGCTTGACGACGAAGCTCTCGATCTCGGTGGCCAGGCCGTAGGTGTCGTCGACGGTGGTCAGGGTGCGCTTGGACTGCCAGCCGTCGTCGAGGGACTGGATGTCGTCGGTGCGTTTGATGCCGACGCGGTGGGCCAGGAGCGGTTCCATGGCCGAGCCGTCCTCCGCCTCCCGGGTGCGGGAGGCGGTCTGCTGGGACCAGGGGAAGCTCAGGGCGCGCCGGACGAGTTGCTTGTCCGAGTCCTTGTACGTGAGGGCCTCGGCGACCAGGCCCGCGTACTGGGGGGCGTCGTCGCCGACCAGGGTGTACGTGCCGGTGGTGTCCTTGACCTCGCCGCCGGTGCCGAGGAAGTAGCGGGTCTCCGAGTACGACTGCGACTGCGGGTCGTCGTTGCCGGTCTTGCTGGAAGTGGTCTTGCTGCCCTTGGTGACGGAAACCTGGCGGTAGCCCTGCCAGTCGCTGTACGTGCGTAGCGCGGGTCGCTGGAACTCGTCGTCGGACTTGGCCCAGGCCGGCCCCGTGTACTTGTACTTGGTGACGATCGGTACACCGTGGTTGGTGACCTTGTCGGTCTCCACGACGGAGGCGACGACGTACTTGTTGAACCACTGCTTGGGAGGCGTCTTCTCGTCGCCGTCCGGGGACCAGCGGACGGGGTAGCAGGTTCCGTTCGCCTTGCCCTTGTCCTCGGAAGGCGGGGTGGCGCAGCCGCCGGTGTACTCGACCTCGATGTCGCCGCCGGCCTCGGTGGCGACGGTGCCGATGCGGGGGCGGGTGAATCCGGGTCGCTGGTCCTTGGGGCCGGTGCGGACGAGGTTGGGGAGCTGGCGGTCACGCAGGCGGGACTGGAGTGGAGAGGAGGAGCCGACGCGGTACTCGGCGAAGCTCACGCCGTCCTTGGACTGGACGGTCCCCGTGGTGTCACCGGGACCGAATCCGGTGTGAGTGATGGAGTTGAGCCAGAGTCCCGGGGAGGTGTCGTACCAGTCGTCCGGGAAGGACTGGTGCAGGGCGTAGACGTCGACCTTGCCGAGGCCGGTCACGCCGGGGCGGGCACCGAGGGTGGTGACGGTGTCCAGGCGCATCTGTGTCCAGAAGGACGGGAAGCCGGGGCAGAGCTTGGACGTCGATTTGCAGTTGAGGTTGCCGGGGGTGTCCCACCAGGGGCGGTAGGCGCCAGGGTCGTCGGTCTTGGCGAAGTTCGCCGGGTCACAGGCGGTGACGGACTTCAGGCAGCGCTGCTTGACGCCGAAGCTGACTTGCGCTGAGGGCTTGGACAGGTCGTCCGAGCGCATTCCGTAGTCGATGGTCGTGGGGTAGGCGAAGCGCTCGTAGGCTTCCGGAGTCTTGCGCTTGTCGCGGACGGCGTAGTGGTTCGTCTCTTGCTTCCAGTTGACGACCATCACGTTGCCGTGAACGTCGGCGACCTTGTCCAGGCCCCAGCGCCACGCTTGCTGCTTGCCCGCTCCGCAGCGGGAGTCGGCGAACGCGGTGGCGTGGCAGGGTTCACCGGGATGGTTGCCGAAGACAGGGACCGTGGAGACCGAGTTCGTGTTGGCGTGGCCTGCGCCGACCTCGTGCCGGCCGAAGGTGTACACGGTCCCGTCGGTGCTGGTCACCTCCCAGTACTCGCCGTCGTTGTCGCCGTTCGCCGCACCGGTCTTCAGCGTGACAGTGGTGCCGTCGTCGGACGCGGGGCGGTATGTGTTGGTGGTGCCGACGCGGACGAGCTCGGTGGTCCGGCCGGCGAGCGACATGACCGCGTTGTGCGAGACCCAGCACAGGTCGGAGGTCTTGTTGGATTTGGCAGTGTTGTTGGGGGCGCCGGCGTCCAGGGTCTTCCGGTCGTCCTTGCAACTGCGGTAACGGCGCTCGATGTGGCCGGGGTCGTAGTCCCAGCCTTCGCCGATCCACGAGCCTTGCGGGGAGGAGACGCCGGTGCGGCCGTCCACGGACTGCGAGTTGTAGGTGAGCGCGATCTTCGGCACGGGGCCGGCCGGGGGTGCTGGAACGGTCAGCGGGTAGGACCAGACGAAGGCGCCGGAACTGCCGGCGTGCGACCAGGAGCCGGTCGAGGCGAGGGGGGTCGCTTTGAACGAGCCGCCGGGGCCGGTTCCGGAATCGACCGCGCCGATCACGGTGGAGTCGCCGCTGCCTTCCGCGTTCAGGAGGCGGGCGCCGGCTGACTGTGCGGAGGTGCCTTCGGACGCCGCGGCGACGGTGTCGTCGGCGGCCGGGTCGACGGTCGCGGAGACCGTGTTGGTGTCCGGGTCGTTGACCGACTCCAGCTCCGTGTACGCCTGGCACTCCTCGGCGTCGGGAGTGGTCAGGTAGCACGCGGGGAACTGGACAAGACGCAGGCGGGAGCCCCAGTCGGCGCCGTAGAGGTTCTTGAAGGTGCCGTAGTCCAGCGAGAGCGCGACCGGCACCGCGCCGGTGTCCGGCGGGTCGACGCGGATGACCGCACCGTCCACGCCCTGCGTGGTGACGTCGGTGCGGGCGTCCACGCTCACGCCCCACGCACCGGTGGGGGTGGGCTGCCCCTCGGCCGGGGCGAGCGTGACCGGAACCTGGCCCGAGGACTGGGGCTCGACTGTGGCGGACAGACTCCGTGCGGCACCGGACGGAAACGTGACCGTTGCGGTGGACGCGGGAAGCGGAGTGGCAGTGCCGGGCGGCGCTTCTTGCCTGTCCTGCGGAACCTCGGCCTTCAGGCTCTCGACGTCCTGGTTGACCGGATTGCCGTCGGCCGGAACGGCCTTGTCGAGCGACTCGAGACGCAGGGCCGCGCGCCCCGGCTCGTTGACCGGCGGAACAGGCGGCACGGCCATCGACGTCGCGGGCAACAGACCGACGAGTACGGCGGCACCGGCTGCGGCGACCACGGCTCTGCGGACGCGCAGGCTTCGAGAAGGGCGAGTTCGACCGAACACGGAGGGTCCCCCCGGACCACTTGGAGCGGGGTCGGAGAGGGACCTCGCGCAGGACGAAACAGATCGGGCGAATTCTGTGAGAGGTCTGTGAAGAAACGCCAGACACTCAGAACATTAGTGATCATCGTCACGCCATGTATCGACAAAGTCACTCACAGAGTGCAGCAAGTAGGCCATATCTCTCTAAGAGAGAGTAGATCTCGCAGTAGTCACGTATTCATGGCATGTCACCTGATATCCCCTCAAATTCCGTCGCTAGGGGCGCATTTGATGTCGATATGGAGACCCCGCTTGACTCCTGCTCACCCATCCGCCCGGCGGGGTGGCGCACCCGTACGAAGGCGAGCCTGCCGGTCCGAGCCCCGGCCGCGTGAACTCACAGGGTGACGACAGACGCCTCATGAGTCATCATCAGCTCGCCCTGCCATGCCCGCGCCCCCGTACGGAACGGTCCGCTTCGCCATGGCCGGCCACATCGTTCCGGAGGAGCCCGCACACGTGGATCTGCGTGCCGGGCATGGGGAAGGGGACCTCTCACGATGCCAACCAGACAGTTCCGCATGCCCGGACGACGCACCCTGGTGTTCGCCCTCGCCGCGGCGGTCGCAGCGACCGGCATCGGATATGCCGGGTTCCACGGCTCCGACGCACAACAGCCGACCAAGCCTCAGCGGGCGAAGGCGGTGACGGAGAGCGCCGCCTTCGTCCGAGCCGCCCGCACAGGCAAGCAGGTCGAGGTCACAGCAGACCGCACCGAGCACTCGACCACCTGGGCCCGCCCCGACGGCCAGCTCGCCACCCGATTCCACGCCTCGCCGGTCCGAGTCCACAAGGACGGCGAATGGCGCACGATCAACACCGATCTGCGGCGCAGCGAAGCAGGCTGGGAAACCACGGCCACCAGCACCCGGATGGTGTTCACCGCAGGCTCAGGCAAGCAGACCCCCAAGCGAGCCTCCCGAGCCGGGGTGCAGCGTGTATCGCTGGCAAGAGATGCTCCAGCCGCGACCGCAGCAGGAGCGAGCGATCTTGTCACGCTCTATGTGGGCGACTCTGGTGAATACGCCATCCAGCTCACCTGGCCGGGCCCGGTCCCCGCTCCCATCATCGACGGCTCTCGCGCCCTGTACCCGGAGATCTTCCCCGGCGCGGACCTGGTGCTCACCGCGGACAACGACGGCTTCGCCCAGCTCCTCGTCCTGAAGAACCGCGCGGCCGCAGCCAACCCGCTGGTGCAGCAGCTCTCCTACGGCATCACCTCCGAAGACCTGACCTTCCGCCTCGCCCCGCTCTCAGGCGTCCTGACGGCCGAGACCTTCTACGGCACCGAGGTGGCCAGCTCCGGCACCCCACTGATGTGGGACTCCACCGGCCAGCCCGCCGTCACCGACGGACAGGTCGGAGCCACGGCCCAGCCGACCGGCTCGGAGAGCCCCGAGCCCGGCAACTCGCAGTCCTGGACACCGGAGCCGGTACCGGCCGAAGAAGCCACGAACGACGCCGAGTCGGACGAACAGACCGACCGGGAATCCGAAGCCCCGAGTCTGCCCTCGCCCACCGACGGCCCTGAGGTCACACCGTCGGAGACCGCCACACCCACCGCCCCCGCCGAACCCACCCCCGGCCCGTCACAGACGGGCTCGGCAGCGACCCTTTCGCTCCCGCTGCTCGACGGGCCGTCACCCGACTCACTGGGCAACACCGTGGAGTCCGGCCTCTCGGGCGACAACTGGGTCATCACCCCGGACCTGAACTTCCTCAACGATCCGGAGACGACCTACCCGGTCTTCGTCGACCCGTCCGTCACCAAACACATGGACAACTGGACGACCGCCTACAGCCGGCATCCCAACGCCACCTTCTACAACGGCAAGGGCTTCAACAAGGGCGGCACCCACGAGGCCCGGGTCGGCTTCGAGTCCGACACCTGGGGCACATCCCGCTCCTTCTTCAACATGAACTTCGACAAGAACCTCAAGGGAGCCAAGATCAGCAGCGCCAAGCTGCGTCTGCTGGAAACGTACTCCTGGTCCTGCAGCGCCCGGTCCATGAGCGTTCACGTCACCGGAGCGATCAACAAGAAGACCAACTGGAAGAACGCCCCGAAACTGACCGACGGCAACAAACTTCAGACCCGCAGCTTCGCGCACGGCTACAAATCCAGTTGCCGCGACGCCTACGAGACCTTCGACGTGAAGAAGGCCGCACAGAACTACGCCGACCTCGGCCGCTCCAAAATCACCTTCGGGATGCGCGCCAGAGACGAGAAATCACAGTACGCCTGGAAGAAGTTCCAGGCCAACGGCGACAACGGCCCCGCACTCGAACTCGTCTACAACCGACGCCCCTCGTCCCCCACCAACCTCGACCTGTCCCCCGACGCCAAGTGCACCACCACCGAACCGTACGTCCGCATGGGCGCAGGCAGCGTCACCTTCACCGCACGAGGCAAGGACAAGGACAGCAACCTCGACTACCTGGACTTCGACCTCTGGCCCACCGGCAAGTGGGGCACCACCGGCGACATACTCGGCTCCACGGGCAAGGTGTCCACCGGCAGTGCCGGCGGCGATGCCCTGCGCTCCACGCCCGCCTTCCCCACCAGCAAACTGACCAACGGCACCCTGTACTCCTGGCGGGTCCGCAGCGTCGACGACAAGGGCGCCACCTCCGGCTACTCGCCGGCGAAGACGCCCTGCCGTTTCGTCCTGGACACCACCGCACCCAAGCGTCCCAAAGTCACCTCCACCGACTTCCCCGACGCCGACGGCTCGGAGAACGGTTTCGGAAACGACGCAGAGGACGCCAACTGGTCAAAGCTGAAGTTCGGTACCGCGGGCTCCTTCACCGTCTACGCCGGCTCCACCGACACCGTCCGCTTCGAATACTCCTTCAACGGTTCCAACTACAACTTCTCCAAGAGCCGTACCGCCGGAACCGCCGTCACCACCCCGACCACCATCACCGGAGCCAAACCCCCGACAGCCGGCCCCAACGTCCTCTACATCCGCGCTGTCGACGGGGCAGGCAACGCCTCAACCCCGGCCCTCTACTTCTTCTACGTCAGCCCGCGCGACGAAGCCGACAGCGCCGGCGACTTCACCGGCGACGACCTCGCCGACCTCATGGTCGTGACCGCCGCGGGCAACCTCGCCCTCTACCCGTCCCAGGCCACACCCGACCTCACCCGCGCCAGCGGCGACCTCGACTACTCCATGCCCGGCGCCTACCGCACCAATCCCGCCAAGGACCCGGGCTCGGAGGACGGTCTACCGCCGTTCGTCGCCGCGCCCTCCGGCCACTTCAAGGACTCCCTGATCACCCACAACGGTGACATCTACGGCGGTGACGGCCTCCAGGACCTCGTCGTCAGGGTCGGCGGGAAGCTGTGGGTCTACCCGGGCGACGGCTACGGCGCGGTGAACATCGACAAACGCAGAGAGATCCTCCTCCCGGCCGGCGCCCCATCACCCGCGTCCATGGACCAGATCATGGCAGCCGGTGACATCACCGGTGACGGAGAAACCGACTTCCTCGCCCGTGCCGGCACGGAACTGTGGGCACTGGTCGGGTACCACGGAGCCACGATCAGCAGCGCCACCCGGCTGACCTCGACTCTCTGGGACGAGCGGGACATCGTCACCGTCGGAGACGTGTCCGGCGACGGAGTCGCCGACCTGATCTACCGGTCCGACACCGCCAAAACCCTCCGCCTCCGCAAAGGTATCGCCAACGCCTCCGGCAGCGGCGTCGACCTCAACTCACTGGCCTCGGGAGCCAACTCCGCAGGCGGCGCCGACATCGCGTACTCCGGCGGCGGCTGGTCCCGCGCCTCCATCCCGCACATCCTCGGTACCCCCGACGTCACCGGCGACTCCGTCCCCGACGTCTGGACCGTCCGCGCGGACGGCTCGGTCCGGGTCTACGCCGGAAAAGCCGACGTACTCCCCGGCGCAGGAACGGAAATCATCACCGCCCGCTCGTACTGGAAGGACCGCATCGCCATCGGATGACACACCGCCGCCGAGCGCCCGGACCGACTCCCTGAGATAACGGGGGTCCGGGCGCGCTGCGTGAGGAAGACCCAGGCACAGCTGAGGGCCGACCCCAGGTGCTGCTCTGCATGACCCGGGTGTCGATGGGAGGGGCCTGCACCCTCGTCCCGTCGGGTGTGCGGGTGCGATCGCACTCGCCAACGCCACAGACCACTCGCCAGAATCCGGACCAGGTACAAACCAACGCGGCCCGGCGCTCGACGTTCTTCACTGGCGGCGGCCTCTGCCTTGGCCACAGCTCTGCTTCGCCTCTGCCTCCGGCCAACTTCGAGGCCCCAGATGAGTGGCATTCCGACAGTGCTCCCCGCTACTCCGCCTGGGGAGTGGCTGGGGAGTGGCTGGGGAGTCTCTTCGTCGCTGGGGAGGCTCTGGGGAATTCCGGCGGCATAGCCCGGTACCCCACCGAAAGACGCGGAAAGGAGGATCACCGCACGTCAGGGACTCAATGAGCAACAAAAGCCCAGGTCAGCGACCCGACCCCGGGGCCTCCATGCCGAAGGTGCACTGGAGGGTGGGCGGGTGGTGAAGCGCATGGGCGGCCTCGGTGTTCGGGAACTCCGGCCGGTCCGGCCGACATCACAGACGTCCGCAGGGGAATGCCGTGTCCCCACGACCACGACACCCCGACCCCGCCCCCACCGCCCGTCACCCGCACCGCACCCCGGTCAGTTCCTCGGAGCGTTCCCAGGTGCGGCGGGCCTCGTCCGGGCCGCGGAGGCGGCTGTAGAGCTTCTGCCGGGCCGGTGGGCCGCCCAGGTGGCCGGGGCCGCCCGGGCCGTAGAAGGCACCGCGTCCGGCGTCCGGCGAGGTGGCCGCGTACAGGGCGGGGAGCCCGGCGCTGCGGGCGGTGCCGAGGAGGATGCCGCGGGAGGACAGGGCACGGATGGCGCGCACGCCCAGGGTGTCCTTGGCGCGGCCCAGCTCGGGGCGGGCGGCGAGCAGGCTCGTGGGGGCGACACCGGGGTGGGACAGGTTGCTGGTGATGCCCCAGTCGCCGGCCGCGCTGCGGCGGTCGAGTTCCAGGCCGAAGAGGCCGAGCGCGATCTTGGACTGGCTGTAGGCGCGCATGCCGTCGTAGGAGCGTTCCCAGTTCAGGTCGTCCCAGTTGATGCCGTGGCGGTTCGCCGCGACGCTGATCTGCGAGGTCACCCGCGCCCGGCCGGCCCGCAGCAGCGGGAGCAGGTGGGCGACGAGGGCGAAGTGGCCGAGGTGGTTGGTGCCGAACTGCAGCTCGAAACCGTCCGCGGTCGTCTGCCGCGCGGGGGGTGTCATGACCCCGGCGTTGTTGACGAGCAGGTGGATCGGGCGGTCCTCGGCGAGCAGGGTCCTGCCCAGTTCGGCCACGGACGTGAGCGAGGACAGGTCCAGCGCGCGCGACGAGACGGCCGCGCCGGGCACCCGGGCGCGAATGGCGTCGAGCGCGGCATCCCCTTTGCGCGGGTTGCGGACCGGCAGCAGCACCTCCGCACCGGCGGCCGCGAGGCGGGTGGCGATGCCGAGCCCGATCCCGTCGCTGGCGCCGGTGACGACCGCGCGTGTGCCGGCCAGGTCGGGGACGGTGATGTCGAAGTCGGTGCGTGGCACTGGTTCGCTCCCTCGCGGTGTCTTTGCTTCACTCGTGGCTTCACTCGTGGCTTCACTCGTGGCGTCGGCTCGCCGGTCGCGTTGTCCTTCCGGACGCCGTTTCGGACGTTGTGCCGCCTCGGCCGTCGCGTCACCGTCGCGTCGTCGCCGTTTCCCAGCGTGCCCGGCTTCCGCGGCCGGGTGCAGGGCCCGCCGGTCCACTGACCGGCAGGGCGTGGATACGGCGTTTCAGCGGCGTCGTCGCAGGCCGGCGCCCCTCTCACGGGTGGTCCGGAGGGATGCGGGGCACCGGAGAGGGGGATCGGCGGTCCGTGGCTGCGGTGCCGCGGCGGCGGTAGAAAGAGGGGACGGGGGAAGCGGCACGCGAGGAGAGGGACCATGGAGATCGACCGGACCGGGCTCGCCGCCTTCCTCCGGCGCCGCCGGGAGCTGCTGCAGCCCGAGGACGTCGGGCTCCCGCGGGGGCGCCGGCGCCGGACCAGCGGGCTGCGCCGGGAGGAGGTCGCGGCGCTGTGCCACATGTCGGCCGACTACTACGCGCGCCTGGAGCGGGAACGCGGCCCGCAGCCCTCGGAGCAGATGATCGCCTCCATCGCCCAGGGCCTGCACCTGTCCCTGGACGAGCGCGACCACCTGTTCCGGCTGGCCGGGCACAACCCGCCCGTGCGGGGCTCGGCCGGCGAGCACGTCGGCCCGGGCCTGCTGCGCATCCTGGACCGTCTGGCCGACACCCCCGCCGAGATCGTCACCGAACTCGGCGAGACCCTGCGCCAGTCCCCGCTCGGGGTGGCCCTGACCGGTGACACCACCCGGTTCCGCGGACCGGAACGCAGCATCGGCTACCGCTGGTTCACCCTGCCGGCCACCCGGGACCTGTACGACCCGGCGGACCACGACCTGCTCTCCCGGATGTTCGCGTCCGGGCTGCGCCGGGTCGTCACCCTGCGCGGGCAGGACTCGCGCGCCGCCCACTACGCCGGCCTCCTCCTGGAACGCAGCGAGGAGTTCAGGAGCCTGTGGGACACGCACGAGGTGGGCGTCAGGCCCGGCCGGGTCAAGCACTTCCGCCATCCCGAGGTGGGGGCGCTGGAGTTGAACTGCCAGTCCCTCGTCGACCCCGACCAGTCGCACCAACTCCTCGTCTACACCGCCGATCCCGGCTCGGAGAGCCACGAGAAGCTGCGCCTGCTCTCCGTCATCGGCACCCAGGCGGTCGGCTGACGCCCGGCGCACGCGCGGACTCTGTACGAACTCCGTTTCCCCGTTGTATGACTTCTCCCTATGTGATGGCGGAGGCGTTCACCCCGGGGCGCTCGCTCCGGTTGCCGCTTGACAACGTTGTCCCACAGGGAAGGGTCCGTGCTCGTCATGCCCGACAGATCCAAGAGACCGCCGATACGGCAGGCCGGGCCCCGCGCCCTGCGGTCCACGGTCGCCGCGGTGCTCGCCGGGGCGCTCGGCCTCGCCGCGCTGACGGGCGGCGGCACCGCCGTCGCCGTGCCCGTCGCGAAGACCTCCGCCGCGGCCGGCACGGCGACCGGCGGGACCGACTACACCGAGCTCGTCGACCCCTTCGTGTCCACCGCCGGCGACTACGGCAACGACCTCCCCGGCGCCCAGGCCCCGCACGGCCTCGCCAAGGTCAACCCGATGACCACCCCGGACCGCAACCACTCCGGGTACGACTACGACGAGGACCACATCGCCGGGTTCACCGCCACCAACCTGGACGGCGTGGGCGGTTCGGGCGGCGGCGGCGACCTGCTGGTCGTCCCGACCTCGCAGCAGTACGACAGCCGCCCGGCACCGGGCAGTTACGCGCACCCGTACAGCCACGACGACGAGGCCGCCTCCCCCGGCTCCTACCGGGTGGGACTCGGCTCCCCCGCCGGGACCATCGACGCCGAGACGACCGCGACGACCCGCACGGCGCTCCAGCGGTACCGCTTCCCCGCGGGAGCGCGGCCCCAGCTCGTGCTCGACCTCGCCAACAACTTCACCAGCCGCACCCGCGCGACGCTGGACGCGACGAAGCTGAAGGACGGGACCACCGCGCTCAGCGGACTCGTCGCCGGGTCGTTCAACGGCGCCTCGTACCGCCTGTACTACTACGCCACCACCAACGTTCCCGTGACGTCGCTGCGCAGTTGGGGCGAGGACGGCACGCTCGGCGACGCGACCGCGCGGAGCGGCACCGACACCGGCGCGGTCCTGGGCTTCGACCCGGCCGACGGCGACGACGTCGAACTGCGCGTCACCCTGTCGCCGGTCAGCGCCGAACAGGCCGCCGTCGACCAGCACGAGGAGGTGGCCGGCCGCAGCTTCGAGGACGTGCGGGAGCGGACGAGGGCGGACTGGAACCGCACGCTGGGCGCCGTCGCGGTGAAGGCGTCGAAGAAGGCCGACCCGGACTCGACGCTGACCAAGCAGTTCTACACGCACCTGTACCGCATGTACGCGCTGCCGGTGAACGCCACCAGCACCAGCGGCACCTACCGCGGTGCCGACGGGGCCGTGCACGAGGCGAACGGCTTCACGTACTACGACGGCTGGTCCACCTGGGACGACTTCCGCAAGTACTCCGTGGAGGCCTACATCGACCCGGTGGCGTACCGGGACATGGTGCAGTCCGCGATCGTTCTCTTCGCCGACGCGCACGCCTCGGGCAAGGGCCTCGGCAGCCTCACCCACTCGGTGCCGACCGTGCGCTGGGAACGCTCGGCGGTGGTGATCGCGGACGCGCTGTCGAAGGGGTTCAAGGACTTCGACCGGCTCGACGAGGCGTACCCCGCGCTGAAGTCGTACACCGGCCACTACACCGGGACCGAGCTGCGGCAGGGGTACGTCGCCGGTGATCCCGGTACGACGGTCCAGCGCGGCTACGACCAGTGGGCGCTGTCCGTGATCGCCGACGCGCTCGGCGAGGACGCGGACGCGGACAAGCTGCGCGAGCAGGCGACCATGGCGATCGACCACCTGGTGAAGCCGGGCGCCTGGACGGCGGCCGACGGCACCGAGGTGGGGCTGCTCACGCCGCGCGACGGCAAGGGCGACTGGCAGGACGTCGACCACGAGAAGTTCGAGGAGGCCCGGCTCTACCAGGGCACCCTGTGGCAGTACCACTGGTACGACGCGTACGACATGGGCGGCCTCATCGAGGCCATGGGCGGCGAGAAGGCCGGCCGGGCGGCGATCCGGCACATGTTCGGCGAGGACTCCGACGCCGACGACGGCTCGACGATGCTGCACTCCAACGCGAACGAGATCGACCTCCAGGCGCCCTACCTGTTCAACTACGTCGGCGAGCCCGCTCTGACGCAGAAGTGGGTGCGGGCCATCTACACGGACGAGACCTGGAACCGCTACATCGCCACGGGCTCCACGGACGAAGCCCCCAGCTCCGGCGGCGAGTTCCGGCCGCCTGTGAAGACCAGGGCGTACGAACTGGCACCGGACGGCTTCCTGCCGACCATGGACAACGACGCCGGCACCATGTCGACGATGTTCGTCGCCGCCGCCCTCGGGCTGTTCCCGGTGACGGCGGGCTCCAGCCAGTTCCAGATCGGCAGCCCGTTCTTCGACTCCACGACGATCAGCTACGCCAACGGCGCCACGTTCACCGTGAAGGCCGACGGCGTCTCGGCGCGCGACTACTACGTGCAGGGCGCGAAGCTCAACGGCAAGCGGTTCTCGAACACCTGGCTCGACTACGCGCAGATCGTCGCGGGCGGCACCCTGGAGTTCGACATGGGCTCCAGGCCGTCGTCCTGGGGCTCCCGCACCGAGCCCGCGTACTCGCTGAGCACCGACACCGGCGACGGCGGTGACGGCACCGGCCCCGGCAACGGCACGACCGTCGTCTCCGCCCGCCCGGAGACCGTCGGCACCGCCGCCGACGGCACCGTCGGGGCGAGCATCGGGCTGCGCCTGTCCGGCAGGGCGTCGTTCACCGCGCGACCGGGGACCAGCCTCACCGGGACCGGCGCGGCGAGCGTGACCGGCCTCCCGGAGGGGGTCGAGGGCGACCTCCGGGTCACCGGCAGGCGCACGGCGTCGCTGCGGCTCACCGGCACGACGAGGACCGACGCGCGGCTCGGCATCGTCTTCGGCGACCGCGCCTTCCCGCGCGGCATTCCGGCCTCGACGGTGACCGGGGCCGGCGTGTCCGTGACGGACCCGCTGCTGCTCTCCGCCGCCGCGGTGCACCGGGGAACCCTCGGCTCCCTCGTCGACGACGCGTCCCTCGTGCGCGAGGGCAACTACTCCGACGGCTCCTACGGCCTGTTCCGTACGGCGCTGGAACGCGCCCGGACCGTCCTCGCCGACCCCGACTCGCCCACCGGCACGCTCATGGCGGCGCACGACGCGCTGCGGTCCGCGATCGACGCGCTCACCCTGGACGAGGGCGGTTACGCCGTCCTCCAGGCGGAGGACCCGGACCGGATGGAGGGTCCGAGCCTGGTGAAGGAGGCGTACTACTCGGACGGCGACCTCGGCGGCGTCACCGAGGGCGCCTGGGAGCAGTACACCGGCCTCGACTTCGGCGGGGTCGCCCCGCGCAGCCTGTCCGTGCGCTACGCCAACGCGCAGGCACCGACCGCGGAACCGAGCAGCGTCGACGTCCACGCCGGTGACGCCGACGGACCGGTCGTCGCCACCGTCTCCCTGCCGGGGACCGGCGGCTGGCAGTACTACACCACGGTCCGGGCGGCCGTCACCGACCCGCGGGCCCTGCTGGACGCGGCGGGCGCGACGTTCGTGTTCCACGCCCCGTCGGGGCGGCAGTGGGTGTCGAACTTCGACTGGTACCAGTTCTCGCCCGAGGACCCCGCCGCGTCCTCCCCGGTCACGACCCTGGCCACCCTCACCACGGCCAACGCCACGGAGACCGGGGACGGTTCGCTTCCCCTGAAGCTCTCAGGCGGCGTCTTCGAGAACGTGACGAACGGTGCCTGGGCCCGGTGGCGGGACACCGACCTCGGCGACGGTGCCGACACCCTCTCCGTCAGCTACGACAAGCCCCGCTCCCGCGCGGCGCCGGACTCGCACATCGAGCTGCGCCTGGGCGCGAAGGACGGTCCGGCGGCCGTCGGCATCCCGCTCGAGTACACCGGCTCGGGCTGGGGCACGGTGGCCACCACCAGTGTCCGGCTCGACCCGGACGTCTTCGGCGGCGTCCAGGACGTGTTCGCCGTCTTCGTCTCCAGCACCCAGACCGACGCCCAGCCCTACGTCGCCAACGTCCACTCGCTCACCCTGACGCGGCAGGCGGACGCCCCGGTGGTGTTCGACGCCACCGCGTTCCGCGGCAGCAGCGGGGGCGGGCTCAAGAGCGAGCCGGCCACCTGGACCGGCGCGGGGTCGGCCACGAGCCTCGGCGGCACCTACGACGGCGCCTGGCTCGACTACGGGGACGTCGACTTCGGCGACTCCCCCAAGAACACGCTCACCCTCACCTACGTCAACAACTCCGCCCGGTGCGGCACCGGTTCCGCCGTCCAGCTCTACCTGGGTGCCTTCGACGCGGACGACCCCGGCACGCCGTACGCGACCGTTCCCCTGCCGGTCACCGGCGGTTCGTGGTCGTCGGGAGGGACGACCAGCCTGACCCTTCCGGCGCCGGTCACCGGCACGCACGCCGTGCACCTGCGGCTGACCACGCACGCGGACTCCTCCCACCCGTACGTCGCCAACCTCGGCCAGGTCACCTTCGCCCACGTCCGGGCGCCCGCGGAGACGGACCTGTCCGCCCTGCGGAAGGCGGTCGAGCAGTACGCGGGACTGTCCGAGGACGCGGACCGGTACGGCACCGTCGACTTCGGGGTGTTCCGGCGCGAACTGGCCGCCGCCCGCGACCTGCTCGCCGCCGGCGACGCCACGCAGCTCGACGCGGACCTGCGGACGCGGAGCCTGACCCTGGCCGCCAACCAGTTGGTGCCCCTGCCGCGGCTGCGGCTGGAGAACCTGGTGGCCACCGCCTCCGCCCTCGCCGACGAGCGCTACACGCAGGCATCCTGGAAGGCGTTCACCGCCGCACTCACCGCGGCGAGGACGGCGTTGTCGGACGACACGGCCACGGACGGCACGCTCACGGCGCGCCACACGGCCCTCGACGGCGCCATGCGGGCGCTCACCACGAAGCGCACAACCGTGCCGGGCGCACCCGGTGCCGTGTCGGCGGCCTCCTCCGGCACCAGTGTGAAGGTCACCTGGTCCGCCCCCGGGGACGACGGCGGTTCACCGGTCACCGGCTACGAGGTCACGCTCAGCGGCGGTCACCAGGTCGAGATCGCCGACCCGGACAGCCGCAGCACGGTGCTCGCCGGGCTCAAGGACGGCACGTCGTACTCGGCGCGGGTCCGCGCGGTCAACGCCCTCGGCGACTCCCCCTGGAGCGCGCCGACGCAGCCCGCCGTCACGGGTGACAACAGGCCCCAGGCACCGACCGTGACGGGTGTGGTCACCGACGGCAAGCGGGTCCGGGTGAGCTGGCGGCCGGCCGGGGACGGCGGCTTCCCCGTCCTCGGCTACACCGTGGCGCTCGACGACGGAACCACCGCGCACGTGCCCGGCACCTCCGGCACGGCGCTGCTCACCACCGCGGGCCGGGCGAAGGCCCACACCGCCACCGTGACCGCGGTGACCCTGGCCGGCGACTCCGGCGACTCCGGCGACTCCGGCGGCTCCCCGGGTACACGGGCCGCGGCCACGGCCGGGTCCGGCGCCGCGGAGTACGAGCCGTCCCCCTTCCCGGACGACGTGCTCGACGCCGCCTACCCGTCGGACGCCTGGCCCGCGACCGACGACGGGAGCGACTGGTTCACCCGCCTCCTCAGCGGCTTCGACGACCTGGGCCCGGGCACCCTGGGCGCCAACAAGAAGTACAGCGAGGGCACTTCGGCCACGGCGGAGAACGACACGATCACCGTCGGCATCAACAACGCGGCGACGCGGGAGCAGGTCGGCCGGGCCGAGGTGGACGCGTCGCACAGCGCCACCGTCACGATGGCCGACGGCCTCGGCTCCCGGCTCGGCCCGCTGTACGCCGCCGCCCTGGAGGAAGGCCGGCTGCCCAAGACGAAGGCCCTGTTCTCCCGCGTCACCGAGAACCTCGACACCCACGACGCGGCGAAGAACCACTACCAGTACCTGCGGCCCTACGTGCGGCTCGGCTTCGCCGGGGACGGCGGCGCGGTCTACGAGTCGCAGGACAGCTCGTACAGCGGCCTCGCGGGCCAGGGCTCCTACCCGAGCGGCCACACCTACGGCGGCTACGAGGCCGGGACGATCCTCGCCACGCTGCTGCCCGACCTCGCCCCGTCGATCCTCGCCCGCACCTCGGAGTACGGGGACAACCGGATCGTGCTCGGGTTCCACTACCCGCTCGACGTCATGGGCGGCCGGATGACCGCGCAGGCGACGGTGGCGCACCGCTGGGCCGACCCCGGGTTCGCGGAACTGCTGCGGCAGGCGCACACCGAGATCGAGAGCGTGCTGCTCGCGCGGTGCGAGGAGGAGGGCTACGGCGCCACGCTCACGGCCTGTGCGGGCGATCCCTACGCCGGGCTGAGCACCGCGCAGGACGTGGACCTGTACACGCGGCGCCTGACCTACGGGTTCTCCCGGACCGGCACGGGCGGGCAGGCCCTCGACGTGCCGGCCGACGCGGCGGCGCTGCTGGTCACGGCCTTCCCGGACCTCACGGCCGAGCAGCGCGCCCAGGTCCTGGAGCAGACCGCGACGGACTCCGGGTACCCGCTCGACCTCACTGCCTCCGGAGGGCCGGGCTGGCAGCGGATCAACCTGGCGGCGGCGATGGCGGCCGACGTGCGGGTGAACCCCGACGGGTCGGTCACCGTGACCGGCGTGACGGACGCCACGAAGGCGAGCAGGGCCGACGCCTCCGCGATCACCGTGGGCGGGGTCGCGCTGGACGGGTTCGACCCGGACGTGAGCACGTACGTCGTGGACTGGCCGCAGCACGGGAGGATCCCGTCCGTCGGCGCCGAGGCGGCCGGGCCGGGCGCTCGGGTGAAGGTGACCGACGGCAGTGACACGCTCTCGTCGTCCCGCTCCCGGCTGACCACCCGCACGATCACGGTGACCTCGGCCAACGGCGCGTACACCCGGACGTACACGGTCGGGATCCGGCGGGTCGCGGACCACCGCCCCGGCTGGTGGACCGCGTCCGGCGGGTACGGCGGTGACGGTGGCACGGGCGGCGGCGGTCTGTGGTCGCCGGCCCGGGAGTGGGAGGCGACGCGGGGCCTGCCCCGGGCCCACGGGGTGAGGTGACCGGTCCGTCCCTCCCCCGACCGCACCACCCTCCCCTTGACCGGCGGCGCCGGTCAAGGGGAGGGTCCGGGGGCTCAAGGGGGTGTCCGGGGGCGGACGAAATGGGTGCCGGAACCGATGGACTGCGTGCCGCGTGTCGCCGACGCTGCTGCGGTGCCCTTGTTCTGGAGAATCTCGCTGTTCAACTCGGTGGTGCTGATCGCCGCGACCGCGTTGCTGCTGGGACCGGTCACCGTGTCGACGCCCGTGCTGCTCACCGAGGCCGCCATCCTCACCGCGGGGCTGGTGGTGATCCTGGTCGCCAACGTCGTACTGCTGCGCATCGGTCTCGGCCCACTGCGGCAGCTTGCCCGCGCCATGACGACGACGGACCTGCTGCGGCCGCGGGTCCGGCCGAAGGTCGACGGCGACGGCGAGATCGCCGAGCTGATCACGACCTTCAACACGATGCTCGACCGGCTGGAGGCCGAACGCGCGCTGAGCGCCGCCCGCACCCTGAGCGCACAGGAGTCGGAGCGGCACCGCGTGGCCCAGGAGCTGTACGACGAGGTGGGGCAGACCCTCGCCGCCGTGCTGCTGGACCTCAAACGGGTCGCGGACCAGGCGCCCGACGAGGTGCGGGAGCAGCTCGCGCAGGTGCAGGAGACCACCCGGGCCAGCCTGGACGAGATCCGCCGTATCGCCCGCAGGCTGCTCCCGGGGGTGCTGGAGGAGCTGGGGCTGAGCAGCGCCCTGAGGTCGCTCTCGGACGAGTTCACCGGCCCTTCGCTGACCGTGCGCCACGACATCGCCCCCGGTCTGCCCGACCTCGGCGACAACGCCGACCTGGTCCTGTACCGGGTCGCCCAGGAGGGCCTGACCAACGCGGCCCGCCACTCCGGGGCCCGCCTGGTGCAGCTCACCCTGCGACGGGCGGGGGACGCCGTCGAGCTCCGGGTGCGCGACGACGGCCGGGGCTTCGACGGCTTGGACGACGCGGCCGAGGGGGCCGGGATCCGCGGCATGCGCGAGCGGGCCCTGCTGATCGGCGCGGACCTCGCCGTCGGCCCGGTGCGCGGGGGCGGTACGGAGGTGCGGCTGACCGTGCCCGTGGACGACCGGGCCGACCTGACGGCCGACCGGGTCGGCTGACCGTCGGGACGGGAGCACCGTCCCCACCCGCCGGACGGGGAGCCCCGTGGGAACCCTGTCGGGATTTCAGCCTTCCCCCGGCGATCCGTTTGCGGGCGCACCGGTTCCGGGTACGGCGCATACCCGACCGGCGATCGGCGGCCGGTCCCCGCAGCGAGGAGACGGATCACTCATGCCGAGCAGGACGGGCCGCCCCACCGCCGTGGTGACCGGTGGCCCCGCCGGAGCGGGCCGGTCTCCGGCATCGGCCTGACCGTGGACGGCGCCACCGCGCGGCCGGAGGGTGACCGGTGAGGGCGCGCCGACGTGTCGAGGCCGTCGTGGGACGGGCCTCCCGGTTCCTGGGCGGACCCGCCCGGTCCCGGGTCGTCCTCACCCTGGCCGCCGTCCTCGCCGTGGACGGTGCCGACAAGGGCACGGTGTCCGCGATGGCCCCTCAGCTCAAGACCGCGTTCGGCATCGACAACACCCGGATCGGGCTGCTGGTGACGGTGGTGGCGCTGACCGGCGCGGCCTTCACCGTGCCGGTGGGTCTGCTCACCGACCGGGTCCGGCGCACGCGGCTGCTCGCCGTCAGCATCGTCCTGTGGGCCGTGGCGACGGCCCTGGCCGGTGCCGCCGAATCGTACGGATGGCTGCTGGTCTCCCGGGCGGCGCTGGGCGCCGTGAGCGCGACGGCCGGACCCACCGTCGCGTCCCTGGTGGGCGACTTCTTCCCGGTCGGGGACCGGGCCCGCCTGTACGGGCTCGTTCTCGCCGGGGAACTGGTGGGGACCGGTCTCGGCTTCGCCCTGTCGGGCACGATCGGGTCCGCCCTGTCCTGGCGCTTCGCCTTCTGGTGGCTGGTCGTTCCGGCCGCGGTGGCCGTGTGGTTCGTGCGCCGCCTTCCCGAACCGGAGAGGGGCGGGCAGTCCCGCCGGGAGGCGGTCCGGACCCGGGACACCGGTGAACCGGCCGAGCGGGCCGTGCGCCACGCGCGGGTCGCCCCGCACGAGAACCTCGTCCTGGACCGCGACCCGCGCCAAAGGCCCACGCTGTGGTCCATCCGCTACATCCTGCGGGTCCGCACCAATCTCGTGCTGATCCTGGCGTCCGCGCTGGGCTACTTCTACTTCGCCGGACTGCGCTCGTTCGCCACGCTCTACGCCACCCACCGCTTCCACGTGACGACCTCCGTGGCCACCTCCCTGGTCCTCGTCGCGGGCCTCGGCGCCCTGGCGGGGATCCTGGCCGGGGGACGGATCGCCGACCGGCTGCTGCGCGGCGGGCGGGTCGACGCCCGGACCCTGGTGCCGACCGTGTGCATGCTGACGGTGCCGGTCCTGCTCGCCCCCGCCCTGCACGCCACCTCCCTCGCCGTGGCCCTGCCGCTGCTGGTCGCCGGCACGGTGTTCCTCGGTGCGGCCAACCCGCCGCTGGACGCCGCCCGCCTCGACATCCTCCCGCCGTACCTGTGGGGCACCGGCGAAGGCGTGCGGACGATGCTGCGCACCCTGTGCGAGGCCGCGGCGCCCGTCCTGTTCGGCTACCTGTCGACGAGCGTCTTCGGCGGCCCCGGCGGGCAGGAGGGCGCCGGCCTGGAGTACACCCTGCTCTTCTTCCTGCTCACCCTGATCGCGGCCGGCCTCCTCGGTCTGGTCGCGATGCGCACCTACCCCCGTGACCTGGCCACCGCCCAGGCGTCCACCGAGCGGATCACGGCCTCCTCCGCCGGCCCGCCCCGGCGACACGCGTGAGGGGCACGGGCCGGCGGGGCCGCCCCCGCCGGGGGCCGGGTGTCGTGCCCGGCCCGGCGATCACGCGGACCGTAGCCTGAGGACGACACCCTGGGGAGGCGCCATGGACGCCGTACGCCGTCTCGACGACTTCCAGCGGCGGCACCACTGGGTCGGCATGCCGCTGGGCGTGGTGTACAAGTTCGCCGACGACCAGGGCCTGTACCTGGCGGCGCTGATCGCGTACTACGGCTTCTTCTCCCTCTTCCCGCTCCTCCTGCTGCTCGTCTCCGCGCTGACGACGCTGCTGCAGAACGACCCGGCCCTGCGGGAACAGGTGCTCGACTCCGCGCTGCGGAACTTTCCCGTGCTGGGGCACCAGTTGCAGCAGAACATCCACTCCTTCCACAGCAACGGGATCGCCCTGGCCGTCGGTGTGGTCGGCAGCCTCTACGGCGGCCTGGGGGTGGCCCAGGCGCTCCAGCACGCGCTGAACAAGGTCTGGGCCGTGCCCCGGCACGCCCGTCCCAACCCGCTGCTGTCGCGGGTGCGGGGGTTCTTCTTCATCGGGCTGCTGGCCCTCGGGCTCGTCGCGACCACCGGGCTGTCGGTCCTCGCCTCCTCCACGGACGCGTTCGGCCTGTGGACCGGGCTCGGGCCGCGGTCGGGCGCGATCGCCGCCGTCGTCCTCCTCAACGCCGCGCTGCTGATCCTGGTCGTCCGCATCCTCACCCGCAAACGGGTCGGCACCCGCTGCCTGCTCGTTCCCGCAGTCGGGGCCGCCTGCGCCTGGCACGCGCTCCAGTGGGGCGGGGCGTACTACGTCTCGCACTTCCTGAAAGGCGCCAGTGCGACCTACGGGGTGTTCGGTGTCGTCCTGGGCCTGCTCACCTGGCTCTACCTGGCGGCCCTCGTCTTCGTCCTCTCGGTCGAGGCCGCCGCGGTCGGCGCCCACCGGCTGTGGCCCCGGAGCCTGCTCACCCCCTTCACCGACAACGTGAGCCTCACCCACGCCGACCGGCTCGCCTACTGGTCGTACGCCACCGCCGAGAGCTTCAAGGGCTTCGAGAAGATCAGCGTCGCCTTCCACGGCACGCCGTTCACCGGGACCCACCCCGACGACTTCGGCAGTTGGGACGAGCACCGGGGAGACGGCCCCGGGACGGGCACCTGAGCGGTCGGCGGCGGGAGATTAAGGTGGGGAGGACGCGAGGAAGGGAACGAAGCCGTGCATGGCGAATACAAGGTGCCCGGCGGCAAGCTGGTCGTCGTGGACCTGGAGGTCGAGCAAGGGGTCCTGCGCGACGTGACGGTCGCCGGGGACTTCTTCCTGGAGCCCGACGAGGCGCTCGTCTCGATCAACGCGGCACTGGAGGGCGCCCCCGCCTCCACCGACGCCGCGGGTCTCGCGGCCCGTGTCACGGCGGCACTGCCGGAGTCGACGGTGATGCTCGGGCTGACCGCGGAGGGCGTCGGCGTCGCCGTCCGCAGGGCACTGGGCCACGCGACCGAATGGAGCGACCACCAGTGGCAGTTGGTCCACATGGAGCCCCAGGCCCCGGCCCTGCACATGGCGCTGGACGAGGTCCTCACCGCCGAGGTGGCCGCCGGACGGCGGGCGCCCACGCTGCGGGTCTGGGAGTGGGCCTCGCCCGCCGTGATCATCGGCAGCTTCCAGTCGCTGCGCAACGAGGTGGACCCGGAGGGCATCGCGCGGCACGGGGTGTCCGTGGTGCGCCGCATCTCCGGCGGCGGAGCCATGTTCGTGGAGCCCATGAGCACCATCACGTACTCCCTGTCCGTGCCGGAGTCCCTGGTCTCGGGCCTCTCCTTCGCCGACAGCTACGCCTACCTCGACGACTGGGTGCTGGGTGCCCTCGGCGACATGGGCATCAAGGCCTGGTACCAGCCCCTCAACGACATCGCCACCGACGCCGGCAAGATCGCCGGTGCCGCCCAGAAGCGGATGGTCGGACCGGACGGCGGCCCCGGGGCCGTCCTGCACCACGTGACCATGTCGTACGACATCGACGCCGACAAGATGCTCGAGGTCCTGCGCATCGGCAAGGAGAAGATGTCCGACAAGGGCACCAAGAGCGCCAAGAAGCGCGTCGATCCGCTCCGCCGCCAGACGGGCCTCGCCCGGGAACAGGTGATCCAGAACATGATCGCCTCCTTCCGCAACCGCTACGGCCTCGCCGAGGGGCACATCACCCCGCAGGAGATGAGCCGCGCCGAGGAGCTGGCCGCCACGAAGTTCAGCAGCGAGGAGTGGACCGCCCGCGTGCCGTAGCCGACGGTACGTCTGCGTCACCGCCCGGCCACGCACCGAGTTCGCCCTTCCGCCCCACGGGGACTCGTGTGACACTGGCGTCCCGTCCGCAGTGCGGGCCCCCTTCCGCACCGTCCCCACGAGAAGTGCGCCGTGCGTTCTCTTCCTCTGCCGCTCGCCCTGACCGCCCGTCTGGCGCCGGTCGCCGTCCTCGCCACGGCGGGCTGGGCACTGTCGTCCGGGCCGGACACGTCACCGGCCGCGAAGGACGGGACACCGCCGCCCGAGACCACCGGCAAGTCGGCGTCCGCGCCCGCCACCCGGGCACCGGCGAAGACGTACGCCACCGCACCCGCACCGTGCGACGCCCTGGCCGGCAAGACGGTCACCTCGCTGGTGCCGGGTGCCGAGGCGGCCGGCAAGGAGATCCCGTCCACGGACACCAAGGTGCGCCGCACCTGTTCCTGGAACGCGCTCAAGGGATACGAATACCGCTGGCTCGACGTCTCCTTCGAGGTCATGGCGACGGACGAGGCCGCGCAGAAGTCGTACACGGAGCGGGTCGCCGACCGCAGCGGCGGCGGTGAGGTGCCGGGCCTCGGCGACCGTGCCTACTCCGTCGTGAACCTCACCATCGAGGACAAGCAGCAGACCCGCGAGGGCACCGTACTGGTCCGCGCCGCCAACGCGCTGGTGGTCATCACGTACAACGGCAGCGACTTCGAGTCGAAGAAGGCCCCCGGCACCGACGAGATCAACAAGGGTGCCATCAAGGCGGCCAAGGAGGCGGTGGCCGCCCTGCGGGGCGGCTAGGAGCGCGCGGCCGGGCGGGTCGCGGGCAGCAGCATCAGTGCCAGGTGGAGCACCAGGGACGTGCCCAGGCCCACCGCCCAGCCGTAGTCGGCCAGCGGTTCGAGGAAGGGCAGGGGGCGGCCGTCGACCAGGGGATGGAAGTCGGCGCCGCCGACGGCCAGGACGCCGCCGACGGCGAAGGCGAACACGGCCCGCCAGTTCCAGCCCCCGGCGTACCAGTAGCGGCCGCCCCTGCGGTACAGGTCGACGAGGTGGAGGCGGGCGCGGCGCAGGATCCAGTAGTCGGCGATGAGGATGCCGGCCACCGTGCCGAGCAGCCCTCCGACCAGTCCGAGCCAGGTGAAGATGTAGCCCTGCGGGTCGGCGTACAGCTTCCAGGGGAAGATCAGCACCGCCAGGACGCTGGTGATGAGCGCGCCGGTCCGGAAACTCACCCTGCGCGGTGCGACGTTGGAGAAGTCGAAGGCCGGGGAGACCAGGTTGGCCGCGATGTTCACCGAGAGGGTCGCCACCAGGACGGTCACCAGGGCGAAGAGCAGACCCACCACGTTGTCCGTCTTGGCGGCGAGTTGCACCGGGTCCCAGATCGGTTCGCCGTACACCGCCTGCGAGCCGGAGGTGACCATCACGGAGAGGAAGGCGAACAGGGTCATCGTGGTCGGCAGGCCGAGGGCCTGGCCCCGGGTCTGGGCCTTCTGGCTCTTCCCGTAGCGGGTGAAGTCGGGGATGTTGAGGGACAGGGTGGACCAGAAGCCGATCATGCCCATCAGCGAGGGCCAGAACAGCTTCCAGAAGTCGCCGCCCCAGCCCAGCTTCGAGGGCTGGTCGAAGAGCGGGCCGAGGCCGCCCGCCTTGTCGGCCATCCACCACAGCATCACGAAGGCGCCGACCAGGACGAAGGGCGCCGCCCAGTTCTCGAAGCGGCGGATGGTCTCCATGCCCCGGTGGATGATGGCGACCTGGAGCGCCCAGAAGAGCGCGAACGACAGCCACATGGTCCAGGCGTGGCCGCCGAACGTCCCCGCGTTCGTCCAGCCGTCGCCGATCAGCTTGCCGGCCAGGAAGTAGATCGCCTCGCCGCCGATCCAGGTCTGGATGCCGAACCAGCCGCACGCGACCAACGCCCGTACGACGGCCGGCAGGTTGGCGCCCCGGATGCCGAAGGAGGCGCGGGCGAACACCGGGAAGGGAATGCCGTACTTGGGTCCGGCGTGCCCGGTGAGCAGCATGGGGGCGAGCACGATCAGGTTGGCCAGGGCGATGGTGAGCACCGCCTGCTTCCAGTCCATGCCGACCGCGATGAGCCCGGACGCGAGGGTCCAGGAGGCCGTGTTGTGGGCCATGCCGACCCACAGGGCGGAGAAGTTGTAGGTGGTCCAGGTGCGCCGCTCGACGGGGACGGGCAGCAGGTCCTCGTTGGCGTAGGGGCCGCTCGGCGGCGGGGAGCCCGGGGCGAGCTCCACGCGCCCGTCGGGGAGGGTGACTTGGGCGGACGGCGGTATGGCCGTGGGCGCGGTGTCGGTCATGGGCAGGCCAATCATGCGGTGGACGGGAGAGGCCGTGCGGGCGGTGCCGAGGGGGGTGCGCGGGTGCGCCCGGGGCCCGCCCCGGAGTGCGGGGCGGGCGGAGGAGGGGTCAGGCGTTGACGGCCGGGATGACCTTCGTGCCGTAGGTGTCGATCACGGCTTCCTGCGCGTCGTGCATGTCGTACAGCGCGAACTGGTCGACGCCGAGGGCGCGCAGGGCCTTGAGTTTCTCGACGTGCTTCTCGGCCGGTCCGATCAGGCAGAACCGGTCGACGATCTCGTCCGGCACGAACCGGGTGTCCGGGTTGCCGCTGCGCCCGTGGTGGGCGTAGTCGTAGCCCTCGCGGGCCTTGATGTAGTCGGTGAGTTCGTCGGGTACGGCCCCGGTGTGGGCGCCGTACTTGGCGACCAGGTCGGCGACGTGGTTGCCGACCATGCCGCCGAACCAGCGGCACTGCTCGCGGGCGTGGGCGAGGGCCTCGGGCGAGTCGTCGGCGGTGACGTAGGCGGGGGCGGCGACGCAGACCGTCACCTCGGACGGGTCGCGCCCGGCGGCCTCGGCGGCGTCCCGGACTGCCTTGACCATGTACTCGGTGAGGTAGAGGTCGGCGAGCTGGAGGATGAAGCCGTCGGCCTCCTCGCCGGTCATCTTCAGGGCCTTGGGGCCGTAGGCCGCCATCCACACCGGGACTTCGGCGCCGGGTTTGATCCACGGGAACCGTACGACGGTGCCGCCGCCGAGGTCGGCCTCCTCTCCCCTGCCGAGCGCGCGGATGACCTTGATGGCTTCGCTTATGCGGGCGAGGGTGTTGGGCCTGCGGCCGGCGACGCGCATCGCGGAGTCGCCGCGGCCGATGCCGCAGACGGTGCGGTTGCCGAACATGTCGTTGAGGGTGGCGAAGGTGGAGGCGGTCACCTCCCAGGTGCGGGTGCCCGGGTTGGTGACCATCGGGCCGATCTTCAGGGTGCTGGTCTGCGCCAGCACCTGGCTGTAGATCACGAACGGTTCCTGCCACAGCACGGCGGAGTCGAACGTCCAGCCGTGGCTGAAGCCGTTGTGCTCGGCCCGCTTCATCAGCTCCACGACGCGGGAGGCGGGCGGGTCGGTCTGCAGGACGAGTCCGAAGTCCATGGGCACCGCTCCTAGTTCAGGTACTGACAGGTGGCGCGCGGGGTGTAGACGCCGTGGCCCTTGCGGCCGGTGTACTCGCGCTCGGTGACGACCGGTTCGCCGCGCGAGAGCACGGTCTCCACGCGGCCGGTGATCCGCCTGCCCTCGTACGCCGAGTAGTCGACGTTCATGTGGTGCGTCTCGGCGGAGAGGACTTGTTCGGCGTGCGGGTCGTAGACGACGATGTCGGCGTCCGCGCCGGGTGCGATGGTGCCCTTCTTCGGGTACAGGCCGAACATCCGGGCCGGGGTGGCACAGGCGATCTCGATCCAGCGGCGGCGGCCGATGTGCCCGTCGACGACGGCCTGGTGCAGTAGGTCCATGCGGTTCTCGACGCCCGGCATGCCGTTGGGGATCTTGGAGAAGTCGCCCCGGCCCAGCTCCTTCTGCCCGCTGAAGCAGAACGGGCAGTGGTCGGTGGAGACCACCTGGAGGTCGTTGGTCCTCAGCCCCCGCCACAGGGCCGCCTGGTGCTCCCTGGGCCTGAGCGGCGTGCTGCACACGTACTTGGCGCCCTCGAAGCCGGGCTCGGCGAGGTTGTCGGTGGACAGGAAGAGGTACTGGGGGCAGGTCTCGCCGAAGACGGGCAGGCCCTCGTCGCGGGCCCTGGTCAGCTCGGCGACCGCCTCCGTCGCGGAGACGTGCACGACGTACAGCGGGGCGCCGGCGACCTGGGCGAGCCTGATGGCGCGGTGGGTGGCCTCGGCCTCCAGGAGGGCCTTGCGGACCTCGCCGTGGAAGCGCGGGTCGGTCTCGCCGCGGGCGAGGGCCTGCTCGACGAGGACGTCGATGGCGATGCCGTTCTCGGCGTGCATCATGATCAGGCCGCCGTTCCCGGCGGCGCGCTGCATGGCGCGCAGGATCTGGCCGTCGTCGGAGTAGAAGACGCCGGGGTAGGCCATGAACTGCTTGAAGGAGGTCACCCCCTCCTCCACCAGCAGGTCCATCTCCTTGAGCGTCTCCTGGTTCACG
Organism: Streptomyces sp. NRRL F-5650; assembly: GCF_000721365.1. Taxonomy (NCBI): domain Bacteria; kingdom Bacillati; phylum Actinomycetota; class Actinomycetes; order Kitasatosporales; family Streptomycetaceae; genus Streptomyces; species Streptomyces sp. NRRL F-5650. The sequence goes on along the minus strand of NZ_JOGV01000003.1, from coordinate 282,555 downwards.
TCGGAGACGATCATGTGGAAGCCGTAGTCGATCGCGCAGTTGCCCTCGGCCTTGGCGTGCCAGGCGTCCAGGCCCTCGCGCAGGGAGTGCCCGACGCTCTGGACGGCGAAGTCGACGATGGTGGTGGTGCCGCCCCAGGCGGCGGCGCGGGTGCCGGTCTCGAAGGTGTCCGCGGCGTAGGTGCCGCCGAAGGGCATCTCCATGTGGGTGTGCCCGTCGACGCCGCCCGGGATCACGTACTTGCCGCTCGCGTCGATCACCCGCTCGGCGCTGAACGCCTCGGCCGCGGGGGTGCCGGTCGCGGCGAGGGCGGCGACGCGGCCGTCCTCGACCAGGACGTCGGCGTGGATCTCGTCGGACGCGGTGACGACGAGGCCGCCGCGGATGACGGTACGGCTGCTCATGCTGCTGTTCCCTCCTGTCGGGGGCCCGGGCGGGTCAGGGCGCGGTCAGCGGGGAGTACGCGCCGGGCGCGCGGTCGCGGTAGAACTGCCAGCGGTCGCGGACCTCGCGCAGCTTTCCCATGTCGAGGTCCCGGACGACGAGTTCGGTCTCCTTGTCGCTCGCCACCTCGCCGACGAACCGGGCCTCGGGGTCGACGAAGTAGGAGGTGCCGTAGAAGTCGTTGTCGCCCAGTTCCTCCACGCCGACGCGGTTGATGGCGCCGACGAAGTACTCGTTGGCCACGGCGGCGGCCGGCTGCTCCAGTTGCCACAGGTAGCCGGACAGACCCCGCGAGGTGGCCGAGGGGTTGAAGACGATCTCGGCGCCTTCGAGGCCCAGTGCCCGCCAGCCCTCGGGGAAGTGCCGGTCGTAGCAGATGTACACGCCGACCCTGCCGACGGCGGTGTCGAAGACCGGCCAGCCGCTGTTGCCGGGACGGAAGTAGAACTTCTCCCAGAACCCGTGCACTTGGGGGATGTGCGTCTTGCGGTACTTGCCGAGGTAGGAGCCGTCGGCGTCGATGACGGCGGCGGTGTTGTAGAGGACGCCGGGCTGCTCCTCCTCGTACATGGGTAGCACCAGGACGATGCCGTGCTCGCGGGCGAGGCGCTGGAAGCGCCCGACGACCGGGCCGTCCGGGACGCTCTCGGCGTAGGCGTAGAACGCGGGGTCCTGGACCTGGCAGAAGTACGGTCCGTAGAACAGCTCCTGGAAGCACATGACCTGTGCGCCCTGGGCGGCGGCGTCGCGCACCGCCTGCTCGTGGACCTGGATCATCGATTCCTTGTCGCCCGTCCAGGCGGTCTGGAAGAGCGCGGCACGGATCACTCGGCTCATCTTCGGCCTCCACTCGCTCGGTGTGGCGCTCGGTGTGCGGTGAGCCTAGGAACCGCGGACGGCCGCGATGAGTGGCACGGTGTCACGTCTGCGGGGGTCGGGCATTGCACGGTGTCACCCCTGTTGTGCGTCGTGGGCGAGGAGCGCGATGTGGACGGAGGCGGCCTGCTCGAAGTCGTCGAGGTCGACGCCGAGGCGGCTCTGTATGGTTTCCAGGCGCCGGTAGAGGGCGGGCCGGGAGACGTGGTGGAGCTGGGCGGTGCGGGACTTGTTGCGGCCGGTGGCGAGGTAGGTGCGCAGGACGGGCAGCAGGTCCTGGTCGGGGCCGCGCAGCAGTCCGTCCAGCTCGCGTTCGGCGAAGGACTGCACGTGCGGGTCGTCGCGCAGCAGCCGTACCAGGCCGCGCAGGTGGATGTCGCGCAGCCGCACGACGGGGGGCAGCTCCAGGGCGGCGGTGGCGGAGTGGGCGACGGCCTCGGCGACGTGCTGGGCCTCGCGCAGTCCCGCGGGGACGCCGGCCCAGTCGGCGCGGGCGTCGGCCGCCGCGACCACGGCGCCGGAGGAACCCGGTTCGGCACGCAGCCGGGCCGCGAAGTGGCCGGTGAGCGCCCTGGCGTCCTGGTCGGGGGCGAGGCTGAGCAGGACGGCGACGTGGTCGTCGGCGAGCCGGGCGGCGATGCCCGGCAGCCCCAGCCGCCGCAGCACCCGGGCGGGCCGGGCGGGCTCCGGCTCGCGGACGACGAGGGGGACGAAGAGGCGCCGGTTGACGGGCAGTCCGGCGGCGCGGGCCCGGGGCAGCAGGTGCCGCGCCGGTACGGCACCGGTGACCAGGTCGGTGAGCAGGCTCCGGGCCGACTGCTCCTCCCAGGAGTCCGGGGAGCCCGCCGGGGCTCCCCCGGCGCCGCCGTCTCCGGCCAGCATGCGGTGCAGGACGAGGGCTTCGGCCGCGCGGTCGGCGAGCAGACGTCCGGCGGCCCGTTCGCCCCGGTGGCCGCACAGCACCAGGCGTCCCCAGCGCTCCCCGCGGCAGCTCAGTTCGGCGCGGATCCAGCCGTCGGCGCAGGTGGCACCGGCCTGGCGGGCGATGCGCTCCCAGTCCCGCAGGACGTCGTCGACGGCCGCCCGCTCCCCCGCCGTGGCGAGGACGCGGTGGGCGAGGTTGGTGACGACGACCGGGCAGCCGGCGTGCCGGGCCACCTCGTCGAGCAGGCGCTGCACCGGGGCACCGGCGGTGATCAGGCCGGTCAGTTCGGTGCGCACGGCCTCGGAGAGGCTGACGGCGGCGAACTTGCGGCGCAGCAGCCGGGACTGCACCTCCTCGGTGAGTGCCGCGAAGGGGAAGGGCCGGTGCAGGACGACCAGGGGCAGTCCGCAGCGCTCGGCCGCCCTGCGCATCACGGCGGGCGGCGCGGGGAAGGCGCGGCCGAGACCGAGCACGACGGCGGCGGCCTCGGCGCGGTCCAGTGAGCGGATGTACTCGCTCTGCCGGTCCTCGTCCCCGGCGAGCAGCACCCCCGTGGTGAGGACCATCTCGCCGCCGCTGAGCATCACGCCGACGTCGGCGGCCTCGGCGACGTGCACCCACCGCACCGGCCGGTCGAGCCGGTGGGCGCCGGCCACCACCTCGGGCTGCCCGGCCCGCACCCGCTCGAGACCGAGGACCTGACGGACCGTCAGGGCGGGCTCCCAGGGTTCCCCGGGCTGCCGGTCCGGGAGCTGCGAGGTGGTGGTCATGGCGGCGCCTCCTGGGGCTCGGCCACGCGGCGGTCAGATGCTCCGCAGGGCGCGTTCGAGGATCGCGGCGCCCTCCTCGGCCTCCGCGACGGTGAGGGACATCGGCGGGGCGATGCGCAGGACGCTGGTGTCGTGGCCGCCGCCCTTGCCGACCAGCAGTCCGCCGGCGCGGGCCTCCTCCAGCACGGCGGACGCGGCCTCGGGGGCGGCCTCGTCGGTGCCGGGCCGGGTCAGCTCGACGCCGATCATCAGGCCGCGCCCGCGCACCTCGCGTACGTGCGGCACCTGGGCGGCGACGGCGCGCAGCCGTTCGACGAGCAGGCCGCCGACGCGCCGCGCGTTGCCCTGGAGGTCGTGCTCCAGCAGGTGGGAGAGGTTGGCGAGACCGGCGGCCATGGTGACCTGGGTGCCGCCGAAGGTGGAGATGCTGTTGGCGTCCAGGCAGTTCATGATCTCGGCGCGGGCGACGACACCGCCGATCGACATGCCGTTGCCGATGCCCTTGGCGAAGGTCACGATGTCGGGCGGGCCGTTCCTCCCGTGCGCCTGCCAGCCCCAGAAGTGATCGCCGGTGCGGCCCCAGCCGGTCTGCACCTCGTCGGAGATCCACAGGATGCCCCGCTCGTGCAGCACCTCGCGGAAGGCGGCGTACAGGCCGTCCGGCGGGGAGGTGAAGCCGCCGACGCCCTGGACGGGTTCGGCGATCAGGGCGGCGGGGGCGCGGGTGTGGCCGAGCAGGTCCAGCAGGTCGGCGACGCAGGCGTCGACGAACTCCCGGTCGTCCAGGTGGGCGTAGGGGCCGCGGGTGCGGACGCCGCCGTGGACGTAGAGGGTCTGCAGCGGGGACAGGGAGGTCGGTGACCAGCCGCGGTTGCCGGTGATGCCGACGGCGCCGAAGGAGCGGCCGTGGTAGCTGTTGCGCATCGCCAGGATCGTGTTGCTGCGCCGGTACGCGGTGGCGAGGAGCAGGGCGGTGTCGTTGGCCTCGGTGCCGGAGGTGGTGAAGAAGACCCGGGCGTCGGGGATGCCGGAGAGCTGGGCGACGCGTTCGGCGAGTTCCACCATCGGGCGGTTGAGGTAGAGGGTCGAGGAGTGGACGATCCGCCCGGCCTGCTCGGCGACGGCCTTGGTGACCTCGGGCAGGGCGTGCGCGGTCATCGTGGTGAGGATGCCGCCGAAGAAGTCCAGGTACTTGTTCCCGGCGGCGTCCCACACGTGGCGGCCCTCGCCGTGGGTGATCTCCAGCGGGTCCTCGTAGTAGAGGGCGAGCCAGTCGGGCAGGACGGCGCGGTGGCGGGCGAAGAGGTCACGGGTCACGGCCGCACCAGCCCTTCGTAGGCGTCGGGGCGGCGGTCGCGGTAGAAGGCCCACTGCTGCCGCACCTGGTCGATGAGGTCGAAGTCCAGGTCGCGGACGACCAGTTCCTCCTCGGTGTCGCTGGCCACCTCTCCGACGAACCGGCCGCGGGGGTCCACGAAGTAGGAGGTGCCGTAGAAGTCGTTGTCCCCGTACTCCTCGACGCCGACGCGGTTGATGGCGGCGACGAAGTACTCGTTGGCGACGGCCGCGGCGGGCTGTTCGAGCTGCCACAGATGGGCGGAGAGGCCGCGGTGGGTGGCCGAGGGGTTGTAGACGAGCTGGGCGCCGCCGAGGCCGAGCTGGCGCCAGCCCTCGGGGAAGTGGCGGTCGTAGCAGATGTAGACGCCGACCTTGCCGACGGCGGTGTCGAAGACCGGCCAGCCGCTGTTGCCGGGGCGGAAGTAGAACTTCTCCCAGAAGCCCTTGACCTGGGGGATGTGGTGCTTGCGGTAGGTGCCGAGGACGGTGCCGTCGGCGTCGATCACGGCCGCGGTGTTGTAGTAGAAGCCGGACTGTTCGACCTCGAAGACGGGGACGACGGTCACCATGCCGGTCTCGCGGGCCAGGGCCTGCATGCGGCGGACGGTGGGCCCGTCGGGCACCGGTTCGGCCCAGCGGTAGTGGGCGGGGTCCTGGACCTGGCAGAAGTAGGGGGCGTTGAAGACTTCCTGGAAGCCGATGACCTGCGCGCCCCGCCGGGCGGCCTCGCGGGCGTGCTCCTCGTGCTTCGCCACCATGGACTCGGTGTCGCCGGTCCAGGTGGCCTGGACGAGAGCGGCACGTACGACGTTGGCCATGAGCTGCTCCTTCGACAGGACGTCAGAGCCTCTACGCCCGTAGAGCAGGCCGTAGAGGGACGAACGTAAGCCTGGCCGGAGGGGCTTGCCAAGACCATCGTCGTCAAGGCGCGGTGTCGATCGTGTTTCGCACTCCGGTGGGTGAGTGCGGGCGCCTCAGGCCAGCGCGGGCGCGCACCTGCCCACCAGCTCGTCCATGGACAGCCCCAGGGCGCCGGCCAGCGCGGCCACCGTGAAGAACGCCGGGGTGGGGGCCCGGCCGGTCTCGATCTTGCGCAGGGTCTCGGCGGAGATGCCGGCCTGGGCGGCGACCGCCGTCATGCTCCGCTCACCGCGGGCGGCGCGCAGCAGGCGGCCGAGCTGTTCGCCGCGCTCGCGCTCTTCGGGGGTCAGGGGTGTGCGCACCATGCCGTCATTCTAATACCGGCTTCCCGTACCGGACCCGGCCGTCGCGCACACCGGGCCACGTGACGAACCCAATTCAAATACCGGTATAGTAATTGGCATGGTGGAACTGAAGACGGACTCATCGATCGACGCCATGCACGCGGCCGGACAGGTCGTGGCGCGGGCCCTGACCGCCGTACGGCAGGCCGCGGACGTGGGCGTGTCGCTGCTGGAGCTGGACGCGGTGGCGCACGAGGTGCTGCGGGAGGCGGGCGCGGGCTCGCCGTTCCTCGGGTACCGGCCCTCCTTCGCCCCGACCCCCTTCCCCGGCGTCATCTGCGCGTCGGTGAACGACGCGATCGTGCACGGCATCCCGGACGGCTACCGGCTGCGCGACGGGGACCTCCTCTCCGTCGACTGCGGCGCCCTCCTGGACGGCTGGGCCGGGGACTCGGCGCTCAGCTTCGTCGTGGGCACGCCGCGCCCGGCCGACCTGACGCTGATCGAGACCGCGGAGCGGGCCCTGGAGGCGGGCATCGGGGCCGCCGTCGTCGGCAACCGCATCGGCGACATCGCCCACGCCATCGGCACGGTGTGCCGGTCCGGGGGCTACGGCATCATGGAGGACTTCGGCGGCCACGGCATCGGGCGGCACATGCACGAGGACCCGGGGGTGCCCAACGAGGGCCGCCCGGGACGGGGGCTGCCGCTGCGGCACGGCATGGTCATCGCCATCGAGCCCATGCTGACCGCGGGGGGCCGGGACGACTACCACGCGGCTGCCGACGGCTGGACGCTGCGCACCAACGACGGCTCACGGGCGGCGCACGTGGAGCACACGGTGGCGATCACGGAGAGCGGTCCGCGTGTCCTGACGTCGCGGGACGGTCTGTGAACCGTCCCCCGACGCCCCGCCGGGCCGCCCGGACCTCCGGCTTCCCGGCATGCCCGCCGGAACAGAACGTGTCATGTTGGGCATGACCGCGCCCCGTCCGGGTTACCCGGCCCCGGCACGTCGATCAGCGATGCAGCGGAGGTCCGTACACGATGACCAGCGGCTACATGGGCCCGGAGGGCGACCCGTTCGCGGAGTTCCTGGCACGCTTCTTCGGCGGGCCCAGGCCGAGGCAGATCGACATCGGCCGGCTGCTCAGCCAGCCCGCCCGTGAGCTGGTGCGCGGCGCCGCCCAGTACGCCGCCGAGCACGGCAGCCGGGACCTGGACACCGAGCACCTGCTGCGGGCCGCGCTCTCCACCGAGCCGACCCGGGGGCTGCTCAGCCGGGCCGGGGCCGACCCCGACTCGCTGGCATCGCAGATCGACGAGCGGACCGGCCCGGTCCAGCACCCGCCGGGCGAGGTGCCGCCGCCCACGTCGCTCTCGCTCACCCCGGCCGTCAAGCGGGCCCTGCTGGACGCGCACGAGCTGGCCCGCTCCACCGGCACCGGCTACATCGGCCCGGAGCACGTGCTCAGCGCCCTGGCCGCCAACCCGGACTCGGCCGCCGGGCACATCCTGAACGCGGCCCGCTTCGCGCCCTCCCACGTGCCCACGGAGGCGCCGGAGGCCGCCAAGGCCCGCACCGAGAGCGCGCGGGCCACGAACACGCCGACCCTCGACAAGTACGGCCGCGACCTCACCGACCTGGCCCAGCAGGGCCGCATCGACCCGGTGATCGGGCGCGAGGAGGAGATCGAGCAGACCGTCGAGGTGCTCTCCCGGCGCGGCAAGAACAACCCCGTGCTCATCGGTGACGCCGGGGTCGGCAAGACCGCCGTGGTGGAGGGGCTCGCCCAGCGCATCACCGACGGCGACGTGCCCGACGTGCTGGCCGGGCGCCGGGTGGTCGCCCTCGACCTGACCGGCGTGGTCGCCGGCACCCGCTACCGGGGCGACTTCGAGGAGCGGATGAACAACATCGTGGGCGAGATCCGGGCCCACTCCGACCAGCTCATCATCTTCATCGACGAGCTGCACACCGTCGTCGGCGCCGGCGGGGGCGGCGAGGGCGGGTCGATGGACGCCGGGAACATCCTCAAGCCGGCCCTGGCCCGCGGCGAGCTGCACATCGTCGGCGCGACCACGCTGGAGGAGTACCGCAGGATCGAGAAGGACGCTGCGCTGGCCCGCCGCTTCCAGCCGATCCTGGTGCCGGAGCCCACCGTCCCCGACGCGATCGAGATCCTGCGCGGCCTGCGCGACCGCTACGAGGCCCACCACCAGGTCCGTTACACCGACGAGGCGCTGGTCGCGGCCGTGGAGATGTCCGACCGCTACCTCACCGACCGGCGGCTGCCCGACAAGGCGATCGACCTGATCGACCAGGCGGGCGCCCGCGTCCGGCTCCAGTCGCGCACCAAGGGCACCGACGTACGGGCCCTGGAGCGCGAGGTCGACCAGCTCGTCCGGGACAAGGACCAGGCGGTCGCCGACGAGCAGTACGAGCAGGCGACGCAGCTCCGCGACCGGATCGTGGAGCTGAAGCAGCGGATCACCGAGGCCACGGGCGACGGCGAGGCCGACGAGGGGCTGAACCTGGTGGTCGGCACCGAGTCCATCGCCGAGGTGGTCTCCCGGCAGACCGGCATCCCGGTCAGCAGCCTCACCCAGGAGGAGAAGGACCGCCTGCTGGGCCTGGAGACCCACCTGCACGAGCGGGTCGTCGGCCAGGACGAGGCGGTCCGGGTCGTCTCCGACGCCGTCCTGCGCTCGCGCGCCGGGCTGTCCAGTCCCGACCGGCCCATCGGCAGCTTCCTCTTCCTCGGGCCGACCGGCGTCGGCAAGACCGAGCTGGCCCGCGCATTGGCCGAGGCGCTGTTCGGCAGCGAGGACCGGATGGTGCGCCTGGACATGAGCGAGTACCAGGAGCGGCACACCGTCAGCCGCCTGGTCGGCGCCCCGCCCGGCTACGTCGGACACGAGGAGGCCGGCCAGCTCACCGAGGTGGTGCGCCGCCACCCGTACTCGCTGCTGCTGCTGGACGAGGTGGAGAAGGCGCACCCGGACGTCTTCAACATCCTGCTCCAGGTCCTGGACGACGGCCGCCTGACCGACTCGCAGGGCCGCACCGTGGACTTCTCCAACACCGTCGTCGTGATGACCAGCAACCTGGGCTCCGACGTGATCACCCGGCGCGGCGCCGGGATCGGCTTCGGCGCGGGCGGCGCGGAGGCGGACGAGGAGGCGCGGCGCGAGCAAGTGCTGCGCCCGCTGCGCGAGCACTTCCGGCCCGAGTTCCTCAACCGCGTCGACGAGATCGTGGTCTTCCGCCAGCTCAGCGGGGAGCAGTTGCGGCAGATCACCAGCCTGCTCCTGGAGCAGACCCGGCGCATGGTGCACGCGCAGGGCATCACCGTCGACTTCACCGACGCGGCCGTGGACTGGCTCGCCGAACGCGGCTACCAGCCCGAGTACGGCGCGCGTCCGCTGCGCCGCACCATCCAGCGCGAGGTGGACAACGAGCTGTCCCGGCTGCTGCTCGACGGCCGGGTCGCCGAGGGCGGCCGGGTGACGGTCGACGTCGAGGACGGGCGGCTGGCGTTCCGCGTGCCCGAGCGGCCCGTCCCCGAGCTGTGACTGCCGCTGCGACTACCGCTGCCGCACCGGTTCGACCACCATCGCCGAGCCGCCGCCGCGCCGTACCTTCTCCGCGGCGGCCAGCCACTTGCCGTGCGGCAGCCGCTGCACGGCGGTCGCGGCGCCAATCTCCGGGTTGGGCTTGAAGGAGTGCCCGAGAGCCTCCAGCTTCGCCCGTACGGCGCTGTCGTAGAGGCCGGGTTCGAGCTCGGTCTGGGCTGCGTTGCGCTGGCTGGCGCGCGGCGCGGCGATCGCGTCGACCAGCGGGAGCCCGCGGTCGACGAAGCCGGTGAGGGTCTGGAGCACGGTGGTGACGATGGTGGCGCCGCCGGGCGAGCCGAGGGCGACGACCGGCTGCCGGTGGCGGTCCAGGACGATCGTCGGCGCGATCGAGGAGCGGGGGCGCTTGCCGGGACCGGGCAGGTTCGGGTCGTGGACGGCGGGGTTGGCCGGGGCGAAGGAGAAGTCGGTCAGCTCGTTGTTGAGCAGGAAGCCCCGGCCGGGCACGGTGATGCCGCTGCCGCCGGTCTGCTCGATGGTGAGCGTGTAGGCGACGACGTTCCCCCACTTGTCGGCGACCGTCAGGTGCGTGGTGCTCTCGCCCTCGTACGTCGTCGGCGCCGCCGTGCCGCCGCCCGCGCAGGAGGCCGGGTGCCTCGGGTCGCCGGGGGCGAGCGGGCTGGTGAGCACCGCGTCGTCCTTGATCAGGCAGGCGCGCGAGTCGGCGTACCGCTGTGACAGCAGCTCCTTCGTGGGGACGTCCTCGAAGGCGGGGTCGCCGACCCAGCGGCCGCGATCGGCGAACGCGATGCGGCTGGCCTCGATGTAGCGGTGCAGGTAGCCGGCCTTGTCCGCGGCGGAGAGGTCGGTGCGCTCCAGGATGTTGAGGGCCTCGCCGACCGTGGTGCCGCCGGAGGAGGAGGGCGCGATGGAGTAGACGTCCAGGCCGCGGTAGGAGGTCTTCGTCGGCGCCTGCAGCTTGGCCTCGTAGGCCGCGAGGTCCTTGGCGGACAGGTCGCCGGGGCGGGCGTTCCATCCGGAGTCGGGGTCGACGGGCGGCTTGTTGACGGTGTCGACGATGTCCCGGCCGAGTGCGCCGCGGTAGATCGCGCCGACACCCTTGCGGCCCAGTTCCCGGTAGGTGCGGGCGAGGTCGGGGTTCTTGAACGTCGAGCCCACGGCCGGGAGTTCGCCGCCGGGCAGGAACAGCTCGGCGGTGTCCGGGAAGTAGCGGAAGCGCTCCTCGTTGGAGGCGGTCTGGGAACGGAAGGTCTCGTCGACGGTGAAGCCGTCGCGGGCGAGCCGTTCGGCGGGCTTCAGGACGGACGAGAGCGTGCGGCTGCCCCACCGGTCGAGCGCGGTCTGCCAGGTGGCCGGGGTGCCCGGGGTGCCGACGGCCAGGCCGCTGGTGACGGCGTCGGCGAAGGCGAGCGGCTCGCCGTTCTCCGTGAAGAGGTCCTCGTCGGCGGTGAGCGGCGCGGTCTCGCGGCCGTCGATGGTGCGCACGGTGCGGGACTTGGCGTCGTAGTAGACGAAGTACCCGCCGCCCCCGACCCCGGCGGAGTAGGGCTCGGTGACGCCGAGCGCGGCGGCGGTGGCCACGGCGGCGTCGACGGCGTTGCCGCCCTTGCGGAGCACCTCGATGCCGGCGGCGGAGGCGTCCCGGTCGACGCTGGAGACGGCACCGCCGTACCCGACGGCGACCGGGGTCTTCGGCGCGGCGGACCCGCCGTGGGCCGTGGGCGGCGCGGCCGCCCCCACCGACACCACCACGGCGGCCGAGACCGCCAGGACCGTCAGATTCCGTGCGACAGGGCGACGCATCCGCACCTCCAGGGAAAGGCCGTTGGGGCAGCTTAGTTGATCGTCATGGCCGCGTCATGAGCACCGGTGACCCGGGTGCGCCGGAGCCGCCGCGCCCCGTCGAACACGAGTACGCGGACGCCCGCTAGCATGCGCGCCCATGACTGACGACGTACGCAACATCGTCCTGGGTGTGGTCGCGGCGGGCATCAGCGCCACGCTGGGCTGGCTCGCCCGCACCTACCTGTGGAAGCGCAGACTCCGCCGCAAGCAGGCGTTCTTCGGGCTGCCGGACGGTTCCGAGTCGCTGCTCGTCGTCAACCGGGACCCCGCCGCCACCGAACCGGCGGTCCACCGTTTCGACGTCTTCGCGCTGCTGGAGCTGGCCGCGCTGGTCAAGGAGTGCGGCGCGCACGTCCAGGTGGTCACCCAGGACATGGTCGGCCAGGGCTTCGGCGAGCGTACGGAGTTCTGCGTGGGCGGGCCCGGCTCGAACCGGCGCATGGTCGCCCACATGGCCGCGATGCTGCCCGGGGTGCGGGTCAACATCGACCCGGAACCCGGCCCCGACCGGGGCGCCTTCCAGATCGGCGGCGAGCGCTACCGCCTGGATCCGGGCGTCACCGAGTACGTGCTGCTGGCCCGTCTCACCGCCGGTGACCGGCGTGAGGCCCGGCCCGCGTTCCTGTTCTGCGGCCAGCGCGCGATCAACAACCAGGCCGCCACCCGATACCTCGCCCGGCACCACGAGAAGCTGGCCCGCAAGCACGGGGCCAACTCCTTCGTGCTGCTGCTCAAGGTGGTCAACTCCCAGGCGTACGGGCCGGACGTGGTGGAACTGGTCGGCGACGTCACCCGGGCGGCGACCAGTCCCCTGCCGGCCGCGGCGCCGGCCGCCCGCAACTCCCACCGGGCCTGAGCGGGCGGCGTGCCCGCGGCGCTCGGGCCCGGCGGCCCGCCGGGCCGTCGACCGCCGCGTTCCGGAACTCGGCACGGGAGAAGGGTTCTCGCAGGGGTGATCGGAGCCTCGACCACCGCGGCTCCCGCGCGGCCGGCGCCGACGGCCCCGCTGTCTCACGCCTGCGGCGTACGCACCCTGGGCCAGTCCAGGCCCCGCAGCTCGGCCTCCAGACCTCCGTCGCAGACCATCAACGTGCCCACGCAGTATCCCGACTTGGCGGACAGCAGGAAGAGGACCAGTTCCGCCACCTCCTCGGGGGTGCCCGCCCGGCCCGCCGGAACGGACCTGAGGAAGGCCTCGATTCCGGCGGCGATCCGCGGGTCCTCCCGGCCCGCCCGGGTCATCGGGGTGTCGATGAAGCCCGGTGCTATGGCATTGAGCCGGATGCCGTCCGCGATGTAGTCGGCGGCACGGGTGCGCGTGTAGTAGGCGATCGCGGCCTTGGTGGCCGGGTAGGTGAGGACGCCTCCCTCGTCGGCCTGCGCGTCGGCGAGGGCCCGGGCCGCCTCCTCGTCACCCGCCAGGCAGGTCTCGGCCAGCCTCGGGTCCCAGCCGGGCTGCGTGGTGGTGGAGTTGGACGAGGCGAGGACCACGGAGGACTCCCCCGCCGCGGCCAGCGCCGGCCGCAGCTCCTCCAGCAGTCCGACGGCGCCGAAGTAGTTGACGGAGACCAGGAGGCTCGCGGGCCGTCCCGCTCCGCCCGAGATCCCGGCGAAGGGCACGAAGCCGTCGAGCCGCCCTCCGCACAGCCGGGTGACACCGGCCGCGGCGGCGCTCCGGCCGGCCGGCGTGCCGAGGTCGGCCTCCACCTCGGTGCCGCGCAGGTCGACACCGATGACGCGGTGGCCCTGCGCGGTGAGCCGGGCGGCGATCGAGGCGCCCATGCCGGACGCGGCCCCGGTGACGGCGATGGTTCCCATGACGGTCTTCTCCTGGTGGTTCTCGATGGGGGTGGCAGGCCATGGCGAGCCGGGGTTCAGCGCAGCTTCACCGAGCCGCCGTCGGCCATCACGGTCTGCCCGGTCATGTATCGCGCGTCGTCGCCGGCGAGGAAGGCGACGACGGGGGCGACGTCGCGGTCGGGGTCGCCGAAGCGGCCCAGTGGCACCGAGGCGGCGGACTGCGCGTACTGCTCCGGGCGGGCCTCGGCCCACTGGGCCACCCCGGCGGTCAGCGCCATCGGGCAGACCACGTTGACCCGGATGCCGTACGGGGCCCACTCGTTGGCGGCCACCCGGCTCAGGCCCCGGATCGCCTCCTTCGCCGCGGCGTAGGACGCCTGGTTCGGCTGCCCGTTCAGACCGGCGCCGGAGCCGAAGTTGATGACGGAGGCGTTGCCCGCCCGCTTGAGTTCGGGGAGTGAGGCGAGCATGAAGTTCCGGGTCGCGTACAGACCGGTGTCCATGGCGAGGTCCCAGTCGTCGTCCGTCTGCTCCTCGAACGGCTTCTGCCGCGACACGCTGGCGTTGTTCACCAGCACGTCGAGGGACCCGAACCGGTCGACGGCGGTGGCCACGGCCGTGTCGGCGACCTTCCGGTCACTGACGTCGCCGCGCAGGAAGAACACGGAGTCACCGAGTTCGGCGGCGATGCGCCGCCCGGCCTCCTCCTGAAGGTCCACGACGACGACGCGGGCGCCGCGCTCGACGAAGATCCTGGTGACCGCGCCGCCGATCCCGGAGGCGCCCCCGGTGACGACGGCGGTCCTGCCCTGCAGCGCGCCTGTGCTCATGATGCCGACCGTTCCTTTCGCGTTCTCTATGTGCATGATACATACACATGGTCGCTGGGCGGAAACAGCGGAAACACTCCGGGCCGGGCCCGGGGACCGGGACCCGGCCGTGGAGACTGGTGGGGCGAGTCCGGAGGAAGGGAGCACGGGACACATGACGGAGCCGAGCGGGCAGGATCGCCGCCTGAACGACCTGGAACGCGAGCTGACCCTGCTGTCGAGGCACTTCATCGCGTCGCGCGGCCCGCGCATCGGCCAGAGCCTCGACCGGTCGGCCTACGTGCTGCTCACCCGGCTGGAGACGGGCGATCCCCTCACCCTCAAGGAACTGGCGCACACCTTCCAGGCCGACGTGTCCACCATCAACCGGCAGATGAGCACCATGCTCCGGCACGGCCTCGTCGAGCGCATCGAGGCCACCGCGAAAGGGGGCGCCCGCACCTTCCGGCCCACCCCGCTGGGCCTGGAGCGGCTGGAGGCCGACCGGGCCATCAGCCGGGCGGGCGCGGCGCGGCTGATCGAGGCGGCGGGCTGGGACGAGGAGCGCACCCAGCAGTTCCTCACCCTGATGGTCGAGTTCAACCACGGCATCGAGGAGCTCGAAGGGCGCGCCCGGAACCGCTCCTGAGCCACCGGGCACCTCCTGCCCACGCACCAGTCGCCACTCTGCCGACCCGGGAACTTCCTTGCCTCACAGGGGCGTTGAGGCCGTTGCGGGGCTGAAGAGGAGTGGACATGACACAGGAGCTCGCGCGGGACCCGTGGCGGCTGCTGCTCATCGAGGACGACCGGGAACTGGTCGTCATGCTGTCCGAGGCACTGCGTGACGAGGGCTACGCGGTCGATGTCGCGACCGACGGCCAGCGGGGTCTGCACCTCGGACTCACCCGGCGGTACGACGTGTTCGTCGTCGACCGGCGGCTGCCGGTGCTGGACGGCCTCGACCTGCTGGGGCGGCTGCGGACCCGCGCGGTCCGCACACCGGCGCTGATGCTGACGGCGATGGGCACCGTGCACGACCGGGTCGACGGCCTCGACGCCGGTGCCGACGACTACCTGGTGAAACCGTTCGATCTGGACGAACTCGGGGCCAGACTGCGGGCCCTGTGCCGGCGTTCGCTGGAGGGCAATGACGTCCTGCGGATCGGTTCGGGGCGGCTGCACGTCGGTCCGCGCGAGGTCGAGTCGCCGGAGGGTGAGCGGATCGCGCTCGCCGCTCGGGAGTTCGCCCTGCTGTGGGTGCTCGCCTCGCGTCCCGACGCCGTACACACCCGGGCCGAACTGCGGCGGCTGGTGTTCCAGGATGCGCCGGCCTCCTCCATCGTCGACACCTACGTCTACTACCTGCGCCGCAAACTCGGCCGGCAGGTCGTGCGCACGGTGCACGGACTGGGCTACCGCCTGGGGGCGTTGTGAGCGTGTCGGCGGCCGGGGAGCGGGCGGCCGTCCGCCGGGCCCGTCTGCGCATCGCCGTACTGACCGGCGCGATCATCACCCTGCTGGTCACCGTGGTCGGCGGCGTGGCCGACACCGTCATGACGCGGGCGCAGAGTGATCAGGTGTGGCGGGAACTGCGCTACGGGGCGGAGCACGGCGATCCGGCCAGACCGCCGGTGTGCACCTGGCTGTTCGCGCCCGGCGCGACCCCGCTGGCCAACGCCCCGGCGGGCTTCCCCGTCGAGACCGACCTGCACCGGGTCCGCCGGACCCGCGAGGCGGTGGAGCGCACCGTGCGGCGCGACGGCACCCAGTACCTGGTGCGCACCCAGGCCAGGCCGGACGGGAAGGTCGTGCAGGCCGTGTTCGACCTGCGGTTCCAGTTGGCCGACCGCCGGCACCTGTGGTTCGCGCTCGGCGTCGCCGAGGTGGTGGGTCTGCTGGCGGCCGCGGTCACCGGGGTGGTTCTCGGGCGGCTCGCCGTGTCCCCGCTGGCCGAGGCGCTCACCCGGCAGCGCCGGTTCGTCACGGATGCCAGCCACGAGCTGCGCACGCCGGTCACCCAGGTGTACACGCGGGCGCAGTTGCTGTCGCGGCAGGCGGCGGCGGAGGGCATGCCCGCGCGGCACCGCGAGGGGCTGACCCGGCTGGTCGGCTCGGTCGGCCGGCTCGGCGAGGTGCTGGACGACCTGCTGCTGTCCGCGAGTCTCGCGGCTGCTCCGCGGCGGCCGGCGGACCACCGGCCGGTCGACCTGGTGGCCCTGACCCGTGCCGTGGTCGCGGAGGAGGCGGACCGGGTGCGGGAGGGGCGGCTCACGGTCGTCGTCGAAAGTCCGCCGCACCCCTTGTCCGTCGACGGTGTCGAGTCGGCACTGCGCCGGGCCGTCGGTGAGCTGCTGTCCAACGCCGTCGGCCACACGCCGCCGGGCGGGCGGATCGAGGTCGCCCTGGCGCGGACCCGCGGCACGGTCACGCTGACCGTCGCGAACACCGGGAAGGGCTTCGACCCCGCGGAGGCGGAACGGCTCTTCGAGCGGTTCCACCGGGGCGGGGACGCCGGCCGGTACGGGCTGGGGCTCGCGCTGCTGCGGGAGGTCGTCACCCACCACGGCGGTACGGTCGCCGCGACCGGACGTCCCGGGCACGGAGCCCGGTTCACCATCCGGCTCCCGGCGGGCGGCTCCCCGTCCGTGTCCGTTCCGCCGCCCCGGGGCCGGACACCCCGCCTCGCACCGCGCCGGGTCAAGGCCGGGCGTACCTGACCAGCAGGCGGGCGGCGACGCGGACGTCCGCGTCCAGCGGGCGGTCCGGATCGACCGGGGGGATCGCCTCGGCGAGGGCGTCCAGGAGTTCCCGGCACCGGGGTGCGGTGGGGCGGCGGGCTCCGACGTGGGCGGCCTGGCGCAGGCCGAGGGCGAGCGACCCGCACAGCAGACCGAGCAGTTCGGCCGAGTCGTGGGTGCGCAGAGCCGCCTGCGTCCCGAACGGGACGACGTCCTGGTTGTGCAGGTTCGTCGGCAGGCTCTGCATGCCGGCCGGGGTCGCGGCACGGCGGATCTCCGCCACGAACGCGGTGGTGGCGAGCTGCACGCCCTGCAGACCGTGCTGCGCTCCTGGCTCGGTGGCGAGCATCGGCGGGAGCCCGCCGTTGCGGGCCGGGTCCACCAGGAGGTCGAGCTGGCGTTCGGCGAGGTTGCCGAGCTGGGCGGTGACGGAGGCGAGCAGGTCGGCGGCGAAGGCGGCGGGCTGCCCGAAGAAGTTCCCGCCGTGCACGGCCTTCCCCCCGGCCGCGTCCTCGGTGCCGGTGCCGGTGCCGGTGCCGGGAAAGAACAGCGGGTTGTCGCTGACCCCGCCGAGGTCGGCGGCGACGACACCGTCGACGTGGCGCAGCGCGTCCTCGGCGGCGCCGAGCAACTGCGGGGCGCAGCGGATGCTGTACGGCTCCTGCAGCGGCCGGGTGCCCGAGGGCGTGCCGCCCGCCAGGGTCCGCCGCATCCGGCCGCCGACGTCGACGGCGCCGGGGTGGCCGTAGGCCCGCAGCAGGTCGGCGTCGAGGAAGCCCGTGTCGCAGCCGAGGAGGTCGGTCAGCAGGCAGGTGAGCACGGTGAGCGAGCGGTGGGCGCCGCGCACGGCGTCGAGGGCCAGTGCGGTGGCCGCGGTGGTGACGGACGTGCCGTTGACCAGGGCGAGCGCGTCGCGTCCGTCCAGGGCGAGGGGGCGCAGCCCGGCGGCGGTCAGTGCCTCGCCGGCCGGCATCCGCTCGCCGTCCAGGTAGGCGTGGCCACGGCCGCGCAGGGCCTGGGTGGCGTAGGCGAGCGGGATGAGGTCGCCGCTCGCGCCGACGGAGCCGTGGCGGGGGACGGCGGGCGCGAAGGTGGTGGCGAACATCGCGGCGAGCCGGTCGACCACCTCGGCCGACACGCCCGAAAGCCCCTGGGCGAGGGAACGGGTGCGCAGCAGCAGCGCGGCGCGGACGATCCCGCACGGGAGGTCCGGTCCCTGGCCGGCGCCGAGGTGGGCCAGGGTGTTGTCGCACTGGTCGGCGTCGTCGGTGCGGCCGGCGTAGCCGACGAGGGCGCCGAAGCCGGTGTCGGCGCCGTAGATCCGACGGTCCGCGCCCCCGGGTCCGTGCCGCAGCGCGTGGAAGAGACGGCGCCCGCGTGCGACGCGGGCGCGGGCCTCCTCGTCCACCGTGACGGTGAGCGGGAGCGCCGCACGGCGCAGGGCGGCGGCGTCCAGGGGGGCGGAGAGGGGGACGGTGTCCGTGGGTGTGAGCACACCGGGGAACGTAGGCCGCGGATCTCAGAGCCCTCTGAAATCCCGTGGCTACCTTCCGTGGCATGAGCCATGACTGCCATGACTACCTCATCATCGGAGCGGGCCCCGCCGGCCTGCAACTCGCCTCCTTCCTGGAGCGGGACGGCGCGGACTACGTCGTCCTGGAGCGCGGCGGCGTTCCGGGCGCGTTCTTCACGCGCTTCCCCCGGCACCGCTACCTGATCTCGAACAACAAGGTGCACACCGGGTACGACGACCCGGAGCTGCGGCTGCGGATGGACTGGAACTCCCTGCTGAGCGACGACCCGGAGCTGGTGTTCACCCGCTACAGTCCCCGCTACTTCCCGCCCGCCGACGACCTGGTGCGCTACCTGGCGGACTTCGCCGACCGGACCGGGGTGCGGGTGCGCTACGACACCGCGGTCCGGCACGTCACCCGCGACGCCGGGGGGTTCACCGTCACCGACCACGGCGGGACCCGGTGGCGGGCGAGACACCTGGTGGTCGCCACCGGCATGCCCGTGCCGAACCTGCCGTCGGTCCCGGGCGTCGAACTGGCCGAGCGCTACGACACCATCGACACCGACCCGGCGGCCTACACCGACCAGCGGGTGCTGATCATCGGGCGGGGCAACTCGGCGTTCGAGACCGCCGAGAACCTGATGGAGAACGCGGCGGTCATCCACGTGGCCGGCTCGGGTTCGCTGCGCATGGCCTGGCGGACGCACTACGTGGGGCACCTGCGGGCGGTCTACAACAACTTCCTGGACAGCTACCAGCTCAAGTCCCAGAACGCCCTCCTGGACGGCCGGGTGCTGGACATCCGGCGGGACGCCGACGGCTACCGGGTCCAGTTCGCCTTCGAGCGCAACGAGGACGTGGTCAAGGACCTGCGCTACGACCGGGTCATCGTGGCGACCGGGTTCCGCTGCGACGTCTCGCTCTTCGACGAGACCTGCACGCCGGACCTGATGGTCGACGGCCGCTTCCCGGAGCTGACGCCCCTGAGCGAGTCGGTCAACGTGCCCGGCCTGTACTTCGCCGGGACGCTGATGCAGGGCCGGGACTTCCGGAAGGCCACGACCGGCTTCATCCACGGCTTCCGCTACATGGTGCGGGCCCTGTACCGGGGACTGCGACAGCGCCACCACCAGGAGCCGTGGCCCGCGACGGAGTTGGGGGACGCCACGGAGCGGGCCGTGGACGCCGTGATCGGCCGGGTCAACCGTTCCTCGGCCCTGTGGCAGCAGTTCGCCGTCCTCGGCGACCTGCTCACGCTCGCCCCGGACGGCACGATGCGCTACGCCGAGGAGGTCCCCGTCGCCCATGTGCCGGACGCCGTGGCCGCCGGGGACTTCGGGGACGTCGCGGCGCACGCCGTGATCACCCTGGAGTACGGCAAGGACCACGACCTGGTCGACCCCTTCGACGTGAGTGCGGGCCGCGGGTCCCAGTACGACGTCTCCGGCCTCGACGGCCGCTATCTGCACCCGGTCGTGCGCTGGTACCGGCAGGGTGCGTTCGTCGCCGAGCACCACCTGGCGTCGAACCTGGAGAACGAGTGGGACAGCGAGGAGTACCACCGCGCCCCGCTGCGGGCGTTCCTGGCCGCCCACCGCGACGCGGTGGCCCCGGTGGCGCCGTGACCCTGCGCGAACTGCACGACGCGGCGCGCGCGGCGCTGGACCCGGTCCACTACGACTACGTGGCGGGCGGCGCGGGTGAGGAGCGCACGATGGCCGCCAACGGGCGGGCGTTCGACCGGTACGCGCTCCTGCCCCGCGTGCTGCGCGGCGCCACGCACCGGGACACCGCCGTGGACCTGCCGGGCGCCCGGCGAGCGGCACCGGTGCTGGTCGCGCCGACCGCGTTCCACCGGCTGCTGCACCCGGACGGGGAGCGGGCCACGGCGCGGGCCGCCGCGGCCGAGGGCGCCGTCCTGGTGACGGGCGTCGCCGCGACGACGGCGGTGCCGGCCGTCGTCGCGGCGGCCCGCGAGGCGGCCCCGGACCCGGCGGTGTGGTTCCTGCTCTACCCGCACCCGCGCCGGGAGGTCACCGGGGCGCTGGTGCGGCGGGCCGAGGAGGCCGGGTGTTCGGCCCTGGTCGTCACCGTCGACTCGCCGCTCCTCGGCCGGCGCACCCGGGACGTGCGCAACGGGTTCGACGACCTGCCGCCCGGATACGCCGCGGAGAACATGCGCGACCTGCCGGGGGCCGCGCCGGGCGGGCTGACCGACATCCCCCTGCATCCGGCGGCGTCCTGGCGGGACTTCGCCGAGACGGTGGACATGACCCCGCTCCCCGTCTGGATCAAGGGGGTGCTCCATCCCGCGGACGCGCGGCTGGCCGTGGAGCACGGCGCGGCGGGGATCATCGTCTCCAACCACGGGGGCCGCCAGTGCGACGCCGCCGCGGCGTCCCTCGACTGCCTGCCGGCGGTCGTCGACGCGGTCGCCGGCGCGGTGCCGGTCCTCATGGACGGCGGGATACGCCGGGGCGGTGACGTGGCCGTCGCCCTCGCGCTGGGCGCGGCGGCCGTCGGCGTGGGACGCCCCGTGCTGTGGGGGCTGGCGGCCGAGGGCGAGGCGGGCGTCCGTGAGGTGCTGCGGACGCTGCTCGCGGAGTACGACCACACGCTCGCCCTGTGCGGCGGGCGCCGCAACGCCGATCTGAGCGCCGACATGGTCGTCCGCCGGGACCCGGCGTGGTGAGCGGCACGCGGCGGCCCGCCTCGTGGTGGCTGCCGCGCGCGGTGGTGGCGTTGCGCGTGAGCGTCTTCGAGAAGGTCAACGGCGACCGGGTGATGACCCTCCCCAACTCCACGTACGGCCCGGAGGTGTTCGAGCGGGTGTACGCCCACCCCGCCGCGAACGGCAGGAGCGCGGGCGCGGGCCTGTCCGACCTGTTCTGGTACTGGCTCGCGCCGGGTCCCGAGGTGCACCAGGAGCACCTGGAGCCCGGTGAACGCTACGACGAGGTCGCCGCGACGACGCGCCGTGTCCTCGCCGGTTCCTCCGCCGGGCTCGCCGAGGCGGCCGGGCGGGCCGTCGCGGACGTCCTGGACACCCTGCCCGGCACCCGCGTCAGCCTCGTGCGGCTGCGCGACCTGCTGATGCCCGCATGGGCCGCCTTCGCCTACGAACTGGTCTTCCGCCGGCCGTGCCCGCCGCACGCCCGGGACCTGATCACCGCGCACGCCGACGACGTGATCAGTGCCCTGAAGTGCACCGGGCTGCGCCATCCGCGGCGAAGGGCCCGGCTGACGGCGTACCTCCATGAGCGCATCGCTGCCGGAGAGGTGCCGCACCGGCTGCCGGCCTCCCTGACACCCGTCGAGCAGGCGCTGTATCTGCAGGGGACGTTCTTCAACACAGCGGTCGTCCAGCTCTCCGAGGCGACCGCGCACGTCCTGCTCGCCCTGGCCCGCCACCCGGACGTGCAGCGCCGCCTGTCGGAACACCCCGACGACGACCGGTACCTGGCGCGGGTGATCGACGAGACGCTGCGCCTGTACCCGCTGTTCGGGATCGCCCACCGCATCACGACCGACGAGGTGCCGCTCGACGACACGACGGTGCTGCCGGCCGGGTCCGTGGTGTGCTTCAGCTACCCCGACTACCAGGCCACGGGCCACGAGCGGCCGGACGAGTTCGATCCGGACCGGTGGTCGGACCCCGCGGTCAGGAAGGCCCGGTACATCCCGTTCGGGGTGGCGGCGAACCGTCCCTGCCCCGCGTGGCGGGTGTCCCCGATCGTCCTGCGCGTCGCGGTGCGCGAGGTGCTGCACCGCTTCCGGCTCGACTCGACGGCCTCGCACACCCGCTCCAACCCGCACCGCGCCCCCTGTCTGCTGATCCCCCTCGGGCTGACCCCCGGCCGGCGCCGGCTGGAGGCCGTGCGCCGGTTCGTGCGGCTGCGCGACGGCGTCGAGGACGTCACCCGGGGCGTGCGTCAGCTCGTGCTCGGCACGGTCATGGTGCTGCACGCCCGCCGGCTGCGCCTGGCGGGCCGGTACTTCGACGAACGGCGCTCCGGACGCTGTCCGGTCGCCCACCACGAGGAGAGCAGGGAGAGCAACGGATGAGCACCACGGAACTGGGCCCCGCCTTCTTCCTGGCGGTCGTCGTGATCCTCGCCGTCTGCCGGATCGTCGGCCGGCTGCTGCAGACCATCGGGCAGCCACCCGTCGTCGGCGAGATGCTCGCGGGCGTGGTGCTGGGCCCGTCGGTCCTGGGCGCCCTGCTGCCCGGCGTCGAGTCGGCGCTCTTCCCCACCGAACTGCGGCCGGTGCTCTACGTGGTGGGGCAGATCGGGCTCGTCGCGTTCATGTTCCACGTCGGCTGGGACTTCCGCGTGGACCGGCTCCGGGGGGTCGCCCGGTCGGCCGGGCTGGTGTCGGCGGCCGGGCTGGTGGTGCCGATGGTGCTCGGAGTGGCGCTCATCGCCGTCGTCGGCGAACGCACGGGCGCGCTCGCCCCGGATGTGTCGCTGACGGTCTCCGGCCTGTTCGTCGGCGTCGCCCTGGCGGTGACGGCGTTTCCCATGCTGGCCAGGATCATCGCCGAACGGAACCTGGCCGGGACCCGGTTCGGGGCCCTGTCCCTCGGTGCCGGAGCGGTCGACGACGCCGCCGCCTGGGTCCTGCTCGCCGGGGTCTTCGGCATCGCGGGCGGCAGCGCCGGAAAGGTCTCCGTGGCCGTCGCCGGCGGGCTCGGCCTGATCGCGGTGCTGGCCGTGGGCGTGCGGCTGCGCGACCGGACGGCGGTGCTCGCCGAGCGCACGGGCGCCGACCAGCTTCTGCTCGTCCTGGTCGGCGTGCTCTTCCTGGTCGCCTGGTACACCGACGTGATCGGGCTGTACGCGGTGTTCGGCGCCTTCAGTCTCGGCGTCGTCTTCCCCCGCTCGGCCCGGCTCGACGACACGGTACGGACACTGCAGCCGGTGGGAACCGTCTTCGTGCCGCTGTTCTTCACCTACTCGGGGCTGAACACCGACTTCGCCCTGCTGGGCTCGGGTCCGGTCCTGCTCTTCACCGGGGGGTGCGTGGTGGTCGCGGTCGTCGGCAAGTTCGGCGCCTGCTGGCTGGCGGCACGGGTGGCGGGCGAGCCCGGTCCGGTCGCCCTCCGGGTGGGAGCGCTGATGAACGCGCGCGGACTGATGCAGCTTGTCGCCCTCAACCTCGGTCTGGCGGCGGGCATCGTGACGCAGGCGATGTTCAGTGCCCTGGTGGTCGTCGCCATCACGACGACCGTCATGGCGACGCCGCTGCTGGCCCTGCTGGACCGGCGCGACCGGATGCGCGCCGGCCGTCCGCGGGAGGCCGTCGCCGTGGGCGGCCGGTGAGCGAGGGCAGCCGGGGCCCTCGTCGCCGCGGTGCACCGCCAGGCCCCCGGGGGTGCGGCTGCGCCTCACGGCCGAACCCGGCGACGACACCCCGGAACTGCGCCGCGGCGACGTCGACCTCGCGTCCAGTGCCGGCCCGCCGTCACTGCCCGACGTCCGCCACCGCCTCGTCGGCCGCGACCGACTCGTCCTCGCCGTCCGGCCGGGTCACCCGCTCACCGAGCGGCCGGTGACCGCCGAGAGGTACGAGCGAGGGCCGGCCCCGCTTCCGGCGAGGGCCGGCCCGACCGGCTCAGCTCCCCCGCGTCAGCCGCCGCTTGTCCGGCTTCCCGGCCGCGGTGAGCGGCACCTCGTCGATGAGGGTGAGACGCGTCGGCGCGCAGGCCGCGCCCAGTCGCGCGGTCACCAGCGCGCGAAGCTCGTCGAGGGCGGGTACGCGATCGGCCGCGGGGACGACGAAGGCGTGCACGGTCTCCCCCGTCGCATCGTCGGGCGCGGCGACGACGTACGCCTCGCTCACCGCCGGGTGCCGGGCGAGCAGCCGCTCGACGGGGCCGGCGTAGTACACGTTCGCGTCGACGATGACCACGTCCCGCGTCCGTCCGGAGAGCCACAGCCTCCCCTGGGCGTCAAGGCGCCCGAGGTCCCGCGTGCGGACCCAGCCGTCCACGAACACCTCGCCGCCGAGCCCGGGCCGGCCCCAGTACCCGACCCCCTGCGACGGCGTGCGCACGAAGATCTCCCCCTCGGTGCCGGCCGGGACGGGGCGGCCGGAGGGCCCCCGGATCTCCAGGTCGACCGGGGGCACGCCGAGCGACCCGGGCGGGTCGGCGGGCGTGGCCATGGAGATCATGCCGGTCTCGGTCTGCCCGTACCCGTGGAAGACGACCGGGCCGAGGACCTGCGCGGCCTCCTGTGCCCGGCCCGGTTCCAAAGGCGAGCCGGAGACCATGAGCGCGCGCAGGGCTCCCAGGTCGGCGGGCGCGGCCCGCAGGCCCGTCACCAGCCGGTTCAGCCGCCCGACGGTGACGACGCCGGCGGTCGCCCGGTGCCGCACGAGGGCCCCGGGCAGGTCCGGCGGGTCGGCAGAGACCAGGACACCCCCGGCGGCGAGTGCGAGCAGGCCGTACTCGAGCATCACCTGGCTGGTCAGGGTGCCGAAGACCAGGAACCTGTCCAGCCGCCCGGCCAGCTCCCGGACGGCCGGCGGCCAGTCCTCGGGCCGCAGCGTCCAGGCCGCCGTCATCGCCGCGTACGTCTGGACGCACGCCTTGGGGGCACCGGTGCTGCCGCTGGTGTGGATGAGCCGGGCGACGTCCCGCGGGCGGGCCGGGACGCGGGGCCGCGCACCGTCGTCCGGCTCCGCCAGCAGTTCGTCGAGGGGGAGGACGACGCCCGCCGGCCGGACATCCGCTGTGCCGGGCCGCTCGGTGACCGTGGCCGTGACCTGGGCGTCGCGCAGGAGGGCCGCACGCTGGTGGTCCGTCGTGCCGGGCCGCACGCCCACGACGCGGGCTCCGACCGTGTAAGCCGCGATGACGGCGGCGAACGCCTCGGGACCGACGCCGAGCAGCAGGGCGACGCCGCTTCCCGGCCCGAGGCCGCGCTGCCGCAGGGCACGCGCCACCCGCCGGGTCATGCCGAGCAGTTGCCGTCCGCTCACCTCCCGGCCGTCGTGTTCGAAGACCGTGCGGTCACCCGCCGCGTCGAGGAGATCGAGCACTGCACCGGGGAACTGCTCCGTCATGGCTCTCCTTCACGAGACCGGCTGACCGCACACCACCGGCCGGACCCTAACCGCGCGGTATCAGAAGGCTCTGAGACGCGGGCCGGTCCGGACCGGCCCGCGGCAGCGCGGGCCGGCGCACGCTCCTTCCGGTGCGTACGCCAGCCGGGACGGGGCGGTGCCGCGGTTCAGCAGGCGCCGAGGTCCTCCCAGACGCCCCATTCGCCGGTGGTGCCGGGCTCCTCGCCCGTCACCCACCACTTGGCACGCCAGTTGTGACCGGCGTGGGAGACGGTCTGACCACCGGTGTAGACACTCCCGGCGCTCCAGGCTCCGGCGACGCAGTCGCCCGGCTGCTCGCCCCCGCCACCGTCACCCCCACCGCTGTCGCCGCCACCCTCGCCACCGCCGTTGTCGCCCCCGCCGCCGTTGTCGCCCCCGCCGCCGATGCTGACGTCGATGCAGGCGTAGAAGGCGTTGGCGGTGTCCGCGATGTTCCACACGGCCAGCACCTTCTGCCGCCCGGAGAACCCGCTGAAGTCCAGTTGGTGACTGACCGACGCGGGCGGAAGGGCTCCGTGCCCGTCGAACTGGGCGATCTTCCGGTCGCCGATGAAGTACTGCCAGTTGCTCGTGGCGTGCCGCGCCTCGATGGTCCAGGTGAAGGTGTGGCTGGTGCCGATCGGCGTGACGCGCCAGCCCTTGGAGTCGTCGTCCAGGTCGGCCCACCGTGCGTCACCACCGCTGCAGTTGCGCAGCCCCTTCGGGCCCTCGACGCTCGCCGGCTCCCACTTGATCTGCCCGCACTGCACCACACGGTTGGCGCACTGGTCCTGGCGGCTCCCCGGCGAGACCACCCAGCCGTGGGCGCTCGCCGTGGGTGCCGGCAGGCTCAGGGCCACGACGGGGGCGACCAGCGCCCCCACGGCGGCGGCCACTCTTCTTTTCATGCGCATGACATTTCCCTTCGGTCCACGTCGAACCAGCCTGCCCCGGCGGATGTACGACGTTGCCGATGAGGCAACACCGCGGCCGTAGGTCTAGACCTACGGTATGCAGGTCTAGACCTTAGCGAAGGCGGAGAGGCCGTCAAGGGGGCGCGGCGCCCCCAACTGGTGCACAGGAACGGCCCCTTGTGCCCCCACCACCCGGTGTAGTGGGGTGTGCGGCATGAAGAAGAGAAGCATGGCGGCCCTGACCGCGATCCTGGTCGTGGTCCCCCTCGTGGCGGCGGCCCCCGGCCAACGGGTCCAGGCCGCCGAACCCGGACCGGGCGACTCGGCGCGATCCGCCGGGTCGACGCTCGTCCGCGGCGTGGACCTCGACACGGTGACCATCCCCGAACTGCAGGAACGGATGGACCGCGGGTCCCTGTCCTCGCTCGGCCTGACCCTCGCCTACCTGCGGCGGATCAAGGCCGTCGACCCGAAGATCAACGCGGTGCTGCGCACCAGCCCGACGGCCCTGGGCCAGGCCGTCGCCAGTGACCTCAGACATCGTCTCGGCAGGTCCCGCGGCCCGCTGGACGGCATCCCCGTCCTGCTCAAGGACAACGTGAACACCCGGGACATGCCGACGACCGCCGGCTCCCTCGCGCTGGCCGGACGCCCGCCGGCCTCCGACGCCGACCTGGTGAAGAAGCTGCGGGCGGCCGGGGCGGTGATCCTCGGCAAGGCCAACCTGTCCGAGTGGGCCAACTTCCGCGCGGCGAAGCCGACGTCGGGGTGGTCGGCGGTGGGCGGCCAGACGAACAACCCGTACGTCCTGGACCGCAACCCCTGCGGCTCGTCCTCCGGTTCGGCCGCGGCGCTCGCGGCGTCGCTGGCGCAGGTGGCGATCGGGACGGAGACGGACGGCTCCATCGTCTGCCCCGCCGGGATGAACGGCGTGGTCGGCCTCAAGCCCAGCCTCGGCGTGGTCAGCCAGTCCGGCGTGGTGCCGATCTCCGCCGCGCAGGACACGGCCGGCCCCATGGCACGCAACGTGACCGACACCGCGCTCACCCTCGCGGTGCTCAGCGGCCGGGACACCGTACGGGAGGGCGACGCGCCGAGCCTCACCGACGTGGCCGGCCGTGGCGGCACACTGCGCGGCAAGCGGATCGGCCTGTGGCGGCTGCCGTCGCTGGGGGCCGAGGTGGACGCCCTGATGACCCGCACCGCCGAGCGGCTCGTCGCGGCGGGGGCCGAGGTCGTCGAGGTGAGCCTGCCGTATCAGGAACGCCTGGCCGAGCTGGAGTTCCCGGCGCTGCTGAGCGAGTTCCACCGGGACATCGACGCCTACCTCGCCACCCGCGAGGGACCGCGCGACCTCGCCGAGCTGATCGAGTTCAACCGGACCCACCCGCAGGAGCGGAGCTGCTTCGCCGGTCAGGAGCTGTTCGAGCAGGCACTGGCCGCACCGCCCACGACCAACCCGGAGTACCGGGCGATGCGCGCGGAGTTGACCGACCTGTCCCGGCGGTCCATCGACGAGGTCATGACCGAGCACGGCCTGGACGCCATCGCCTCCCCGGCCAACCCGCCCGCCTGGACGACCGACTGCGCGCGGGGCGACAACGACGTGATCCCGTCCTCGACCCCCGCCGCCGTCGCCGGGTACCCCTCGCTGTCGGTGCCCGCCGGGTTCGTCGGCGAACTGCCGGTCGGGCTGCTCCTCATGGCCGGCGACCGGCAGGACGCCGAACTGCTCTCCCTGGGCGGGGCGGTGGAGCAGCGACTGAACGCCTGGCGGGCGCCCGGGTACCTGCCCACGACACCGTCCGGCACCTCCCACTGAGCGGACCGGCGGGCGCCACCTCGTGAAGCGGTACCCCGACGAGGTCGCCCGCCGGTGTGCAACTGACCTTCTCCTCGCCCGCGAGCAGTGATCTGCGGCTGCACCCTGCGTAGGTCCCCCGAGCGTTCGTGTCCGCTCCGACTACGGCAACGTACCGAGACAAACCCGACATACGACGCCGACACGCACCTGCGGGCATTACCCCTATTTAAGGCAGCCCACTTCTCTTAGACAGCCCACTTCGTCCGAGGCACCCCGCTGCGCGGCGGCCTGCCGGGAGCGGGCGGCCACGGGGACGGGGACGGGACTCACGTCTCGGCGACCTCGCCGTAGAGCTGAGAGAGTTCGGGTGCGCCGTCCTCCGCCCAGGCGTGCCCGTTGGCCACCACGTCGAACTCCCGGCCGCCGGCGAGCCGGACGACCGGCTGGCCGTCGGACCGGATGGCCCAGGCGGCTCCGGCCACGGTGCGCACGATGACGGTGCCGAGGTAGAGACCCGCGTCGTTGCCGAGCCAGGTCAGGATCTCCTCGTCACCGCGCCAGCGCGGCAGCATCTGGTCCAACCGCTCCAGGGAGAGCGCGGAGTCGTCGAGCCGGATCCCCTCCCGCAGCGCCTGCGAGCGCAACAGATCGCACTCGGCGAGCAGGTCGCCGATTCCCTCCGCGTCGTGCACCCGGGGGTCTTCGCGCCGCTTGCCCAGGAAGGGGAAGTTCATACCTCCAGACTGTCATTCGTACGGCCGGGGGCACCACAGGGCACGCACAGGGCGTGTCTGCGGAGAACTTGCGGAAAAGTTGCGGAGAACGGGGCGGTGCGCCTACAGGTCCAGGTCCACCACGACCGGCGCGTGGTCCGAGGCGCCCTTGCCCTTGCGCTCCTCGCGGTCGACGTAGGAGTCGGTGACCGCCTTGGCGAAGGGCTCGTTGCCGTACACCAGGTCGATGCGCATGCCGCGGTTCTTGGGGAAGCAGAGCTGGCGGTAGTCCCAGTACGTGTAGGGGTGGTCGTACTTCAGCGGGCGCGGCACCACGTCGGACAGGCCGGCGCCGCGCAGCGAGGCGAGGGCCGCGCGCTCGGCGGGCGTGACGTGGGTGGCGCCCTCGAAGGCGGCCCGGTCGTAGACGTCGTCGTCGGTCGGCGCGACGTTGTAGTCCCCCATCACGGCGAAGGGGCGGTCGCCGGCGGCGTCGCTCTGGACGGCGGCACGCAGGGCCTCGAACCACTGGAGCTTGTAGGCGTAGTGCGGGTGCTCCACCTCGCGGCCGTTGGGCACGTACACCGACCAGACGCGGGCGGGGCCGCACGTGGCGGAGATGGCGCGCGGCTCCTGGACGCCGTCGTACCCCGGGTCGCCGGGCAGCCCCTTGACCACGTCCTCGATGCCCACGCGGGAGAGCACCGCCACCCCGTTCCACCGGCCGGTGGCGTGGACCGCCGCCTCGTAGCCCGCCTCGCGCAGCTCGTCGAAGGGGAACTGCGCCTCGGCGACCTTGGCCTCCTGGAGGCACAGCACGTCGGTGCCGCTGCTCTCCAGCCAGGCCAGGAGCCTCGGCAGGCGGGCGGTGATCGAGTTCACGTTCCAGGTCGCGATGCGCATGTTCCCCAACCTACCGGGCGGCACTGACAACGCGGCCCCGCCCCGGGCGCCGGGACCTCACAGGAGCGCGGAGCCGCCGGGCGTCAGCCGCAGGTGCTCGGTGCCGCCCAGCTCGCCGATCTGGCGGTCGTAGATCGGTCGGGCCAGGTCGGTCAGGAGCGCGTCGTGGACGTCGTAGGCGCGCTGCGGCCGGACCTCGCGGACGTAGTCGATCACTTCGGAGATCTTGTTCCAGGGTGCCATGACCGGCAGCATCAGCGTCTCGACCGGGTGGTCGGGGACGGTGAGGGCGTCGCCGGGGTGGAAGACCTTGCCGCCGTCCACGAGGAAACCGACGTTGGTGACGCGCGGGATGTCCGGGTGGATCACCGCGTGCAGCTCCCCGTGGACCCGCACGTCGAACCCGGCGGCGGTGAAGGTGTCGC
The DNA here is from genome assembly GCF_000721365.1 of Streptomyces sp. NRRL F-5650. NCBI lineage: Bacteria > Bacillati > Actinomycetota > Actinomycetes > Kitasatosporales > Streptomycetaceae > Streptomyces > Streptomyces sp. NRRL F-5650. The sequence goes on along the minus strand of NZ_JOGV01000003.1, from coordinate 252,838 downwards.
CGTGGCCGACGGTGTGGACGCGGCCCGGGAACGCCGACGAGATCTTCTCCGCGACCGACCTGAGCGTCCAGATCTGCGCCGCCGGATTGTCCTCCATCGCGGCCCGCAGCCGCAGCTCGTCGAAGTGGTCCGGGTGCTCGTGGGTGACGAGGATGGCGTCCGCGCCGAGGGCGGCGTCCTCCTCGGTGAACCCGCCGGGGTCCAGGACGAGCGTCCCTCCGTCCTTTTCGAGGCGGACACAGGCGTGCGACTTCTTGATGAGCTTCATGACTCCATCCTGCCGCCGCCCGCCCGCTCCCCGCCCCAGGGGCCTACTCCGGTGGTGTCGTCTCCTCGCGGATGACCTGCTGGGCCACCCGGAACGCCCCGCTCGCGGCCGGTACGCCGCAGTAGACGGCCGCCTGGAGCAGTACTTCCTTGATCTCGGCCGGGGTGAGGCCGTTGCGCAGGGCGGCCCTGAGGTGGGGCGCCAGCTCCTCGAGATGGCCGCCGGCGACGAGGGCGGTGAGGGTGACGCAGCTCCGCGAGCGCCGGTCCAGGCCCGGCCGGTCCCAGACCTCGCCCCACGCGTACCGGGTGAGCAGCTCCTGGAAGTCCCCGGAGAAGTCGTCCGCCTGCGCGAGCGCCTGGTCGACGTGTCCGTCGCCGAGGACCTCGCGGCGCACCTTGAGCCCGGCGTCGTACGGGTCTGGCCTGCCCTGCGCCTGCGGCGGCACGACGGGGGCCGGGGCGATCTCGGCGATGGGCGCGGCCTGCGGCGGAGCCGGCACCGGCTGGAGGGGCGCGGCGGCCGGACCCGGGACCTGGGCCGCCGGGGTCGGATGGACGGTGGGGTGGGCCGGTACCGGCACGGGGACCTGGCCGGTGGCGGTGGCGTCGTGGGCGGCCTGCCAGGCGGTGGTGAAGTGCCGCACCAGCAGGTCGGTGACGGCCGAGGGCTGCTCGACCGGGACCAGGTGGGAGGCGCCCGGGACGACGGCGAGCCGCGCGTCCGGAATCCCGGCGACCAGCGTACGGGCCTCGGCGGGGCCGGTGACCTGGTCGTCGGAGCCGACGAGGACCAGCGTCGGAACGCCGACCCGGCCCAGTTCCCCGCGCACGTCGAACGCGGCGAGGGCCTCGCAGGCGGAGATGTAGCAGCCCGGGTCGGTGGTCCGGACCATCTGCACCGCCCACTCGGTGATCGCCGGCTGTGCGGCGGCGTACCCGCCGGTGAACCAGCGCTCGGGGGAGCTGCGGGCGATGGGGTCGAGCCCGTTGGTGCGCACGATCACGCCGCGCTGGCGGAACTCGTCGGCCGTCCCGAACCGGGGCGAGGCGGCGATCAGCGCGAGGGAGGCGAGCCGCTCGGGGTGGCGCAGCGCCAGCTCGATCCCGACGGCACCGCCGAACGCGCAGCCCGCGTACCCGAAGCGCTGCACGCCGAGCCCGTCGAGGGTGGCCAGCAGCCGCGCGGTGAGTTCGGCGACCGACCCGGCCGGGTGGGCCGGGGCGCCTCCGTGCCCGGGCAGGTCGTAGCGGAAGACCCGCCAGTGCTGGGACAGCTCGGGCACCTGCCGGTCCCACATGTGCCATGTGGTACCGAGGGACGGCCCCAGGATCAGGACTGGTAGGTGTTCTGGCCCGTCAAAGCGGTACTGCAGCGTCTCGGTCTTGCCTTCGGTCACGGGTTCACACCTTCATCTGTCACGATCTGTCACACGCCCCCTGCGAGACCTCCCCATGCCTCCGCCGCCGGAAGCAGGTCCGCCACGTCCGGCTTCACGTACCACTTCTTCGTCGTCTTCACGTTGGTGTGCCCGGCCCACATGGCGAGCAGGTGATCCGGCACCCCGTTGTTGGCGAGGTACGTGAGGCAAGACGCCCGAGCATCGTACAGACGGACCCTGCGAAGGCCGTTTGCATCCATTGTTTTGTAGGCCCGCGTTCGGAGCTGCCGACCGTTCAGCGCGCACCCAAGTTCATCCACGAGGACATACCCGCCGCCCTCGTACCCCTCGCCCGCCGCCAGGCGTTCCACTGCCTGCGTGGCGCGGAACGTCTTCAGCGCCTTCCGTACGAGGCTCGGGATCGGCAACACACGCTCTCCCGCCGTGCTCTTCGTGTCGGGCTGCCGCCCCTGCGTGCCTCGGTCGTGGCCTGTCTGTTGGCACCGGCTTGTTGCCGCGGCATGATGCGGTGCCCGCCGCCATCGGGGATGTTGCCGAGCTTCTTGAGGCGGGTATGTCCAGGATCGGGCCGATCCGTGCGGGGCCGAGCCTTCGCTCCCGCCGTAGGGTGCAGACCTGTGCTTCGACGTCTGAGGCAGTGCGATGCGGGGTCGTCCGGGGCCGACTCTGGCGGTCGAAAGGACCGGCATCGCCCTCGGTGCGCCAGCGTCGTACCCACTTGTAGGCCGTGGCGCGGGAGATGCCCATTTCGCCGGCTACGGGCGCGACGGGGCGACCAGATCGGACCCGCTCGATCAGCAGTCGCCTGCCGTGGAGGGTTGAGCCGGGCATTGGGGTGGGACACGAAGACCTCATCGGTGGGCCATGGGCGCGCGGGCGGAAGTGCGTGGGCGGTGTCGTAGGCGGGGCCTCAGCGCCGGCCGGGAGGCGTCGGGGCGGCAATATCAAGGGTCACCTTGGACAGCGGGCAACTGACACATGTCAGTGCCTGCCCTTCCGTCTTCTGCTCGCGGGTGAGGCAGGTGTGTTCGGGTTGCGTGACCTCGCCGCTGCTCACGCGCACCATGCATTCGCCGCAGCTGCCGACCGTGCAGGAGTACGGCATGGGCAGTCCTGCGGCGAGACCGGCATCGAGCAGGCTCTGTCCGGGTTCGACCATGGCAGTTCCGACGAGTCTCCCGTCCTTCTCGACTCTCATCTCCTGGGGTGCCTGCGTGGTTGGGGTGGTGACGCCACCACTGAAGCGTTCTTGGTGTATGTGCTCGTCCGGCACGCCGAGTTGGTGCAGGACGTCCTGCACGGTGTCCATGAGTGCTTCGGGGCCGCAGACGAAGTGATGTGCGGTGTCCGTCAGCGGGAGGCCGGTCGCCCATCGGCGGATGCTTTCCGCGTCGAGCCGGCCGTCGCGACTCGTAAGGACATGGGTGACCGTCAGCCGGTCTGGGTGGTCCTTTTCCATGCGCGTCAACTCATCGCTGAAAATGACCTCTTCGGGGTTTCGGCTGCTGTACAGCAAGTCGATCCTGCCCGCCGATGCCGGATCGGACAGGCGGGTGCGAATCATGCTCATGATGGGCGTGATGCCGCTGCCGGCCGCGATGAGTACCAGCTGTTCGGTGGCCTGCGGCGGGGCGTGGAAGGTACCGGAGGGGCCGCGTACCGCGAGCTGGTCCCCGAATTGCAGGTGATGGTGGGCGTGCGTGGAGAACTGCCCGCCCTCAACGTGCTTGACGGTGAGTTCCAGCCGGGTCGCTCCCGGCGCCGAGGAGGCCGAGTAGGCACGCCGTACGGGCTGGCCCGCGATGTCCGTGACCAGGGTGAAGAACTGCCCGGGGCGGAAGTCGAATGGCTTTGCCTCGTCGGCGGCGTCCTCGAGAACCAGGGTGCGGGCGGACGGCGTCTCCTGCCGTATCTCGCAGACACGCACGGGCCGTAGCGGGCCCGCCGCCACCTCACCGTGATGCGCATCGCCACGGCGAGCAGCGGAAGGGGCGCGGACATCGGCGTAGCCCTCTTTACGCAGCCCTGAGACGTAGGCACGGTCCATCGCTTTCCGCATGAGCCGGCTCATGCCCGGGAGGGCGGTGATGACCTTGATCAGCCGTGCCGAGCCACGTCCGGACTCGGCTGCGCCGACAGCCAGGTGAGCGCTGCCCAGGGCCATCATGTCGGGTGCCGCATCCCGGCCGGATCGCACGTCGGGGTTCCACAGGCGGGCACGGGAAACAGCATCGTTGCTGCGGACCTCTGCATATTCCACGTCGATGAGGAGGGCGAGGTGCGGCGGCACGCCGCGCAAGGCCAAGGTCTTCAGCAGCGCGGTGTCGTCGGTGATCGCAGCGCGCCCGTGGATGTGCAGGACACCGCTGCGGCCGGGGACGAGGGCGGCCAGGGCGATCCGGTCGTCGTGGAGCAGGTTGTGCAGGGTGTCCGCGCGTTTGTTGCCCTTGCGGTCGGCAAGGACCAGGGTGCGGCCGTTCAGGATCCGGGCCACCGCCTGCTGTTCCCCGCGCGGGCTGGTGTCACTGCCGTCTTCCGTGTCCCAGGTGGACAGGGCCAGGAAGGGTGAGGCGGCCAGGAAGTCGCTGACACCTGGGCCGGCCAACGGCCCCTGGTCCACCATCGGCTCTGCGGCGGGGGGTGCGGAGGGCGGTTCCCACAGGCCGGAGCGGATGACGGCCTGCGCGCAGTGCACGTACGCCTCGGCGATGTCCACGGCCGTCTCCCCACCCTTGAGGGCGGATGCGGTGCCGTTGACGCGTAGTACCTCGCCCACGCCGGGCAGCAGAAAGAACAACGAGACCGGGCCGGATGCGACGCTCGTCCCTGCAACAGGGAAGGAGAATCGCTGCGGGGAGTGGACACGCGCGAATCCGGGCGTGCCACCGACGAACGTGGTGCGGACGACGCCGTCGCGGTCCTGGTAACCGAAGGCCGCGACCGGGCTGTGAGCGAGGACCTCGCGGCACCCTGCGTCCAGGACGCTGATCTGCTTCTGAATGATCATCGCGGCCGGGCGGCCGACGACCGCCTCGACCTCGTCCACCAAGGACAGCCGGTGCATCGAGTCCGGCTCGAAGGTGTACTGCTGCATGAGGCTTCCTTTCAGCCGGGGGCGGACCGGCCAAGTCGCCAGTAGCCGCAGAAGGAGACGTCCCGCTTGGGTATGCCACGGTCGTTGACCAGGTGCCGCCGAATGCCAGTGGCCAGCCGGGACTCGCCCGCCACCCACGCATAGAGGGGGCCTTCGGGCAGTTCGGCATCAGCAACCGCCTCCAGCGCGCGGACGCCGGGACGCAGGCTCTCGCTGTCGCGGCTGAGCCAGTGGACGCGCACGCCGGGCCGTGTGGGAACGGTGCGGATGTCGTGCGCGGTCGCCACCTCCACGAAGACTTCGGTGGGCGGCGGGTTCGGATCCCTGTCCAGGATCGACAAGATGGCTGGCAACGCACTCTCGTCACCCACCAGCAGGCGTCCCCGGGTGTGCTCGGGCGGCCCGTGCATGGAGCCGAGATCGAAGATCCCGGCAGGGTCACCCGGCTGGACCCGACGCACCCACGAGGTCATGGGCGAGTCGCCGTGGAGAGCGAACTCGATGTCGAGTTCTTGCTCCGCCGGGCGCAGGCTGCGGATGGTCAGATTGCGCACCCACGGACGGACCGCTTTCGGCATCAGCAGGACCTGCGCCATCCACGCCTCGTTCGAGGCGGTCGGCATCCGCAGCACATGCTGCCCCTCGCGTGGGAAGAAGAGTCGCACAGCCTGGTCGGCGTCTCCCGGAACGAGGTGCCGTATGCCGGGGCCACCCAGGGTGACGGTGGTGAAGCCGACGGAGACCGGCTGACAGCGCCGTACCTCCAAAGTGATCATCCTGCGCTCCCGAGGGAGGCGGACCCGGGGGATCACCGCCCCACTCCCAGACTGTCGGTCCTCTTGTTTCCGCAGCTCATGACACTATTCTGAGTAAAAGCTCAGCTATTTGCTACTCGCTTTTCACCGGCCAGGAGGAACAACGGATGACACCCGCCGACCGGCGCCTCACCCCACGTCGCAAGCCCCGGCAGGTACGCGCCGAGCTCACCCGCGAGCGGATCCTCACCGCAGCCGCTCACGTTTTCGCCGAGTACGGATACGCGGCCGGCACCACCAACCGAATCGCCGAACAGGCCCGCATGTCCATCGGCTCGCTGTACCAGTACTTCCCGAACAAGGACGCCATCCTCGCCGAGCTACTGGTCCGGCACATCGACCGCGGCGCGTGGACAGGAGCCGATGAGCTGGACATGACCCCCGGTAGCCTGGAAGGCGCCATCCGGTCCCTGGTACGCGACGCGATCGACCACCACCGCGACGACCCCCAGCTCCTGCGGATCATGATCGAGGAAGCGCCGGTCTCCAGTGACCTGATCGAAGCGATCGACCGGCACGGCAAAGCCCGGGTGAGCCAGGTGCGCGAGGTGTTCGCCCGTCATCCCGACGTCCAGGTAGAGGATCTCGACATGGCCGCAGAACTCGTCGTGGGAACCGTGGAGATGAACACCCACAAACTCATGGCAACCCCACACCCCACCCAGGTCGAAAGGCTGGAAACGGAGCTGGTCGCCATGGTCACTCGATACCTGCGCGGCGACCGGTAACTACGAGCACGCCCCGGCAACGCCGATACGGGTGTCAACAACGCTTGTGGTCAATACAACTAGGCGACACGGCGCTTGAAACCAGTACTCCAGGTCGGAACCGCGGTAGGGCAAACCGAGGTCCGGTCAGAGCGCAGACCGGCCTCCGTCGGCGGCGACGACCGCCCCGGTGGTAAAGCTGGCCCGGTTGCTTGCCAGAAAGGCGACGACCTCGGCGACCTCGGCCGGGTCGGCTACGCGGGCCATCGGCACCGTCTCACCGTATCCACCGACATCCTGACCGAGTGATGCGACCGCCTTCGCCGAGCGCATCGGCCCCGGTGAGACGGCGTTGACGCGGACGTTGCCAGCGGCGAACTCTACGGCCCAGGCCCGTGTCAGGGATTCCAACGCGGCCTTGGACGCGCCGTAGACGGCCATGGCGGGCATGCCGATGCCGGAGGCGGTGGAGGAGATGTTGACGATGCTGCCGCCTCCGTTCGCGGCCATGCGTGGTGCCACGGCGGTGGTCAGTGCGAACGGTGCGCGCACGTTGACGGCGAACGCGTCGTCGAAGGCGGAAAGGTCCTGGGTGTCGCCAAGCAGGACGGCGGCGTTGTTGACTAGGACGTCGACGTCTCCGGCCTCCTCGGCAAGTCTCCGCACGTCCTCGCTGTCGCTGAGGTCGGCCGGCAGGAACCGGGCCTTGGTACCGAGATCCTCGACGACCTGGGCGCCGCGCTGCGGGTCGCGTCCGGTGACCGTTACATAGGCACCGCCGGAGGCGAGGATCCGCGCCACCGCGTGCCCCAGCCCGCCGAGCGCCCCTGCTCCGGTTACCAGCGCGTTCCTTTTCGCGAAAGTCATGTGCGCGGCCTTTGCCGAGTCAGCGGGTGGCGGCGGCCGCGTTGCGGATCCAGCTGCGGAATTCGATCGACAGGTGCTCGCAGTGGCCCTCGATCATTGAGTCCGGGGCGGCCGATGGGTAGATCACGCGCACCACCACGTCGGCGCCGGCGTCGGTGTCGCGGGCTTGGTGGAGGCAGTAGGCGAAGGGGGTGTCGTCATCCAGACTGAGCAGGGCGGTCATCAGGGTCACGGGGTAGGAGGCGTCGAGAAAGGCGGCGACCGCGTCGGGGAGTTCGCGCGCCACCGAGACCTTGAACCGGCACAGGCGGCCGTCGATCGTCTCCACCATGCCGCCGGTGTAGGTGGGCGGTTCCACGTAATGCTCGGGGTGGGCGTTGAGGAGCAGCGACTTGTCCAGGAAGCGTCCGGTGCCGGCCTGTGCGGAGAACCAGTTGGCCATGGCGGTGCCGCTGAGGCCGCGGATGGTGAACTCTGTGCGTGACTCGCGGTAGGCGCCGCCGGAGGCCGCGACGAGTTCCCTGTAATACCGGTCGCCGGCTTCGATCTGTCCGGCGAGGAGGTCCATCATCACCTGGCCGCTGGCCACGCTCTTGAGGTTTCTCAGGGCCCGGCGTGCGGCCTTGAGCTCCCACTGGTCGACCTGGGACTCGTCGACGGTGCGGCCCATGGTGTGCACATCTATCGACACCGGGGGGGCCTGCTGGGCATCGTTGCGAGTGTTCATGATGTTCTTCCTTCCGTAAGGGGGCACGGCAGCCGTGCTGGAGCGTCGGCGATGCGGCCAGGAGCACGGCAAGGGCCGTACCGCTTGCTGTGCACCGGACACCTAAAATAAGATGCAGGCATGCATCTTGCAAGTCCGGAGCCCAGACCCCGCCGCCGACGTGGCGCAGAACTGCAGGCCGCCCTCCTCGACGCCGCCTGGGAAGAACTCATGGAACGTGGCTACGCGGGCCTCTCCTTCGCCGCGGTCGCAGACCGCGCCGGCACCAGCCGTCCGGTCGTCAACCGCCACTGGCCGACCAAGGACCTCCTCGTCCGCGACGCCATCGGCCGTGTCAGCGACAGCTTCCCGCTCACCGACCCGGACACCGGGGCATTGCGCGAGGACACAATCAGCCTGCTCGAACAGCTCAACGGCGCGTTCACCATGTTTGCCGCGGCCATGACCGCACAGCTGGCCGCCTACTTCGAAGAAACGGAAACCACTCCCGCCGACCTGCGTGCGTCCCTGATCGATGAAAGGTGGACACTGATCGAGTCCGTCACGCAGCGCGCTGTCGAACGCGGAGAGATCGACGGCACAAAACTCACCCCCCGCATCACCCGACTCCCCTACGACCTGCTCCGCCACCAGGCACTCATGGACATGAAACCGATGCCTTCCCAGGACATCCAGGAAATCGTCGACACCATTTACCTCCCCCTGATCAGCTAACCAAGGGTTGTCCCACTGTGCCCTGCCCGGAGCGCAGCCGTACCTGCCCGTCGGCCCCACCGGGCGAGTTGGGCCCGGTGGCCGTCGTTCTCCAGACTTCGCGGTGTCTCATGAGACACATGGCCACCGGCATGGCGGCGCCTGGGCAGGCGCGGTTCAGCTCTGGGTGTCGCGGAGGGGGGTTGTGATGGCGAGGTTCTCGTCGAGCTTTGTGACCAGAGCGTCGGCAAGGGGCGGGGCGTATCGGGTGGCCCATTCTCCGACGGAGGCCAGGAAGGCGACGAGCTGGAGCTGTACGGAGTTCAGGAGATGGGACAGTTGGGCCAATGGCAGTTCGATGGGGAGGCCGTCCGGGTGCTCCGCATCAGGCCACAGCCGGATGGTCGTCCCGGTGCGCTCGGTGCGCGGCGCAGGGTCGTGGCCGAGCCAGGGCTCACGCCGTTCATGAGCTCCAGCCAGTCTCGCCAGTTCTCCAGGCCGAAGCAGCAGCCGGGCGGTACGGTCACTCCGGTCGAGGTCTCCCGGATCCGGATGCCGCCCGGAGCAATGACTCGGTCCATGGTCAGCACGTTCCCAGTGTCGCTCGTCAGACGGTGGCCACGCCTTGCCATTTCTGTACAGGGCCCTCGTTCTCACCTCTGCCGAGGTGCACCCGGATGAGACATCTCAAGATGTCCGGAGAACCGTCGAGCTCGACCTCGTACCACCAGTGTGGCCCGGCCGGCATCTGCGGCACCAGCTCGGCCACGCGACGTCGACAGGGAACTCCAACCCGCCAGCCTCAAACGCCGCCTGGGCCGCCCGCGCGCCGGACTACTCCAGCAGGCCCACTCGCGTGTCCGGTCGACACTTCGAGCACGCCGGAACCTGCTGACGTATCGCGTCGCGTCTCCGGTCAAGGCCCCGCTCGATCAGCCACTCCGGGGGCGGCGGTCGCCGCTCCTCGGCCTGCCGTCGCTCGGCCTCGCGACGCTCCTCGTCCGCGATCCACCGGTCTAGCTGCCGAAGGCTCGCCCGCGCCTGCTGCGCGACCACGCGGCGCGTGAACGCTGTTCGCGACCGCCAACAGCATCCTCCTGGATGTGGGGCCTTCGATTACCGAGGGGCGGTTCTCAACCACCGAGGCGGAGGCCTCAAGGCCCTGGCCGAGGATACGCGTGTGCATGGTGGTGCCTCCTGCGGTGTCGGTGATCGGGATCGGGCGGCCGGCGTGGTTCAGCGGCTGGTGGTGTGGTCTGGGTCGGCGGCTGCGGAGGCGTCCTCGGTGGCGGCCCACGCGGCCAGCAGTTGCAGTGCGTCGTGGGCCGGGGTGTGCGGGGCGGCGCTGTAAGCGGTCAGGGTCAGGCCGGGCTGTGCGGGCAATTCCATGGCGTCGAAGTCCAGGGTGATCTCACCGACAGCCGGGTGCCGGAAGGCTTTGCGACCGGTGTGGTGCAGGCGCACGTTGTGCTTGGCCCAGGCGGTGCGGAACTCGTCGCTGCGGGTGACGAGTTCACCGATCAGCCCGGTCAGGTCGGTGTCGCCGGGAGCCCGTCCGGCCTCGGTGCGCAGCAGGGAGACGGTCGTGTTCACGGACTGCTCCCAGTCGGGGAAGAAGTCACGGCCGTGCGGGTCCAGGAACTGAAAGCGGGCGACGTTGACCGGCCGCGGGGCGTCATCGGTGAACAACGGCGCGTACAGGGCGCGGCCGAGGCGGTTGACGGCGAGGATGTCCAGGCGGCCGTTGCGGATGAAGGCCGGGGAGTCGGTCATGGAGTCAAGGACACGCACCACACTGTTCGGGAGCGGGCCGCGGGTGCGTTTAGTGCGGCGTGCAGGGCGCCTGGCGACGGCGCGGGCCAGGTCGTAGAGGTGCGCGCGTTCGGCCTCATCGAGCTGCAGCGCGTTCGCGACGGCGTCGAGGACCTCCTCGGAGGCTCCGGCGAGGTGGCCGCGCTCCAGGCGGACGTAGTAGTCGACGCTGACGCCGGCGAGCATCGCGACTTCCTCGCGGCGCAGCCCGGGCACGCGCCGGTTGCCGCCGTAGGCGGGTAGTCCGGCCTCCTGCGGGGTGATCTTGGCGCGGCGGGAGGCCAGGAAGTCGCGGATGTCGCTTTCGGTACTCACGTCTTCCAGGCTAGGCGGGCGGGCGCGGACGAGGGGGGTTCTGTCAGTACCTGGAACAGCCGTACCTTCCGCCTGCGCGTGACCTGCGGTTTCCTCGATAGTGGCCGCTGCTGCGGCTCCCGGCGTCATTCCGGACGAGAGGCTTCGGGCTGCCGGGACGGGCGCCTGACTACAGAGCGGGCATGCCCGATTTCACCATTTTTGCGAGTGAAGGAGTCGTCCATGGCGAAGCAGTCCGCACCCCAGGAGCTGGCCGGCATCGCGCCCAAGCTCGTCGAGGTCACCAATGAGGTCCTCTTCGGCGACGTCTGGGAGCAGCCCGGGCTCTCCCCGCGGGATCGCAGCCTGGTCACCGTGAGCGTGCTGGCCGCGCTCTACCGCGGCGAGCAGCTCGGCTACCACCTGCGCGTGGCCTTGGAGAACGGGCTGAGCGTGGAGGAGCTGTCCGAGGCGATCACGCATCTCGCCTTCTACGCCGGCTGGCCGAATGCCATGACCGCGATCAATCTGCTCAAGCAGATCGCCGACGAGCAGGCCACCGCCTGACCGCGCGACCTGCGGCAAGGGAGCACCACCCCATGGAATTGTTGAACAAGCAGCCGACGATGAAGCTGCCCGCCGAGTGGTTCACCGGCGACGCGTGGGCCGATGTGATCTACCGCGGTGAGGAGCCCTCCCGTGCCCGCGCGAACGCGGTGCGCTTCGCTCCCGGCGCCCGGACCGCCTGGCACTCCCATGGCCTGGGCCAGACCCTCTACATCGTGGAGGGCATCGCCCTGATTCAGTCCCGCGGCGGCGAGATCCTCGAAGCCCACCCGGGCGACGTGATCTGGACCCCGCCGGGCGAGGAGCACTGGCACGGCGCCGCCCCGGAGCACTTCATGACGCACATCGCGCTGTGGGAGACCGACGAGGTCGACTGGCTCGAGCACGTCGGCGACGACGAGTACGGCGGCCCCCGAACCAGCACCCGCCGCTGATCCGAACCCGGACAACCTGTAAGGACCATCATCATGCGCGGAGCAGTTCTCTACGCTCCCGGCGACGTGCGCTTCGAGGAGCGCGCCGACCCGAAGATCATCGACCCGACCGACGCGGTCATCCGCACCGCCGCGACCTGTGTGTGCGGCTCGGACCTGTGGGACTACCGCGGCATCAACCCGGTGGAGCAGCCCACGCCGTTCGGCCACGAGTACGTCGGCATCGTCGAGGAAGTCGGCAGCGCAGTGACGGCCGTCAAGCCGGGGCAGTTCGTCATCGGCTCGTTCTTCGCCTCCGACAACACCTGCGCGAACTGCCGCAACGGCTACCAGACCAACTGCCTGCACCGCGAGTTCGTCGGCGCCGAGGGCTGCCAGGCCGAGAAGATCCGCATCCCGCTCGCGGACGGCACCCTGGTCGCCACGCCCGTCCAGCCGGCCGAGGAGGACATTCCCAGTCTGCTGGCCTGCTCCGACGTGATGGGGACCGGCTGGTACGCGGCGGTCGCCGCAGAGGTACGGCCCGGCGACACGGTCGCGGTGGTCGGCGACGGCGCGGTCGGCCTGTGCGCGGTCATCGCCGCAAAGGAGCTCGGTGCCGAGCGCATTATCGCGATGTCCCGGCACGAGGCCCGGCAGAACCTGGCCCGCGAGTTCGGGGCCACCGACATCGTCGCCGAGCGCGGCGAGGACGGCACCGCCCGCATCAAGGAGATGACCGGCGGCATCGGCGCCGACCGGGTCCTGGAATGCGTGGGCACCCCCGAGTCCATGCAGCAGGCCCTGCGCTCGACGCGGCCCGGCGGCAACGTCGGCTTCGTCGGCGTCCCCCACGGCGTGGCGGTCGACGGCGAAGAGCTGTTCCACTCCCACGTCGGCCTGCGCGGCGGCCCCGCCCCCGTCCGTGAATTCCTGCCCGACCTGATCGACCGCGTGCTCTCCGGCCGCATCAACCCGGGTAAGGTCTTCGACCTCACCCTGCCGCTCGAACAGGTCGCCGATGCCTACCGGGCCATGGACGAACGGCGCGCCATCAAGACACTCCTCAAGCCCTGACGCCCTGAGCCGGCGGTTGCACAGCACGCGGTGCGCGTCGACCGCCACCGGCCGCCTGACGCCCGAGCGCGCCAGACCCTGACGCACGCGCCCCGTTCCACGCCTGTCAGCGGCACCTGCCCGGCGCTCTGGACGGCGGGGACCTTCCGCAGACGCCGGGCACGCCCCGCCCCGCCAGGAGAGCCGTAGCGCACTGTGCTCTGTGCAGATACCCGGCGTACTGCCACACCGGATTGGAAGAACCACCCATGACCATGACGTACAACCACCTCGGCCGGACCGGTCTGAAGGTCAGCAAGCTCGGCCTGGGCACCATGAACTTCGGCTGGGTCACCGACGAGCCCACCAGCTTCGGCATCCTCGACCGGGCAGTCGAGGAAGGCATCAACTTCGTCGACACCGCCGATGTGTACGGCGGACCGCAGTCACCCGACATGGCACAGGGCTACGGGCTCTCCGAGGAGATCATCGGCCGCTGGCTGGCCCAGGACAAGGGTCGGCGCAACCGCATTGTGCTCGCGACCAAGCTCTACCAGCCCATGGGCACCGGCCCGAACGACAAGTACCTGTCGGCCTACAAGATCCGCAAGGCTGCCGAGGACAGCCTCCGGCGGCTGCGGACCGACCACATCGACCTGTACCAGATGCACCACATCGACCGCTCGACGCCGTGGGACGAGATCTGGCAGGCCATGGAGCAGCTGGTCCGCGAGGGCAAGGTCACCTACGTGGGCAGCAGCAACTTCGCCGGCTGGCACATCGCCACCGCCCAGCAGGATGGGCAGCAGCAACTTCGCCGGCTGGCACATCGCCACCGCCCAGCAGGAAGCGAGCAAGCGCAACTTCCTCGGTCTCGTCTCCGAGCAGAGCCTGTACAACCTCAACGCCCGCACCGTCGAACTCGAACTGATCCCCGCCCTGCGCCACTATGGCCTGGGCCTGATCCCGTGGAGCCCACTGGGCGGCGGCCTGCTCGGCGGTGCCCTGCAGAAGGCGAACAGCGGTCGGCGCTCGTCCCCCGAGTTCCTCGCCACGGTCGAGCAGTACCGGCCTCAGCTCGAGAAGTACGAGGCCCTGTGCGCCAACCTCGGCGACCGGCCCGCGGACGTTGCACTGGCCTGGCTGCTGCACAACCCGGCGGTCGCCACCACCATCGTCGGGCCGCGCACCCCCGAGCATCTGACCGAATCACTGCGAGCCCCGCACCTGTCGCTGTCGCCGGAGACGCTCCGTGCACTCGACGAGATCTGGCCCGGGCCCGGAGGCGAGGCCCCCGAGGCATACGCCTGGTAGCCCGGCGAACGAGGCGACCGGGTGCCGCGTCGCCGAGATCGACGTCCGGTGCTCTGGCGGCCGGTCTTACAGCTACAGCCCGCCCACCGCGGTGGGCACCATCAGGGAGGACACGATGCACCAGCGCACACTGGGGCGCGACCTGCGAGTCTCCGCCATCGGCTTCGGCGCCATGGGCATGTCCCACGGTTATGGCCCGAACCCCGGTGACCGCGACGACATGATCGCCGTGCTTCGCGGCGCCGCCGATCGAGGCCAGGAACAGCGAGCCTCACAGGCGCAGCCGCGCGAAGAACTCGGCCAGTTCATCGGTCGCCTCTAGAGGCATGACATGCGCGACATACTGATCCGGCCGCACCACGACGACGGCACCACCACGATCGATCGCGCGTGCCTCGAAGATGTCATCCTTCGGGATCGCGGCGTGGATCCTTTCCAGGTCGGCCAGGGCGTAGGGACCGACCCTCGGCTTGAAGACCTCGGGCACCTCGGAGAGTTCGATCGCGTGGTGGTCCTGTTGGTAGACGACCTTGAGGTCGAACCGGTCGTCGGGCCTCACGCCTTCCGGGAGCCCGGCGAACGGCGAGCCGGGTGACGAGGTGAGCCACTCGGCGAAAGCGGCGACCGCGGAGCCGTCGCCGCCGGGAGCCGTCCTGTCGGCGAAGACGTAGATCCTCCACCGGCCGTCCGCCGTGGCGTGGTGCCCCAGGTGGACCGGATTGGTGTCGGCCACTCGCCGCACCCTCGCGGACGCGAAGCGCTGCCCGATCGGGAAGCCCTTGGCGAGGCGCTGGTACGTCGGCCGGCCGACGATCGGCGAAGGAGGGTACTGCGTCCGGAATCCGGTGCGGAACTCCTCCGTGGCCTTGAAGTACTCGGGCAACTCCGCGGCGTCAGCGAACTCGTCGGTCTTCTTCGCCATCATCGACGACCACGCCTTGTCGAAGTCGATCAGATTCCTCGCGATGATCTTGCGTTCCGTGCCGTACGTGGTGAGGAGCGACTCCGGTGCCCGCCCGTCCAGGACGTGGCCGAGTTTCCAGCCGAGGTTGAATCCGTCCTGAAGGGAGACGTTCATTCCCTGGCCGCCCTTGGCGCTGTGCGTGTGGCAGGCGTCGCCCAGGATGAAGACGCGGGGCAGGCGCTCGCCGGTCTCCTCGGGCGGCACGTCGTCGAACTGGTCGGCGAGGCGGTGCCCGACCTCGTAGACGCTGAACCAGGCCACCTTCTTCACGTCCAGCGAGTACGGGTGCAGGATCGCCGCGGCCTTCGCGATGACGGCCTCCACCGGCGTGGCGCGCACCTTCCCCGCGTCGTCGGCGGGGACCTCGCCCAGGTCGACGTACAGGCGGAAGAGGAATCCGCCTTCGCGGGGGATGACCATCATGTTGCCGCCGCTGCTCGACTGGATGGTCGACAGGAGCCGGATGTCGGGGAAGTCGGTGTCCGCCAGGATGTCGAGGACGCCCCAGGCGTGGTTGGCGCTGTGGCCCTCGAACCGGCAGCCGATCGACTGGCGCACCCTGCTGTGCGCGCCGTCTGCCCCCACGAGGTACTTCGCGCGGACCTGGAACGTCTCCCCGGCGAACCCACCCTCGGAGTGGGCCAGTTCGACGATCACCGGGTGGTCTGACCCGGGGATGACTTGATGTCCCACGTACTCCACGCCGAAGTCCGGGCGCATCCGGCATGGCGAGTTGGCCATGAACTCGGCGAAGTAGTCGAGTACGCGCGCCTGGTTGACGAGGATGTGCGGGAACTCGCTCAGTCCCTTGGGGTCGTCGGGTGACCTGCCGGCCCGGGCGATGCGCGTGGGGTCGTCCGGGTCGGGCTGCCAGAAGGCGAACTCGGTGACGTGGTGTGCCTCGTCGGCCAGCCGGTCGGCGAAGCCGAACGCCTGGAAGGTCTCGACACTCCGCGCCTGGAGGCCGTCGGCGTGACCGGTCTGCAGGCGCCCCGCGCGGCGTTCGATGATGCGTGTGGTGATGCCCGGGAACTGGGAGAGCTGGGCCGCCGTGATCATTCCGGCCGGTCCGGTGCCCACCACGAGGACATCGACCTCGTCGGGAAGGGCGTCCGGGCGGTTCAGTCCTGTGCCGGAGGCAGGGAGCACACGGGGATCGCCGGAGACGTATCCGTGGTGATGGAACTGCATGCCGGTGTCACTCCCGCCCCGGGCCGGACGCCCGGTCCCCGGCCGGGATGTCCGGCCGCACCTGCTCGCACCAGACGTCCCACGCCCGGACGGCCTGGCCGCCGATGGTCGCGTTCGCGGCCGCCGCCTCGCCGGCGGACAGGTAGCGCGGCTTTCCGAGAGCGAGCGCCGTGGCCTGGGCATGCGCGTTGACCTCGGTGTAGACCGCCCGGTAGACGACCTCCGGCAGCGAACCGCCGACGGCGACCGAGCCATGGCCTCGCATCAGCGCGACGGGGGCGTCCCCGAGCGTCCCGGCGAGCGCGGCACCCAGCGACGAGGACGTGATGAGCAGGTCGCTGGCGTCTCCGGCGACGTCACTGATCTCGAACACCGGAGTCGACCGTCCCCCGAGGAACCCGGCCATGTGGAGGACGGGACGCAGCCCCGTGTCGACGACGCTGAACGGCACCACCGAGGGCGAGTGGCTGTGCACGACCGCCATGACGTCGGGCCGTCGGCGGTAGATCTCGGCGTGGATGAAGCGTTCGAGGTACGGCTTGCGCGGGTCGTCCGTGGCGCCGTCGAGGTCGTGCTCGAGCAGGTCGGACGCGGTCACCGAGCCCGGCGCGAGGTTCCGGGACAGCCAGAACGTGTCGGCGCCGGGGGCGGTCCGCATGCTGACGTGCCCGAAGGCGTCGAGGACGCCCTGGCGGACGAGGATGCGGTTCGCGGCGACCAGGTCCGCCGCCTGCGTCGCTGTGAGCGTGGTCATGTGGTCGGTCCTCCGGGCGGTTCGTTGCGTGCGGTCATGAAGCGCTGGGCGGTCAGGAGGTGCTGGGCGGTCAGGGGCTGAGGAACACCACGCCGGCGCGCTCGGCCATGATCGGCTGGATGAGCTCGCGCACCACCCGCTGGTGGGCCGGGTGGTCACGGAATTCGAGGTAGCCGGCCTCGTCGTCGAACTCGGTGAGCGAGGAGAACGCGAAGTTGTCGGGCCGGATCCGCAGGTCCCTGCCCATCCGCATGGACCGGATGGTGCCGATCTGGTCGCGCAGGCCCAGGAGGCCGTCGGCCATCCGCTGGATCTGTTCGTCGGTGGTGCCCTCGTGGAAACGCAGGGAGATCACATGGTGGAGCATCATCGCCCCCTGCGCGGGATGCTGACCGTCTTGGACTGGGTGAAGGAGAGGATCTCCTCAAGGCTCTCCTCCTTGCCGATCCCGGATGCCTTGACGCCGCCGAAGGGCAGTCCGGGGAAGTGGCGCGAGGAGTCGTTGATCCACACGTATCCGGCCCGCAGGTCCTCGACGAACCGGTGTGCCCGGTCGACGTCCTGGGTCCACACGCTGGCGGTCAGGCCGTAGCGGACGCCGTTCGCGATCTCGACGGCCTCGTCGTCGGTGTCGAAGGTGAGCACGGAGAGCACGGGACCGAAGATCTCTTCCTGGGCGATCGTCATGCCAGGGGTGACACCGGAGAACACGGTGGGCGCGACGAACAGGCCCTCGGGCAGATGGGCGGGGCGGCCACCGCCGGTGGCGACAACGGCGCCTTCCTCACGACCGATCTCGATGTAGCGGCTGACCCGCTCGAAGTGCTCGCGGGAGACGAGCGCGCCCATCTCGGTGGACTCCGAGACCGGCACGCCGACCTCGATCTGCTCGACGAGCTCGACCACGCGGGCCAGCACCCGGTCGGCGATCGACCGGTGCACCAGGAGCCGCGAGTTCGACCCGCAGGATTCGCCCTGCGTGGCGGTGAAGTTCATGCCGAACACGGCGCCCTGGGCCGCCGCCTCGATGCCGGCGTCGCCCAGGACCACCATGGCGTTCTTGCCGCCCAGTTCCAGGCTCACGTGCTTGACCCCGGCCCCGGCGGCGACCCGCTGGATGTCACGGCCGGTCCGCTCGCTGCCGATGAACGCGATCCGCTCGATCTCCGGGTGGGCGGCGATCGCCACGCCCGGTGCGGGGCTTGCCCCGTTGACGATGTTGACCACGCCCGGAGGCAGGACCTCCGAGATCAGCTCACCGAGCCGGATCGCCGAGAGCGGCGCCTGCGGCGGCGGCTTGAGGATGACGGCGTTGCCCGCCAACCGGACTTCGGCGTCCTGCTGGACGACAGGGGGCACGCGGACGGCGACACCGTGCCGTACGCCCGTGCTCCAGCCCCGCGTCGAGACCGAGATCGCGTTCGTGCTGGGCGAGGACGACCCGCTGCGGGCCGGCCATGTGGTGCTCTCCGGCGCGGAGTATGAACACGCGCACGGGCGCCGCCTCACACACCAAGGTCGCCGTCATCGGCTCGGGCAACATCGGATCCGACCTCGTGATCAAGGTGCTCGCGCACCGCCCAACACCTGGAGATGGGCGCCATGGTCGGCATCGACCCGGCCTTCGGCCGTATCCCGCTCAAGGCGGTGGGAACGGCCTCGCCCGTGCCGGGCGGCGGGGCGTGGCCACCACCCACGAGGGCGTGGACGGGCTGGGCGGGCGGCGGGCGGCCGACCGGTCCTCGGGCTGCGCGCGTGAGCGCACAACCCGGCTCGCACCGGGCCGGGGCACGCCTCCCCGGTGGAGTGAAGTACCCCGAGAACGCGCAGGTGAGGGAGGAATGGCCTGCCAAGATCTCCGTATGGGAGCCCCCACACTCGATCTCGCCGTCGGAGTAAGCACCTCGTCTTTGGACAGTGCGCTGAAGCAGTTGCACACCGGTCACAGGGACCTGCTGAGAGGTGAACGCAGCGAAGTCGTTTCCGGCGTCCGGTACTCCCTCGCATGGGACCTTCGCAAACCGCCGAGGATCTCCTTGGGCGCTCCCGACGCCGCGCGCTGGAAGGCGACCTGGAAGCAGGGCAGCGGCACCACACTGCCCTCCTCCGGTGTGGTCCAGTTGGTGATGCCGGAACTGTGGCTCCGGTGGGCACCGGAGGGCGGTACGCCCCGTGAGCTGAGCTGCGGCGTGGCGGTGCCCGCCTGTCTGCTGGCTGTCGACGGTGCGGTCCGGGTCGATCTGCTCGGGCTGTGGATGGAGACTCCCCCGACCGACGGCAACGACCGGACGGTCCTCAAGAGAGTCCTCGTCCCCAGGCTCCTCAAACGGGGTGGGGACCTGCTGAAGGCGCTCAGACTCCCCGCCCAGCGGTTCTTGGGCCAGCCCATGGACCTCACGCCCTCCCTGGTGGACGTCACCGACAGGTACCTGGTCGTCGCCACCGGGCCACGGCCGGACCCCGCCCCGGTCTCCGCGGTCGACTGGCCGACCGGCAAGGAAGTCTTCTGTCTGGTCGCCCCCGCGCTGGTGAAAAGGCTCGTCAACGCGGCCGCGCAGCAGGAGGCGGACAAGCACGAACCCGTCGTCGACGTCGACGAGACACTGACAGGGGTGCTCCAGGCCACGCTGCAGGCGTATTTCCGCGGACTCAAGGATCTGCGCGTCGACGCCCGGGACCCCACCCGGCTCACCGCCGGTGTGGACATCGCCTGGAAGGGCGGCGTCACCCTCTTCCCCATCGCCCGCGGCGAGGGCTGCGCGCTCGTCGAGGCCACCCAGAACATGTGACGAGGAGCGTGCCCGCGTGACCCGATGCGATCTCGTGGTGGCCCTGGGACAGGACACACTCAACGACCTCCTGCGCAGCTCGGCGTCCCGTCCCGGAGTGCGCGACGCCCTGATGGCCGGCACGCTCCAGGTGCCCCTCGGCGACCGGAGTATCCCGCTCGACTGGTCGCTGGGAGAGCCGCCGGTGCTGTCGCTGCACGACCCCACCGACGACGAATGGCGGGCGGCGATCGGCCCCCGCGGCGTCCCGCCCCGCCGGGTGAGGGGCGCGTTCACCGTGCTGCTTCCCCGGCTGACCGTCAGCGGCCCGGGCGTCGAGCGGGCCACCCGGAGGGTGAAGGTCCTCTGTACGCTCGCCGCAGGATCCGGGACGCTCGGCCTCACCCCGCTGGGTGCCGAACTGGACCTGCGGCACGTCCCGGACCCCAGCGACCGGGCCGTCTACCGGCACATCGTGGTGCCCCGGGCCCTCCAGGCCGTACTGGGTGCGCTGGGCCGTACCGCACTGCCCCGCGTGGACGTGGCGGGACTCTCCTTCGGCGACTTCGCCCTCACCGTCGGAGCCGGCATGGTGGTCGGCGCCGCGAACACCGACGACCGGCCCCCGGCCCCGGCTCCCGATCCCGTCGCCGTGTTTCCCCGGGCCCCCGCGTTCGAGGTACTGCTGTCGCGGCCCGCGCTCGAACGCGCGGCCCGCGCCGCCGTGTCCGGCCTGGCCGGCCGCTCGCAGAGCGTCGGCGGAAGCTCCAGTTTCGGCATCGCACGGGCCCAGTACGAGGGCCGGATCCAGGTGAACGCCGCCGACGCCCGCGTCGCCGGCAACCCGCTGGACCTGGACGTCGACATCTCCCTGGACGTCCACGCCGAAGCCGGGATCGACCTCTTCCAGGACATCGGGGAGGCCCTCAACCACGCCGCGGAGGGCATCGGCCGCGCCCTGTCCAGCTACTGACAGCACGCCTGCCCCTCCGCACCCGCCCCCATGGAGCCTCATGTCCGACATCGGCATCTCCTACGACGCCTCCGTCCGTCCCGAACCGCTGCGCGTACGCGTCCGGCTGCACCTCACCGGCACCACGGTCCGGGCGACGCTGGAAGACGTCCCCGGCTTCGTCACCACCCTCCGCCCGGTCGGCAACGTCGGCGAGCAGATCCTCTCCGGCGTCGCCTGGCCCGTGGCCCAGACCCTCGGGATCCTGCTGCCCCAGGTCGGGAACCGGCTTCTCAACGGCCAGTCCTTCGACCTGCTGCCGCTCCCCGCGCCACCGCCCCTGCACCTGAACGGCCAGACCCTCACCCCCGTCCTGGACAACCCGTCCCTGGGCAGTCGCGACGGCATGCTCAGCTTCACAGCCTCGCTCCGCCTGGCCTGACCCCCGCTCCCCGAAAGAACAGGACCCGTACATGGCACTCATGGACTTCAAGACCGTCACCGTGCCCGACCCCCCGGAGGTCACCGTCCGGGCCGGCGCTGTGCCCGACGGAAAGCTGACTCTCGAACTGGTGAACCTGAAGCTCTCGGACGTCGCCTTCCTCCCGGCGAGCGTGGCCGCCGTCCCCGTCGGGATCCTGTCCATGCTGCTGTCGAAACCCGCCGCCTCGGCCGTCAGGGATTTCCTCACCGGCCAGACCCTCGACGTGCCGCTCCCCCAGCCCCTGGGAACGTCGTTCCCCGCCGGTGACACCGAGGTGAAGGTGCGGCTCGACCAACCGGAGCTGGGCTCCCACAACGGGATGCTCATGATCAGCGGCACCGCCTCCGTCTCCTGACCCTTCCCGCCCCGCACCCTTCCCAGGAGCCCTCTCCGTATGAACGGCCCTCAAGTCTCCCCGGACGGCGAGCCCTCCGCCGCCGAGCCCCTCCGCCTTGCCGACACACCGGGCTACCCCCTGGCCCGCGGGGTGGACACGACCGACATCGACACCGTCCCCTACGACACCGGCGCCCTGAGCATCCGCTTCGGCGACCTCGCCCTGCACCCCCTGGCGGCGCCGACGCCGGTGTCCACCGAGGTCCTGGGGGAGGTCACCAAGGTCACGTACCGCATCCCGGCCCTGTCGCTGACCGGCCGCTACGCGCTCGACGCGCGCCCGGACGAGATCAGCGCGATCGACGCCGGCGGCAACCCCTTCCAGCCGCTGACCGCGGAGCAGCAGCAGCCGACGTTCCCGGCCGCCCCG
The DNA here is from genome assembly GCF_000721365.1 of Streptomyces sp. NRRL F-5650. Classification (NCBI taxonomy): domain Bacteria; kingdom Bacillati; phylum Actinomycetota; class Actinomycetes; order Kitasatosporales; family Streptomycetaceae; genus Streptomyces; species Streptomyces sp. NRRL F-5650. Next base: position 230,930 of record NZ_JOGV01000003.1, on the reverse strand, counting down.
GCTCCCCCGCCGCCCGACCAACAGACCCAGGAACGGTGGCACGGGCGGGCTCGCGCGCACCGCGACGCCCTGATGCGGACGGAGAACGGCAGGAAGCTGCTGGTCGAGTACGGGAAGCACAACGACACGTACTGCGAGGTCTTCACCGGGACCGACAGTGTCAGCAAGGCTCTGAGGAAGACGTGGAGGGCCAACGGCGTCACCCGCCGCATGGCAGAGCACACCTACTCCGTCACTGATCCCGACACTCCCCGTGGTGAGCAACAACCGGTCAACGAGTGGACCGACGAAAGCGGCGTCTCCTACAACGGCCATGCCTGGAGTCAGCGGACCCTGCTGGTCACGGCCCTCGCGACGAAAGCCAGCAGCCGCAGGCGCAAGGACGACGTCCAGAAGGCCGAGCGCTACCAGGCGGCGGCCGAAGCCACCGAGTCCTTCAGCCTCGAAGTGCAGCAGACCGGTAACGCCTCCGGCGAAACGACTCCCCTGACCCAGCAGCAGGTGTACGAGACGGTCGAGGACCACTCGGGGACGGTGTCGCCGCCGTCCGCGGAGGCCATGGCGCGTTACCAGCCGCCCGCCGGGCCGGAGGAGCTCATGGCCCGCGAGGCGCCCGGCGAGACCGCCGGGGCGGAACCCGACGGCTGGGTGGCACTGAGTGCCGAGGACCACGCGGTCATCGACAACATCCACCGGGCCTTCTACCACCAGGAGGCCGCCGAAGCCGACCCCGCTGACAACACGCTGCACCTGGGGCAGGTCTCGGCACGGCTCGAAGACGTCCGGATCACCGTGAGGCTCCCGGACGGGCCGGGCGGTCTTCCCACCGAGCCGGAAGACGTCCCGGTCGTCCTGCCGGAGTTCGATCTCGGCGTGCAGGACGAGCACTGGGAGGGGAACGCCGGGGCGGTGGCCAAGGAGCGCCTCGCCGGCATGTCCTTCCTCCTGGGGCTGCTGCGTGACTCCACGGCCGAGACGCTGCGCCACAGCGTCCTCGCCGGCACGCCCGGATACGCGCCGCCCACCGAAGGGGCCTGACCGGTGCTCATCCTCGACAAGGGCACGGCACCCGAGGACGTGGCCGGGTCCGTCTGGGCGGAGCTGCTGGCGGAAGACCTGGTCCGCTACGAAGCGACCCTGGAAGAGGCACTGGAACCCCAGCGGGAGTACCTCAGCGAAGCCGAGTACACCGTCTACCGGCGGGGCAAGAGGCTGCGCCCGGCGGTGCTGCTGCTGGCCGCCCGCATGGTGCACGGGCCCACCCCGTTGCCGGCCAAGGTGCTCCAGGGCGCCGTCTCCCTGGAGATGCTCCACGTCGCCACCCTCATCCACGACGACGTGGTGGACGACTCCATGCTGCGCAGGGGAATGCCGTCGGTGAACGCCGCCCGCGGACCGGGCACCGCGGTGATCGTCGGCGATCTGCAGTTCGTCCAGGCGGTGCGGGGCTTCGTGGACGCCATCGACCGCGACAGCGACATGGCACTGGTCAAGCTGGTGCTGGACAGCGCGTTCGACACCTGTCGCGGCGAGCTGGACGAGCTGCACACCGACCTCTCCCAGGAGCTGGCCGCCCTGGTGAACCGCTACTGGCAGACCGCGGACCGCAAAACAGCGGTCCTGTTCGGGCTGGCCGCCGAGTCCGGGGTCGTACTGGCCGACGGGCGCAGCAGTGACGCGCGCCGGGCCGGTTTCTACGGACGTGGATTCGGCCGCGCCTTCCAGGTCATGGACGACCTGTTCGACCTCGCCCGGGCCGAGGCCGCGTCCGGCAAACCGTGCGGGGTGGACCTGTTGCGCGGCCGGGCTTCCCTGCCGTTGATCTACGCCATGGCCGAGCTGGGTCCCGCCCACCTCGTGAGCAGGGTCATGCGCGGGGAGCCCGCCGGCCCGTCGGCGCTGGCGCGGGCCGTCGCGCAGGTCCGGGCCGGCGGCGGCTTCGCCCGTGCGTACGCGGATGCCCGCACCCAGGCGCTCGACGCCCTGGAGTTCCTGCGCCCCTTCCCGGACAACCCCTACCGCCGGGCCCTGCACGACCTGGCCCTGCACGTGGTGGACCGGTCCCCCTGAGCCCGGCACCGCCACGCCGTCCGCCCAGCTTCCAGTCCTGGCCCGCCGTCTCCGGCAGGACCAGGCATCCCCAGCCCGCGACAGGGAGACACCATGGGAACCACCCTGGTCAACTTCGTCTACACCACCATGAGGAAACGGTTGAACAATCCCGGCAGCCGCTACTGGCTGCCGACCCTGCTCAAGGAGGTGAAGGCCCCCGACGGCGGCACCTTGACCCCGCTGCGGGCAGCGGAGTGGAACCTCGGCGCGATCGGGGGCGAGCAGGGCACACTGGTGGGCGACACCATCGCCAATGCCTGGTGGATCGTCGTCGGAAGTGCCTTCGACGACGCGCAGGGACGCGAGGACGAGTCGGAGGACCTGCCCGAGGACCTGGACGCCTTCACCCCCCGCCGGAGTGAGGCCAACCCCCTTCCCACGCTGTCCTTCTCCTCGGTCGAGATCCACCACCTCCCCAACGCCGCCGTGGGAGAACTCACCGGCCTCACCGAGGACTCCGACGGCTACCGGGGGTCCGTCCGCATCACTCTGGGGGCCCACAGCCACGATGAGTGGAAGGACCGCGACCACATCAGGATCAAGAGCCGCTATCTGCTGCGCCAGGAAGTCGTCGCCGCGGACGACCCCGACGACGGTTCGGCCGGCCCCCTGCCCCCGACGACGACGGTGGTGCGGGGACTGGAGGGTGTCAGCTGGCCGAAACAGGTGGTGGAGGGGCGCGGAACGCTCGAACTCACCGCCCGGGGCCTCGCCTTCGACGTCCAGGTCGCCCTCCACGTCTCGGGCAAGGGTCCCGGCCGGACCCTGGCGGCCCGCGTGGACTCCATCAGCCTCGCGGCCGGTGCCGCCCCCACGTTCCGCCTGGCCGAGGAGAGCCTGACCATCGAGGACGAGTGGACCGACCCCGGTTCTCTCGAGCAGTGGAAGAAGGCAGCCCTGAAGGCGGTCAACAGTGCGGACGCCGGCAGGGAACTCCGGGCCGCCATGGAGGCCGCCCTGTCCGACCCGGGGCAGCGCGACGAGTTCTCCTCGGTGGTGACCGAGCAGCTTGCGGCCGCACTCGACGGGGTGCTGGGCCCGGTGTCCACCGGCGCCCTGCCCGCCGAAGGGCCGGACACCGGAACGGGGCCGGTGGAGCAGTACCTGTTCGACAGGGTCCGGCACGCGGTGAACTCCCCCGCCTCCTCCTTCTATCCGCCGGCCGTCATCCACTCCTTGGACGACCCGGGGCTCGTCCCCTACCGGATCCCCCTCCTCGACCTGGGCCCGCAGTCCCTCGAGGACCTCGAGCTGAGCGCCGTCCGCCTCCACGACGTCACCGTCCACGGCCTGCCCAACCTGCTGATCCCCCCAAAGGACGCACGGCTGACAGCCGACGGCATCGACCTGACGCTGAGGCTCGGCCATATCACGGGCCGGCCCGAAATCCCGGGCACGCACGGGTCGGACGGCTCGCCGCTCCGCGTACCCGAGCCCCCTTTGGTCCTCACCGGCCGGTTCGAGGCGGTCTTCCCGCCGAGTGGAGAGGACGAGGACGATGTCCTGAGCGGGACGTTCGAGGCATCGCTCACGCGGTCCTCGCTGGCGGCGGGACTTGTTTTCAGCGGCCCCGACGCCGACGCGCTGGAGATCTCCCTGCGCTCGCTCGACCTGGAACTCACTCCCGAAGAACTGACGGTGGACGTGACCACCGGTGACCTCTTCAGGGAAGTGATCCGCAGTCTGTTCAACTCCGCCCAGGTCAAGACGGTCCTCCTCCGCGGGATTCGCGAGCGCACGGCCGCGCGGAAGGACGAGATCGCCGCGGGGCTGTCCACCGCCGCGCGCGGCATCATCGCCGCCCACCTCACCCAGTAGACCCCGCCCCGGCCGACGTGCGGCTGCGCGCCGTCCCCTTCCGCCCCGCCGCGTCCCGCGGCAGAACCTCCGGGATCCCCCATGCACGTACAGGAACTGGACGCCCTCCTCACCCGACGTACCACAGACCACACCCTCAGCCTCAGCAGCGACGACTTCGGCTGCGCCGCCGCTCCCCTGGTGACCGAGTGGCTCGACGGCACCCTCACGGTCGCGGGGGTGCGGCGCAGCACCCGGCCCGACGGGACCGTCGTCCTGGACGGAACCACCAGCCTGCTCGGAGTGAAGGACCGGCCGGTCACCGGCATCGAGATCGGCATCGACCCCGCCGATCAGCGGCCCTCGCTCTACCTTCCCTTCGCGCTCCCCACCACCTGGAAGTTCCCCGCCTCCTTCCCGGAGACCAAGGACAGCGATCTGGCCCGGCTCGGCTTCACCACGGAACCGGAGCTGCTCCTCAGCTCCACCGTCCGGCCGGCGGCCGACGGGCGGCCCTCTCTCCTGCCGGGCCTGACCTTCCACGGCGCCACGGTGACGACGCCGGACGCCGCGGAGTGGCTCGGCAAGCTGCTCAGCCTCGCGTCGGGCACCCTCTCACTCACCGGCCCCGTCACCCGCCCGCCCGGCCCCAAGGACAAACGCCGTGCCGACATCGCGCTGACCTCGCCCCCGCGGGGCGCCGGCGTGCTGGGGGCGTCCTTCTGTGTGTGGGCCGGCTCCCGCACCACCGCGGCCGTCGACGGCACCAGCACCGTGGCGTACCCGGTGTGCCTGCGCGCGGATCTCGCCCTCGCCCCGGGCACGAAGGCGACCGTCAGCGCACCGCTGCCCTCGGGGACCGAGAAGGTGGCCCTCACCGCGGAGGTGCTGCCGAGCGAGCCCCAGCCGACCGCGTCCCTGGCCTCCTGGGACGGCAGCGGGAGCGCGCTGCGGCAACTGACCGACCAGGGGTTCGGGCTGGGCGACAGCGTGCTGCTCACCGAGCTGGGCCTGGTCATCGACCCGGACAAGCTGCAGGAGGGGCTGACCGAGGCGGTGACCGAGGTCACCGTCAAGGCCAGTGCCCGGCCCACGGTCGCCTGGACGGTCGCGAAGTCCGTCGCGCTGACCGAGGTGGGCGCCGAGCTGACCGTCACCAGGCCGCTCACACGCGAGCGCGGTGCCACCGTGACCGGGTACGGCACCTTCACCGTCACCCCGGCGCTCCATTTGACCGCCAGTGCGCGCATTCCCCCCGGCACTTTCCAGCTTGCCCAGCGCAAGGACACCACCGCGAAACTCGCCGACGTGCTCGCGGGCTTCATGCCCTCCGCGCCGGCCGGCTTCCCCGACCTGACGCTGAGCGAGTTCAGCGGCTCAGCCACCCCCAGGACCGGCGAGTACTCCCTCACCGCCAAGGTCGCCACCTCGTGGTCCCTGTCGCTGGGAGCGGCCGAGGTGGAGCTGACCGGCGGGAAACTGAAGCTCGACCGGAAGAAGAAGGAGAAGAAGAAGGAAGAGAAGGAGGAGAAGGAAGAGAAGGAGGAGAAGGAAGAGAACGCGAAGGAGGGGGAGGAGGAAGAGAACGAAGAGAAGCAGGAATCCGCGAAGGAACCGACCGACGGTCCGGACTCCGCCCACACGGTCACGGGCACGGTGTCGGCCACGGCGAAGCTCGGCGCCGTGGGCGGCGACGAGAGCGTCGACTTCACCGCCACCTGGACCCTTCCCAAGTCGTTCGCCCTGGAGGGGACCCTCCCGGAGATCGAGCTGACCGACCTGCTCAAGCGCCTGCCCTGCCCGCTGGAGCTGCCCGACGGAACGCCGGCCGTCTTCCTCAGGAAGTCCGAGGCCACGTTGCGCGCCGGCAAGGCGATGGCCGGGCAGCCCGACTCGGACGTGCACTACGAACTCGGCCTGTCCACGACCGTCGCGTTCGGAACCCGCACGCGGCACCCCCTGACACTGACCGGGAAGGCCGGCCGCTCCACCGAGGGCACCTTCTTCGCCGCAGCCCTCTGGCAGCAGGACTGGGCGTGGTCCCCCAAGGACGTCGAGGGCTGGGGCGACGTCCTCGGGGTCCTCGGCGATCTCACGTTCCGCAAATCCGGCCTGGCCGTCTGCACCGCGGACGGCGTCACCCTGGACGCCGACGCCAAGCTTCCCGACACGCTGCCCAAGACGCTGGACCGCGGACTGACCTTCTTCACCGAGGTCGGCTACGGGGAGCCGCTCGCCTTCCTGCGGCAGATCTTCCCGGACACCGAGGGGATCCGGCTGCGGGCCCGACTCGCCCGCCCCATCGCCGACTCGGAGTTCACCGCCGTCATCGGCGAGGAGGACACCGGCAGCGGGTTCGGCGCCCTCAGCCTGACCATCGTGCCCAGGAAACGGAAGATCGAGCTCTCCACCAGCTTCGTCCTCGACCTCTCGGCGTTCGGGTCGCCGTCCGGGACCAGCCTGCGATTCGTCGCCACCGGTGCGGCGAAGAAGACGGACCTCGGCTGGTCCCTCAGTCTCAGCCTCCTCCTCAAGGCAGAGGAGGCCGGCGGCCCGGCCCTGCCCGGGCAGCCCACTCCCCAGCAGCTCTCCGTGATCACGTTGGACAGGCCCGGACACATCCTGCTGCCGGCCACGGACCCGACGCTCACCACAGCCGCCGTCCCGGCCGCCGGTGGGACGCCCACGGACTTCCCACTGGTGCCGGTCTCGAAGCAACGGTCCGTCTGGCGCAACGCCTTCGGGATCGAAGGCTTCAACATCGCCTACTTCTACCTGGAGATGCGCTACGACGCCGACGGGTTCAAGCTGGGCGGCGGCGGCTCCGTCGACGTCGGACCGGCCTCCCTGGAACTGGCGGTGCACGGCAGGGGCGGCCCGCCGTCGGTCAGTGCCTTCTACTTCTCCCTGACGGGAACCTCCCCCGAGCGCGGGGTGACGATCCTCGACCTGGTCAAGATCGTCGCCCCGGATCCGGCGCCCGCCCTGAGCCCGCTGGACTCGGTGGTCGTCCGGGAAATCGCCCTGTGCGCCGTCGCCGACCCGGACGGCTGGACCAACACGGCTACCGGGCAGGACTGGGCGCCGGGCTTCTACGCCAAGGGGGACATCGCCTTCGGCACCAACACCTGGCAGTTCCAGGTGCGCGTCCAGCCCACCGGCCTGTACATCAGCAGCCAGGTGGAGAGGCCCATCGAGCTGGGTGGCGTCTTCGAATTCGCCGGCAGGGACGGCGTCAAGGGCCCGCAGTTCCTGCTCGACACCGGGGACCTCAAGGCGGGCAGGCTTCCGGAGAAGATCTTCTACCTCTCCGGAAGCCTCTCCCTCCTCGGCCACCAAGTCCTCGCCGTCGAGGCGTTGCTGGAGACGGGCGGGTTCGCCTTCGATCTCGTCGTGGACATCGTCACCGCCCGGGTGGGGGTCCACTGCCGCCTCAACGAACGGGGACTGAAGGCCCGGGCCCGTGTCGACCTCGGCTTCGAGATCACGCTGCCCCGCAACGCCCGGATCGCGGGGATTCCCCTGGGGGCCGGCCTGCTGGTCGGGGTGCACGTGGGGGGTGAGATCGAGATCGATGTCACCACGGGGGCGATGGTCCGGCTCAGCGGCGCGTTCTCGCTTCGGGCCCTGGACACCACGCTCGTGTCCACCGATGCGGAACTGAGCTTCGGCATCCGGTCGTGGGACGACGTGGTCGACGTCCTGAAGCAGGACCCGGCGAAGGTCCTGGAGAAGGTGGCCACCGACGTCTGGGAGACCGCCAAGAACTGCGCCGTCACCACGGCCGGGGCGCTGATGTGAGTACTCCCGCCCGCGCGGTCAGCAGTTCGGTGGCCACGCCCTCCTCCCCTGCCGCCGCGGCCCGGTCGGCCGCGGCGGCCAGGAGGGCGGCGGCCCGGGCGAGCACCCCGCCCACGGCCTCCGCGCACCCGGCGTCCTCGGAGCCCTCCTGCTGCGCGTCTTCGAGGACGTACCCGGAAGCGTCGTCGCCGCCGGGGCGGCGGGCCCGCTCGTCCCACCGGGCCCGCCCGGCGGCGGGCAGTTCCCACCACACCGCCGAGCGGACTCCCGCGACCGCGTCGTGGCGCACGTCGGCGGCATCGTCCACCAGCCGCCACGCCACGGCGAAGTCCGCCACCAGCGACGACCACCCGGCCGCCGCCCGGCCGCCGGTCTCCAGCAGCCGGGGCAGCAGGGTCCACAGCGCGGCCTGCTCACGGGCAGTGGCGCAGTAGGAGTCCAGGTCAACGGGCGTGGGCGGGGCATGGGTGGCACCCAGGTACCGCTCGGTGTGCCGGGCGACCAGAACCGGGTCCGCGCCCCAGGCGGCAGACAGCGCCGCCGCGTCCTGCTCCAGGCACCGCCACAGCTCGGTGCGGAGCTGCAACGCTGCGAGATCCGGCCGAAGTTGACCGTCCGTCAGATGGTCGTCCCACAGATGGAGCAGGAGAGCGGCGGCGTGGAGGCGCTCGGCGTCCGGATGCCTGGCGGCGGGCACCCAGTGCAGGAAGGACCACACCGGCGCGGGGAACAGCACGAACAGGTCCCCCTGGTCGGCGGTCCGGGTCCGGCCGTGTCGGCCCAGCAGGGCGGCGACGTCCTCGGCCAGGGGGCGCGGCATCCGGCTCACGACCTCCAGCACCCGGCCGTGCAGACGGCGCCGGAGCGCCGAGACCTCCGGCGTCTCCAGCACCGCGCCGAAGCCCGGCGGCGGGGCCACGGACGCCGGGGGAAGGGGCCCGCTCACCGGCCGGTGCCCCGGCGGGGCCGCGCCCGCAGGATCCCGCGCGGGTCGAGTGCCGAGGCCACCTGGTCGAGCAGCAGCCGGCTCCCTTCGTTTCCGGCGTCCCCCAGGTCGTCGCCGATGACCGGACGGCAGGGGTGGACGCCGATACGCGCGCATCTGCGCACCAGTTCGCGACGGCACGCCAGCGCCCGCGCGTCGGCTCCCGGCTCGTCACGGTCCCAGAAGAGCCCGGCGACACAGCGCAGGTCCCGTGCGCCGAGGCGGAGGGCGAGGCAGGGTTCCATGCCCCGGTCCGTCATGATCCGTTCCACCAGCCGCAGGACGGTGCCGGTCCGGGCGCCCGACATCGGGAGCCGGGGCGTGAACCAGAGGACTCCGCACCGGTCCCGGTCGGGGTCCCGTTCCCGGCCGGCCGGAACGTACAGCGGCCCGCCGGGCTTGTGCCGGTAGGCACTGGCCAGACCAGGGGCGCTGTCGTACCGCGCGGCGCCCTCCGGCGGCCCGGGGGTACCAGGAGCACCCGGGACGACGACGTGCCCGGTCACCTCGTCGACGTCCCAGCGGTCGGCGTACGGGGCGAAGGCACGCAGCACGGATTCGTACAGCAGGTCCAGCACCCTGGGGTCGTCGGCCCACAGCTCGGCGTACCCGGTCCACGGGCCGTCGAGGTGCCCGGGCAGCCGGTTCCGCGGCGCGGGCAGTACCTGCGCCGCCAGCCGGGCCCGGTTCCACAGACTCACGGCCACGCCGGCCGGTGTCCGTTGCAGCAGTCGCCGGGCGGCGTCGACGGCGCCGGGGAGGAGTCGCTCGTCGGGGAGCCGGAAGGTCACGGACCGGCCCGCCCGCGGACGCGGGTGCAGCCACAGTTCGGCGGACACGACTACGCCGGGACCACCTTGCAGGAAGAGTCCGGTGAGCCCGGGGCCCGGGCCGGGGCCGGTCGACAGCCGGGTGCCGTCGGGGCGAACCACCTCCAGCCGCCGCAGGTGGGAAGCCATGTCCTGATAGGGCCCCCGCCCCAGGCCGCGCTGCAGGGCGTTGGCCAGGACGGAGGTGCCCGGTCCGGCCCCGGTGGACGGAGGCAGCAGCTCCGACGAGCGCTGGCCCAAAGCCTGGGCCAGGCCCCCGAAGGTGACCCCCGGCTCCACGGTGACCAGGCCGAGCTGCTCGTCATGGCCGAGGATGCGGTCCAGTCGGGCCAGCCGCAGCACCACGGTGTGCCCCTCGGGCGGACAGCCGGAACCGTATCCCCAGTTCCGGCCGGTGCTGACCGGGTGGACACGGACGCCGTGGCGGTGGGCGATCCGCAAGCAGTCCCGGGTCTGCGCCGCGTCGGCCGGGCACAGCACCGCCTCCGGCAGCGGAGCCGGGAACGTGCACCGTCCGGCGACCGCACGGTCCTGGGGCGCGGTGAGCATGTGCGCCTCGCCGAGCACCCTGCGCCAGGCCGCCACCGCACCCGGGGGCAACTCCGTCGTCGGCCGACCGGCGGCCGCACCGTCCGGACACGGGTGCCCCCGGACAGCCTCCGGATTCCCGGTCATCGTCACCCCCCGTCCGGCGAGGAGCCCGGTCGTCGCCCCGCCCGCACCCCGCTCCTTCCCACGGGGGCGGTACTTGTGCCCCCGTGGGCCGGGGACCACTCGGACGAGGGAACGCGTCGTTCCTGCCGGGCCGGCCTCTCACAGGCCGATGTGGACCGGACCCCCCGTGTGCGAGACGCCGTCCAGGACGCCGGAGGGGATGCGGAAGACGCGGCCGGGGGCCGCGGGCCACGGCAGGGTGCGGCGGCTGAGGACGCGCCCGTCCTGACGGACGGTCACCTTGGGGAAGCGGACGAACTCGTCCGACCACAGCAGGAGCCGGCCGCGCGCCGGTGCCGGGTCGCCGGGGCGCAGGATCTGCGGGGCGATCCAGCGGAAGGGAGCGCTGACGGTCAGCCGTACGCCCGCGGCACTGGGCTGACGGCCCGTCAGGTAGTCGATGACCTGCTGGGCCACGTGCTGCCCGTCGAGCGCGGCGACGTCCGCGGTGTCGACCGGGTGCAGCATGTTGCCGACGGCGAAGACCCCGGGTCGGCTGGTGCGCAGGGCGGTGTCCGTGAGGGGGCCGAGGGTGCCCTCGTCCAGGGTGATGCCGGCGGCGCGGACGAGTTCGTGGTCGGGGATCCAGTCGCCGGTGAAGACGACGGTGTCGCACTCGACGGTGCGTCGCTTGCCGGTGTCCAGGTGCTCGATCTCCACGGCCCGGCAGCGGCCCTTGCCGATGACCCGGGTGACGCGGGTGCGGGTTGCGACGGGCACGCGGAGCACCGAGCGGCCTGCGGCGTTGAAGACTCCGTAGGACTCCGCCTTCGGGTACTGGCTGACCATGAGGGCGGGGATGCAGCCGGCCTCGCGCAGGGTGAGGGCCGCGGACCAACTGACGAGTTCGCCGCCCACCACGACGGCCCGCTTGCCGACCGGCTGGTGGTGGAGGTGGACGAGGTTCTGGAGCTGTCCGGTGGTGTAGACGCCGTGCGGGCGGTCGCCGGGGACGCGGCGGGCGGTGCGGGGCCGCTCGCGGGCGCCGGTGGCCAGCACGGTGGCCCGGGGCCGGACGCGGTAGCGGCCGTCGGGGCTGGTGACGTCCAGGGTCTGCTCGTCGGCCCAGCCGGTGACCATGGTCCTGGTGCGGATCTCGGCTCCGGCCCGGGTGGCCCGGTCGGCCAGGTGGCGGGCGTAGGCGGGGCCGGTCATCACCCGGCGCAGGTCGCGCAGGCCGTACCCGGTGTGGTCGCTGTGGCGGGGGATGCCGCCGGCCGCGTCCTCCCGGTCGACGACGAGGACGTGCCCGGCGGAGCGGTCGGCGAGTGAGGCGGCCGCGGTCAGACCCGCGGGGCCGCCGCCGACGACGAGGACGTCGGGCTGGATCAGGGGCGGCTGGTCGGTCATCGGTTGTCCTTGTGCTGGCTGTGGCAGCCGTCGTGGTTCTGGTACCGGGTGTGCAGGGCGGCGACGGCCGCGCCGCAGAAGAAGCCCTGGCAGCGGCCGTTCATGGCACGGGTGCGGCGGCGCAGGCCCTCCAGGGTGCGGGCGGGCACGGGGGCGTGGCAGGCGTCGCGGATCTCGCCCTCGGTGACGCGCTCGCAGAAGCAGACGACGGTGCCGTAGGCGGGGTCCGCCGCGATGCGTTCGGCGTCCTGGTAGGGGCGGGTGGCGGCCTCGCCGATGTTCGGCATCCTCGGCGGGTCGGGCAGGTCGCCGCGGGCGCGCAGGGCGAGGCCGGCCTCCTCCAGGAGGGTGCGGGCGTGTTCGGCGATGGCGAGGCCCGCGGTCAGGCCGGTGGAGCGGATGCCCCCGACGAGGAGGTAGCGCTGTCCGGGGCTGGCCTCGATGAGGTAGTCGGGGTGGTCGATGGCGGCGCGCAGTCCGGCGTAGCTCGCGGTGACCTCTTCGGCCAGCAGGCGTGGCATGAGCCGTTCGCCCTTGGTGAGGAGGAAGTCGTAACCGTGCTCGGAGGTCGCGGTGTCGGTGCGGTCGTCGAGGTCCTCGGCGGTGGGGCCCAGCATGACGTTGCCGTAGATGGTCGGGGAGATCAGTACGCCCTTGCCGCGGGAGGAGGGCACGGGCAGGACGATCTTGTCGACCATGGGCCGGGCCAGCTTGTCGAAGACGAACAGCTCGCCCCGGCGCGGGGTGACCGTGAAGCGGTCGTGGCCGAAGAGGCGGTCGATGTGGTCGGCGCCGAGCCCGGCGGCGTTGACCACCCAGCGGGCGCGCACCTCGCCGCCCCCGGTGCTCAGGACCGTGACGTCGCCTGCCGTGTCGACGGCGGTCACGGCGTGCTCCAGCAGGATGGTGGTGCCGCGCTGCCGGGCGTCGGTGGCCAGGGCGAGGTTGGTGGTCCAGGTGCAGATGATGGACTCGTCCGGGACGGTGAGGCCGCCCAGCACGCCCTCACCGAGGTCGGGGACGCTGCGGTAGACCTCGTCGGCGCCGACGATCCGGCAGTGCGGGTAGCCGTTGGCCTCGGCCTTCTCCTTCAGGCCGGGCAGGGCCTCCAACTCCTCCTCGTTCCACGCCACGAGTACGGCGCCGGTGTGCTCGACGGGGATGCCGGTGGCCTTGGCGTAGTCGCTCAGCAGGTGGTAGCCGCGGGCGACCAGCCGGGATTCCAGGGTGCCCGGTTTGGCGTCGAAGCCGGTGTGCAGGATCGCGGTGTTGGCCTTGCTGGTGCCGTCGCCCACGTCGTCACGGGCTTCGAGCAGCGCCACGGAGACGTGGTGGCCGGAGAGTTCGCGTGCGACGGCCGCGCCGACGATGCCTCCTCCGATCACCGCGACGTCGTAGACGCCGTCGTCCGGGCGGTGGGGGGTGGCGGTCATGAGTGTTCTCCCTTGGCGGCGCAGGCGGCGGCCTGCGCCCATGTGGTGCGGTATTCCTGGGCCCGGTCGGCGGACCAGCGGGGTTCGTACACGGTGCTCGGCTTCCAGTCTCCGACGGCCTCTTCGAGACTGAGCGCGGGGTCCAGCGCACGGCGTGCGAGGGCGGCGGCGCCGAGGGGGGTGGCATGGGCGTTGGGGTAGAGGTCGACGGGGAGCTGGGCGATGTCGGCCTGGGCCTGCATGAGGGCGGCCGAGTTGGTCAGACCGCCGTCGGCGCGCAGCCGGGTCAGCGGCCTGCCGAGGTCGCGGCCGACCAGGGCGGCCAGCTCGGTGACTTGGGCGGCGATGCCCTGGAGCAGGGCGAGGACGAGGTGTTCGCGCCGGGTGGACAGGGTCATGCCGGTGAAGGACGCGGTGGCGTCCGGTGTCCACCAGGGGGCGGCGAGCCCGGCGAAGGCGGGGACGCACAGGACGCCTTCGCTGTCCGCCGGGACCAGTTGGTCGAGTTCGGTGGCGGACTGGAGGAGGCCGAGGTCCTGGAGCCATCGTACGGCGGAGGCGACGGTGTAGACCTGGCCGTCCACGCAGTAGAGGGTCCGCCTCTCCGCCTGCCAGGCCACCGACGTCGTCAGCTTCGCGCTGGAACGCACGGCGTTCGGGCCGGTGTTGGCCAGCAGGAAGGCGCCCGTGCCGTAGGTGCACTTGGCGGTTCCCTCGTCCAGGCACGCCTCGGCGACGAGGGCGGCCTGCTGGTCGACGATCAGTCCGGCCACCGGCACCTCCCGGCCGAAGGCGCGCGTGGTGCCGACGATCTCGTCGCAGGCGGCGATGCGGGGCATGCGTTCGTCGCCGAGCCCGAACCAGTCGGCGAGTTCGCCGTCCCAGGTGGCGTTGTCCAGGTCGAAGACCAGGGAGCGGCTCGCGGTGGCGGCGTCGGTGACGAACTCGCCGGTCAGGTGGTGCACCAGCCAGGTGTCGGTGGTGGTCACCACCCCCTCACGGGTGAGGTTGCGGCGGATCCAGGCCATCTTGGGCGCCGAGAAGTACGGGTCGAGGACGAGCCCGGTGCGGGCGGCGAGGGCGGCGGAGCGGTCCGCCAGCTCCGTGCAGACGGTCTCCGCGCGCCGGTCCTGCCAGACGATCGCCGGGGAGAGGGGGGTGCCGGTGGCGGGGTCCCAGGCCAGGACGGTCTCTCCCTGGTTGGCCAGGGCCACGGCGGCGATCGGACGGCCCGCCTCGGCCACCGCCCGGCGGCCGGCGGTCAGGACGGAGTCGAGCAGTTCGTGCGGGTTCTGCTCCACACCACCGCCGGGCAGATAGGTGGGGCGGACGGTCTCCTCGGCGATGGCGACGGTGCGGCCGTCGGTGTCGACGACGATGGCCTTGGTGCCCGAGGTGCCCTGGTCGATGGCGAGGATGGCGGTCACTTGGCGGTCCTTTCTGCGGCCACGGCGCCCTCGGGGGCGGTGCCCGCGGTGTCCAGGGCTCGGTCCACGTCGGCCATGTCGGGCATGGTCAGGCCGGCCCGGCCGCGGCGGACGATCAGGGCCGCAAGGTACACGGCACCGATCCCGCACAGCACCAGCACGTAGGTCCAGGGGGCGCGGAAGGAGGCGTCCCGGAAGATCAGCAGTTCGTACACCAGCCACACACCGGCCAGGACGAGGACGGGGACCTCCCAGCGGCCGAGCGAGAAGCCCTTCGACGGCGGCAGCGAGTGGCGCTTGGCGGCGTACATCGCCACGGTGCCGGCGTAGATGACGGCGGGCAGGAGGGTGGCGGCCGAGAACAGCTCGAACAGGGCGTCGGTGGAGCGGGAGAAGACGGCGAGGACGATCTGGGCGATCAGCATCATGAAGACGGTGGCGTTCAGGGGTGTCGCGGTGCGCGGGTCGACGCGCTTGAGCAGGCGCCAGCCGGGGAAACGCTCGTCGCGGGACATGGCGTAGACGAGGCGGGTGCCGCTGAGGGTGATCACGAGTCCGCAGGAGAAGATCGAGACCACCACCAGGACCAGCAGGACCTTGCCGACGACCGACCCGAGGACGGCGGTGATGACGGTGGCCACGGGGGTGCCGGAGGCGTCGAGGCCGTCGACGTGGCCGGCCGCCGCGGTGATCGCGATCAGGAAGAGGAAGCCGAGCACGCCGAGGGAGAGCACCGCCTGGACCATCGCCCTGGGGATGACGCGGGCGGGGTCCTTGGTCTCCTCGGCCAGGTTCGCCGCGGACTCGAAGCCGACGATGGTGAAGGCACCCAGCAGGAAGGCGAGGGCGAACGGTCCGGCCTCGGTGGCTCCGCCCAGTCCGTAGTAACCGCTCGCGGGCACGGTGCCGGTCTCGAAGAGGTGGGCGAGGTCCAGCTTGCCGGTGAACGCGCCGACCGCGAACAGCAGCACGGTCAGCGCGACCATGCCGATGAGCTGCAGGGTCACGGCCGCGTTGTTCACCCGGTGGGTGGTGCGGGTGGAGATGCCCACCAGCAGGGCCTGGAGGAGGACGACCCCGGCCGTGATGACCCAGGCGTTCTGGGTGGTGCCGACGTAGCGGAACAGTTCGGGCAGGATCGTGGAGGCGATGGTGTAGTCGACCGCGACCACGACGACGCCCAGGAACGCGAACGAGATCCATCCCATGATCCAGCCCCAGACGGGGCCGACGATCCGCGAGACCCACTGGTAGGAGTAGCCGCTGATCGGGATGCGGGCGGCGAGGGCGCCGAACACCAGGGCGATGGAGAGCTGGCCGATCACCGAGATCGGCCAGGCCCAGATGCCGCGCGGGCCCGAGGTGGCGAGGACCGCGCCGTACGTGGTGAAGATGCCCGTCGCGATGGACACGAACCCGAACGCGACCGAGAACGAGGCGTACCAGCCCAGTTCCCGCGCCATCTCCCGACGGCCCTCGCTCACCGCACCGGACTGCCCGGCCGTCGTGGGGCCCTGGGGGCCGTTTGCTGCTTGTGCCATGACTCGCTTCCCTCTTAAGGGTGCCCGCCCGCGCGGCAGGGGGCCGGTGGATGAGGTGGGCCAAAGGTGAAGGGCCGACGTCGACGGGGTGGAGCATGCCCGCGCGTGACCGTTCTTATGGATGCTTGACCGCGATTTACTGGAAGTGTGGACCAGTGCCCGTAGACCGTCAAGAGTCCGCGGTGCCTTCTCGTACGGTTACGATGCAGGCAGAGATCCACAAGAACAGTCACCGCCGAGGGGGTGTCGTGCTCCCCGTTGAGCGCCACCGAAGGATCGTCGCCGAGCTGTCGCGGCTGAGGTTCGTCACCACGGACGACCTCACCGCACTGCTGGGCGTCTCCCACGAAACGGTTCGCAGAGACCTCGCGCTCCTGGAACAACGCGGTGAACTGACCCGGGTGCACGGCGGCGCGACCAGCCCCGAGGCCCCGGTCGGCGAAGAGGCGTCGTTCAGTGAACGAAGCGGCGCCATGGCCGAGGAGAAGCGGACCATCGGGCGGGCCGCCGCGGCGCTCGTCGAGCCCGGCCAGACCGTCGTCATCGACGTGGGCACCACCGCGCTCGAAGTGGCCCGCGCCCTCCCCGCCGACCACACCGGCGTCATCGCCACGCCGTCCCTGCTCGTGGCAGCGGAGGTCAGCACCCGTCCCCGCGTGGAGGTCCTGGTCAGCGGCGGCCGGCTCCGGGCGGGCGACCTGGCCTGCTCCAACGCCCACGCGGTCGGCTTCTTCTCCGACCTGCGGGCCGACGCCGTCTTCGTCGGGTCCGGCGGCATCGCGCCCTACGGCCTGACCGACTTCCACCTCGACGAGGTCGCCACCAAACGGGCCATGCTCGCCAACGCCTCCCACCGCTATGTCCTCGCCGATTCCAGCAAGTTCGGACGCACGGCCGCGCACCGCGTCTGCGACCTCGGCGGATTCGACACTCTGCTCACGGACCGGCCGTGCCCGCCGGAACTCCAGACCGCCATCCAGCGCAGCGGGGGTGCGGTGGTGATCGCCTGAGTTCCGGGCGAGCCGGCGGTCCGGGTCCGCGGGTCCGCGGGTCTGCGGGTCCGCGGCGGACGCCTCGCGGCGGCCCGGCCGTATTCGTCCCGGTGCCGGACCGGCGCGCCTGGTGATCCCCGGCCCGGCTCACCGCCCTGGGTCACCCACCGGGCACGGCGCCGGTGGAGCACGTCGAACGGGGCTTCCGCACGGCCGGAGGCCGCCGGCGCGCCGCCGGGCGGCCGGGCCTCAGTGGTCCGCGAACCCGGTGTGGGTCAGGGTCGCCACGACGCCCGCCACCTTCACGTCCACGACGACCTTGCCCCTGGTCCACCGGGTCGACGTGCCGTCCGGAGCACCCAGCGTCTCCAGGACCGACACCGGCAGGCGTTCCCGGTCCCTGGGCTCCGGATAGAAGACGACCAGGCTCAGCTCGCCGCGGTCGTTGAAGGCGTACTGCGTGTCCATCGTGATGCCGCAGAACGTCTCGGGCCCCCGCCCCGTGACCCACCACTCGCCGTTCTGCTGCGCCGCGTCGGGGAACCTGGCCCGGAAGTCGGCGACGCGCGCTCCCCAGGGCAGGCCGTTCCAGCCCTGCGCGACGGTGCGTTCGCCGAAGGGGGCCGGGCCCGCGTCCGCCGGTGTGCCGGCGTCGTTCCTGCGGCGGGTGGGGATCAGCCGCGCCAGACCGCGGCGCCGGGGCGGGGTGGGGGCCGGGGGTGGGGCGCCGGACCCGGTTGCGTGGACCCGCGTGTCGCCGTCGCGCGGACGGTGCGCCTCCGTCTCGTCGGTGGCACCGGCGTCGTCGAGGGTGGCGGTGCCGCCCTGAGCGGACGTGGTCCCGACGCCGTGTGCGGCTCCGAACTCGGTGATCATGCGGCTGATCGCAGCCGGCAGCCAGGTGTCGCCGGCGTCGTCGTGCGAGAGGGAGCCGAGGAGGTCGCCCGGGGTGGGGCGGGCGTCGGGGCTCTTGGCGAGACACGCCGCGACCAGCCCGCGCAGTTCGTGGTCGACCAGGGTGAGGTCCGGTTCCTCCTGCACGATGCGGTACATCATCGCCGCGGGGTGCCCGTCCCCGAACGGGGCGCGGCCGGTGGCGGCGAACGTCAGCACCGAACCGAGGGCGAACACGTCGCTGGCGGGACCGACCTCGCGGTCCCCGCGCGCCTGTTCCGGCGACATGTAGGCCGGGGTGCCCACGACGACGCCGCTGACCGTGTGCGACGTGGCCTCCAGCGCCCGCGCGATGCCGAAGTCGATGACGCGGGGGCCGTCGGCCGCCAGGACGACGTTGCCCGGCTTCAGGTCGCGGTGCACGAGGCCGCACCGGTGGATGGCGTCGAGCCCCTCGGCCAGCCCGGCCGCCAGCACCCGCAGCGCCCTGGCCGGCAGCCCGCCGTGGGCGCCCACCACCGTGTGCAGCGAGGGTCCCGGGACGAAGGCGCTGACCAGCCAGGGGCGTTCCGCGTCCGGGTCGGCGTCCACGACCTGCGCGGTGAAGAACCCGCCGACCCGCCGGGCCGCCTCGACCTCCCGGGCGAAGCTCCGCCGGAAACCGGCATCGGCCCCGTACTCGGGGCGGACCACCTTGACGGCGACGGGTCTTCCGCCCGCCGACCGTCCGAGGAACACCTGTCCCATGCCGCCGGCGCCGAGCCGCCCCACGAGGCGGTAGGCGCCTATGCGGTCCGGGTCCCCTGCTCGCAGCTCTTCCATCGGCCCCCCTGGTCGCCCGACTTGGTGGAGATCTTCCCAGAAGCGGGCCCGGTACGCGGGCTGTTGGAGGCTTCGCCCTTCATCACCCGGCGACTTCCGGCCGTCCGCGGCTCCTTCAGGACCGGGGCGGGGCTCCGCCGTCAGCGGGCCCGGTCGCCGAGTCGCGGCGTGAACGGCGCCCCGTTCAGGACGCCGTTCGCGGCGAGCACCTCGACGGTCTCACCCGGGCCGACGCGCACGTGCAGCGAGCCTTCGCCGAGCCGTGCGACGAAGCCCCTGTAGCGCACGAACGTCGACACCCGGACGCCTCCGGCCGCGACGGGAAAGACCTCACGCCGGGACCACCGCACCCGGTGCTCGACACCGTCGACGGCGACGAACGGCCTGGCGAGCGGCACGAGGAACCATCTGCTGAGGGGGTGGGCGCGGACGCTGACGGCGATCCACGACTCGTCCGGCACGCCGGTGGCCACGCTCAGTCCGCCTCCCCTCCGCCGACCGCGGCTTCGTAGGCGCGCAGCGTGTCCACGAAGATCTGCCGCTGTTCCTCGGTCAGGGGTGCCAGCGCCTTTCGCCACGCGGCGGCACCCGGGGCGAGCCAGGAGGTGATCGCGGCCTGGTGGGCGGGGGCGATGCCGACGATCCGCCGGCGCCGGTCCGCCTCGTCCTCGCGCCGCTCCAGGATCCCCTGCCGGCTCAGGTCTCCGACCAGCAGGCTCACCGTGGTCGGGGCGACCTGGAGCCGGACAGCCAGCTCGTTCACGGTCGTCGGCCCGTCGAGGAGCAGATACGAGAGCAGCGAGAGGTGACGCGGCGCCAGGGAGAAGGACCGCAGCGCCTCGGGCACCGGGGTCTTCTTGGCCCTGCCCACCATCCGGGGCATGAGCAGCAACAGGGCCCTGACCGTGTCGTCCACCCCCTTCCCGTCGCCCTCACCGGCCTCGTGCAGCCCGGGTGTTGACATGGCACACCCCTTTCCACTTACCTTTGACTTCAAAGCTATTTTGCTTTGCTCGCAAAGCAAGTTCCCCCATGCTACCCACCTGTGCGAACGGAGGCTTCACCATGCCCCACTTCACCGTGCACATCCGCGAATCAGCCCTCGACGGTACGGTCGAACCGAAGCTGATCAGTGCCCTGACCGACGCGGTCGGCGCCGTCTTCGGCGAGGAGTTGCGCCGACTGGCCGGGGTGGACCTGATCGGCATCCCGTCGCACCGCCGGGGCCTCGGCGGCGTCCCCGCCGAGACCGACGCCCCGCTCGTCACCCTCAGCATGCGCGAGGCCGCCTATCACCTTCCCGCGATCCCGGACGCCCCGGCGCGCCTGGTCGCCACCATCACCGACGCGATGGCCGACGCCCTCGGCGAGGACATCCGCAAAGAGGTCATCGTGACGATCGTCGGCGTACCGGACGGCCGTACCGGAATCGCAGGCACGGTGGCCTGACCGGGCGAGTCCACGGGCCGCCGGGTCGCCCGCGCACTCGCCCGGCGGCTCGTCACACCGCCCGTTCGGGGATCGCGGCGAGGACGTGCTCGGTGACGGCGACGAGGGTGGCGTCGTCCGGGAAGGCCCCGGAGGTGCCCCACACGGTGATCTCGCAGTAGCCGCCGCCGTCCTTCGCGTCGAGGGCCACGGCCAGCGTTCTGGCGAGGGGGCCCTGCTGCACCGGCCCCCCGGACGCGCCGCCGCCGGGATCGACCTCGATCCTCATGGTGCGGTCCGAGGAGAGGAACGCGGGCCGCCCCAGGACCTTCAGCTTCCTGACGTCCGACTCCTGCCCGTACTCCGTCAGTTTCACGTACTGGCCGATCGACAGGTCGTTGTAGGTGACCGAGACGTTCACGGTGTAGGTGCCGAACTCGACCTGTGCCTCCGGCCTGGCGACCTTGCCGTCGGTCAGGGGAGCGGTGCCGTTGGAGGCGGACGCCCCGGTGGCGGTCTCCGCCGGCGTTCCGAGGAGCCGGGGTAGCTCGGGTGTGTCGAGGGCCTGGCACAGTTCGGCGGCGGTGACCGCCCCGGGCGTCTCCTTGTAGGCGCCCGGCAGTTCCGTCTCCTGCACGCCCGGGCACGAGACGGCCCCGGGCGTGCCGTGGGCCTCGGAGGACAGCACCCTCGGGCCCAGCCACACTCCGGCCGCGAGGACGGCGAAGACGCCGACGGCCGCCAACGCCTGGCCCCACGCGTTGGGTTCCTTCTCCCGGGCGGGCGTGGCGGTCCGGGCGGCGGGGGCTGGTGCACCGGTGGCACCCGCCCCGTCGTCCGCCGCGGCGGCCGTGCCGCGGTTCCGGCGTGCGCGCAGCGCCCGGACCACCGTGTGGACGCGCACCGCGGTGAACACCAGGAACAGCACGCCGAATCCGGCCGGGGCCCACTCTCTGTCGTCCAGGCCGAGATACAGCAGGCGGACGCCCAGAAGCGACCCGACCACGACGAGGAGGGGCTCGCGGACCCAGAAGGGCAGGAGACGGACGAGGAAACCGAGCATGCGGCGATCCCATCAGGGCAAGATCACCCCGGCCGTGATGGAAGCCACAATTCCGGCTCGGTACTCAACCGTGATGAACGGCTCCGCGGTCACCTCCGTATCGGGGCGGCGGCGCGTTGCGCTCCTGACTGACACATCAGTCAGGGCCACAATTCTGCTTGTCGCAGCGCCTTCGCATGCACCGGCGGTTGAGTTTTCCGCAACACGCGCCTAGGGTCGTGGCCCGTGGAAACCGACGACGTCCTCGACGGCGCACCGACCGCCGACACCGCCGCCCGCGTCCGCGAGGTCGTCGCGGCGGCGGGGGTGAGCCAGCGCGAGTTCGCGCGCCGGGTAGTCATGGACCCCTCCAAGCTCTCGCGTTCGCTGAGCGGCACCCGCCGCTTCACGGCCGCGGAGCTGGCACGGATCGCCGACGAGGGCCGGGTCGACGCGGGCTGGCTGCTCGGCACCCGGCCGCGCGGGAAGGCCACGGCGCCGGCCGCCGGCGTCGAGGGCGGCCGGCCGCTGCAGATCGTCCGCGAGACGGTCCGGCTGATCGCCGAGCACGGCTTCCACGCGGTGCGGGTCGCCGACATCGCCCGCGCCTGCGCCACCAGCAGCGCCGCGATCCACTACCACTTCCCCGGCCGCGCCGAACTCCTGGAGGCGGCCGTGCGGTGGTGCATGGACGAGGACACGTCGCACCGCGCCGCCCTCCTCGCCGAGGCGGACGACGCGGCGGCGGAGCTGCGTCAGCTCATCGCGCTGCAGACGCCGCGCACCGCGCAGCAGCGCCGCCAGTGGGCGGTGTGGCTCGACCTGTGGGCCGAGGCCGCGCGCTCCACGGCGGTGGGCCGACTGCACTCCGAGTACTACCGCCAGTGGCGCGAGACCGTCGCCGACGTCGTGCGCCGGGGGGTCGCCCAGGGCGTGTTCCGCGCCGGGACCGACCCCGAGGCGGCGGCGCTGACCCTGACGGCGCTGATCGACGGTCTGGCGACGCACGTCCTCTCGGTGGACGGGCCGTCGGCCGACCGTGCGGCGGACGCGATGCACGCGGCGCTGACCACCCACGTCACCCACACGATCCTGGCTCCGTAGCCCGGGAACGTCACCAACAGCGGCAAGATTTCGGGAGGCCCCCGCATGCCCATGACCGAGAACGTCATCATCACCTGCGCGCTCACCGGCGCGGGCGACACCGTCCGCAAGAGCCCCCATGTCCCGGTCACCCCGGAGCAGATAGCGAGGAACGCCGTGGAGGCGGCCGCCGCCGGGGCGGCCGTCGTCCACATCCACGTACGCGACCCGGAGACCGGCGCCCCCTCGCGCGACCCGAAGCTGTACCGGGAGGTCGTCGAGCGCGTCAAGGAGACCGGCACCGACGTCGTCATCAACCTCACCGCCGGCATGGGCGGCGACCTCGTCATCGACCCGGACGAACCGCTCACCCACCTGCCCGGCACGGACCTCGTCGGGGGCCTGGAGCGGCTGCCGCACGTCGAGGACCTGCTGCCCGACATCTGCACGCTGGACTGCGGCTCGCTCAACTTCGGCGACGGCTCCAGCCTGTACGTCTCGACGCCCGACATGCTGCGCGCGGGCGCGCGGCGCATCCAGGAGCTGGGCGTGCGGCCGGAACTGGAGATCTTCGACACGGGACAGCTCTGGTTCGCCAAGCAGTTGCTCGCCGAGGGCCTGCTCGACGACCCGACCGTGTTCCAGCTCTGCATGGGCATCCCGTGGGGCGCGCCCGCGGACCCCGGAGTGCTCCAGTCGATGGTCAACATGCTGCCGGAGGGCGCCCGTTGGGCCAGCTTCGCGCTCGGCCGGATGCAGATGCCGTGGGTCGCGCAGTCCATCCTGCTGGGCGGACACGTCCGGGTGGGCCTGGAGGACAACCTGTACCTCGGCCGGGGCAACAAGGCGACCAACGCCCAGCTCGTCGAGCGGGCGGTCACCATCACCGAGTCGATCGGCGCCCGCGTCGCCACCCCGGACGAGGCCCGCGCCGCCCTCGGCCTCAAGCCGCGCCAGTAGCCCGCCGCGACGACGAAGGAACCCCTCATGAACACACCCGGGACGACCGCACCCGAGAACATCCGCCGCGTCGCCTGTGTCGGCGCCGGAGTCATCGGCGGCGGCTGGGTCGCCCACTTCCTGGCCCGCGGCTACGACGTGACCGCCTGGGACCCCGCCCCCGACGCCGAACGCAGGCTGCGTCGCCTGGTCGACGCGGCGTGGCCGGCGCTCACCTCCCTCGGTCTCGCCGAGGGCGCGTCGACGGACCGGCTGACCGTCGCCGCCACTCTCGAACAGGCCGTGGCCGACGCCGAGTTCGTCCAGGAGAGCGCGCCCGAGAAGCTCGACCTCAAGCGCGACCTGCTGGCCCGTCTGGACGCGGCGGCACCGCCCGGTGTCGTCATCGCCTCCTCCACCTCCGGCTATCCGATGACGGACATGCAGACGACGGCCGCGGACCCCTCGCGCCTGGTCGTCGGACACCCGTTCAACCCGCCCTACCTCATCCCGCTCGTCGAGGTCGTCGGCGGCGAGCGCACCGACGCGGCGGCGGTCACCCGGGCCGCCCGCTTCTACGAGGCGGCAGGCAAGTCCGTCATCACGATGGACAACGAGGTGCCGGGCTTCATCGCCAACCGCCTCCAGGAGGCCCTGTGGCGCGAGGCGCTGCACATGGTCGCCAACGGCGAGGCGACCGTCCGGGACATCGACCTGTCGATCACCGAGGGACCCGGGCTGCGCTGGGCGGTGATGGGACCGATGCTGACCTTCGCGCTCGCGGGCGGCGAGGGCGGCATGGCGCACATGCTGGACCACTTCGGCCCGTCCCTGAAGTCGCCGTGGACGCGCCTGCGGGCCCCGGAGCTGGACAAGGAGTTGTACGACGCCGTGGTGGCGGGCTGCGACGAGGCGGCGGACGGCCGCTCCATCGCGGACCTGGTGGCCGAACGCGACCGGGGTGTCATCGACGTACTGCGCGCCACCGGCCGCCTGGACCGCGGGGAGGGTGCCCGATGACGGGGCTCCCGCTCTTCCGCGGCACCGTGCGTCCGGAGTGGATCGACTACAACGGCCACATGAGCGAGGCCTTCTACGTCCTCGTCTTCGGCCACGCCACGGACGCGCTGATGATCGAGACCGGCCTGGACGCGGGCTACCGGGAGTCCACGGGCTGCTCCCTGTACACGGTCGAGTCCCACGTCCGCTACCTGCGGGACGTGCCGGAGGCCGCCCATCTGGCCGTCCGGACACGTGTGCTGGGCGCGGCGGCCCGCAAGGCGCGTTTCACGCACGAGATGTACGTGGTGCCCGGGCCGGAGTCGGAACCGGCGCCCGACGCGGCCCCGGTGGCGACGACGGAACTGCTCGCGGTCCACGTCGACCGGCAGGCGGGCCGGGCCGTCGCGTTCCCGGAACCGGTCAGGCACCGCTTCGCGGAGCTGACCGAGCCGGCTCCGGACTGGGCGGGCCGCTCCATCGCCGCCGTGGCCTGACGCGGCACCGGGGCTCGGGCGGCGGGCCGGTGGCCGGGGATCCCGTGCATCCGCCGGCGGTGGAGATGACACTCCCGGCGCGGCAGGGCCGGGAAACCGGCCGGTACGACGGCGGGGCAGGCCCCGTGTCCTGGTGCCGCGTGCCCTGGGCCACGCCGACCTGGGCGTGCCTGGTCAGGACGGTCGTGTGCCGTGGACGCGGTAGGGCTCCGCGTCGGCCCACTTGACGTCGAGGCCGAGTCCCGGCCGGCCGGTGTCGGGGCGCAGGCAGCCGCCCTCGGGTGACAGGGTGCCGTCGAAGAGCAGGTGCTCGACGCGCACGTGGTCGTGGAAGTACTCCAGGTGCCGCAGCCGGCGTACGGCGCAGAAGGCGTGGGCGGAGACCGCCGGCGCGCAGTGCGCGGACAGGTCGAGGTGCCGGACGGCGGACAGGCCGGCGATCTCCAGTACGCCGGTGATGCCGCCGCAGCGGGTGACGTCGGCCTGGAGGCAGTCGACGGCCGGGCCGGCGGGGCCCTCGGTGAGGTTGGCGAAGTCCTGGGCGGTGAAGGCGTACTCCCCCGCGGCGATCTCCAGCCGTGCCGGTCCCCGTTCACGCAGCATCCGCAGGCCCTCCAGGTCCGCCGAGCCGACGGGCTCCTCGAACCAGCGCACGTCCCACTCGTCGTGAAAGCGGTGCGCCCAGTACAGGGCCTCCTTGCGGCCGAGGGCGCCGTTGGCGTCGGTGAACAGTTCCGGCCCGGTGCCGATCGCCCGGCGCACGGCGGTGAGGCGCTCGGCGTCGTGCTCGGGCCGGCGCGAGGTCTTGAGCTTCACGCGGGGGATGCCCTGTCCGACCCAGCCGCCGAGCTGGTCGGTGAGCCGGTCCAGGGGGTAGTTGGTGAAGCCGCCGCTGCCGTAGACGGGCACCCGGTCGTGCTGGGCGGGCAGGAGGTGGACCAGGGGCAGGTCCAGCAGTCGCGCCTTGAGGTCCCACAGCGCCACGTCGACGGCGGACAGGGCCATGGCCCCGACGCCCGGACGGCCCGCGTTGCGCATCCGCGCGGCCATCCGCCCGCTCAGTGCCGCCGGTGAGCCGACGCTCGCGCCCTCGATCACGGGGGCCAGCTCCGACCTGGCGAACGTGGCGGCCGAGACGTCGCCGTAGGTGTAGCCGAGGCCGGTCCTGCCGCCGGCGTGCACCCGGACGAGGACGAGGGTGGTGGAGTCCCATTCCAGGGTGCCGTCCTGCTCCTTGCCGTCGGGGCCGTCGGTGGGCACCTCGAAGGCGTGCACGTCGACGGCGTCGACCGTGCACGCGTCGAGGGGGTCGGCGGCCTGGGGCATGGGGCTCTCTCCTGGACGGGCGGGAAGGACACTCCCGGAGTGCCTTCCCCGGCCGGGGGCAAACCGGACGACGGTCACTCGTTCGGTTGTCCCGCCGGCCGGGGCGCCGTACGGGCCCGGAGCGCCCGTCACACCACCGGTACGGGGTCGGCCGGGCCGTGCGGGTCGCCGGGGCCGGGGCCCGGGACGGGGTGTTCGAGGGCCGGCTCGGCGGTCTCGCCGAGGAAGCCGCCCGACTGGTGCTGCCACAGCCGGGCGTAGGCCCCGTCCGCGGCGAGGAGCTTGTCGTGGCTGCCCTGCTCGACGACGCGTCCGCGGTCGAGGACGACGAGGCGGTCCATGCCGGCGACGGTGCTCAGGCGGTGGGCGACGACGAGGGCCGTGCGTCCGTCCATCAGCCGCCACAGCGCGTCCTGGACGAGGATCTCGCTCTCCGAGTCCAGGGCGCTGGTCGCCTCGTCGAGCAGCAGGATCGGGGCGTCGCGCAGGATGGCCCGGGCCAGGGCGACACGCTGGCGCTGGCCGCCCGACAGCTTCACGCCCCGCTCCCCCACCAGCGTGGCGAAGCCCTCGGGGAGCTGGTCGGCGAACTCCGTGACGTGGGCGGCCTCGGCGGCGGCGTGGATCTCGTCGTCGGTGGCACCGGGCCGGGCGAAGGCGATGTTGTCCCGCAGGCTGCGGTGGAACATCGCGGGTTCCTGCGGGACGTAGGCGATCAGTGAGCGCAGGTCGCTCTGGCGGAGCCGGCCGATGTCCTGACCGCCGACGAGGATGCGTCCCCGGTCGAGGTCCGACATCCGCAGCAGCAGCCGGGTGAGGGTGGTCTTGCCGCCGCCGGACCTGCCGACCAGGCCGATCCGGGAGCCCGCCGGCACGTCCAGGTCGAGCCCGCGGAAGATCGGCTCGGCGCCCGCGTGGGCGAAGGTCACCGCCTCGAAGCGGACGCCGGTGTCCCGGGGCGCGAGCGGCTCGGGGTCGTCGGCGTCCAGCACGGTGGGCGGGTCGAGGAGCAGCTCGGTGAACTGCGCGGCCTCGGTCACGGAGCTTTCGAGCCGCCGGTAGATCTGGTTGAACTCGAACATGATCTGGGTGGCGTTGGAGTAGTAGGTGAAGGCGACGACGATCTCCTCCACCCCCTGGCCCGGTCCGCCGAGGGCGAGGGCGACCACCAGGCCCAGCATGTTGGTCAGTACGGACAGAGGGGCGATCAGGGTGTCGACGCGCAGGTTGCCGTAGTCCCAGGACCTCAGCGTCAGACGCCGGGACTCCGCGACCCGGCTGCGGTGTTCGGCGCCCTCGCGCCGTTCGGCCGCGAACGCCCGGACGGTCTCCATGTTCGCGAGACTGTCGGCGACATGGCCGGAGACCCGCGCGATCGCCGCCTCCCGGTCGTTGACGAGCCGCTGCCTGCGCCGGATCAGCGGGGTCGCGGCCGTCGCGGTCAGCACGAGCATCACGAACAGGCCGACGACCAGCATCGGTTCGTAGCTCCACAGCACCACGGCCCCGAAGAGCAGGGGGACCAGGCTGCCCGCGACGCGGTAGGTCATCGTGTCGGTGAAGTCCTCGAAGCGCTTGCCGTAGCTGAGGACGCGTTTGGTGAGGGAGCCGGCGAAGTTGTCGTGGAAGAAGGCGGCGTCCTTGGCGAGGAGTTCGTCCATGCCGCTGACGTACAGGTGTTCCATGCCGAGGGCGCACACCCGGTTCAGGCAGTGCTGCCCGACCCGCCAGACGGCCTCGGCGAGCAGCAGCGTCGCACCGAAAGCCAGCACGTACGGCAGTGCCGGGCCGAGGGCGAGACCGTCGCCCGCCGCCTGTCCGGCCAACTTGGCGATCAGCAGCGGGGCGACGTAGCGGATGCCGATGTTGCCCACGGCCGGCAGCAGCAGCGCGGGCAGCGCCAGGCGGCGCAGTCGCAGCAGTTCCAGGCCGTAGTGGCGCAGCGCGAGGACGACCGCGCTCCTGCCGGGCGCCGGCCCCCGTGATTCTGTGGTGCCCATCACACTCCCGGTGGTTCGGAAGCCGGAAGTCTCCCGTCCAACGAGGCGCACAGTCCAGGCATTTAACGCGGACCGTCGAGAATCGGACACCGGGCGCCGGGGCCGGGCCGTCTGCGCAACGTGACATTGTAAAGTGGCAGCCCCTTCGCCGGCCGGACGCAGGAGCACCGATGCCGCATCTCAAGTCCCGGGCGGTCTCCGTCCGGACCCCGCTGCGCGACCAGGTCGCCGACGCGCTCCGTGCCGCCCTCATCGCCGGTGACCTGCGCCCTGGCCTCGTCTACTCCGCCCCCACCCTGGCCGCCGAACTCGGCGTCTCCGCGACCCCGGTGCGCGAGGCCATGCTGGACCTGGCCCGGGAGGGCCTGGTCGAAGCGGTGCGCAACAAGGGGTTCCGGGTCACCGAGATGACCGAGCGGGACCTCGACGAGTTCACCGAGATCCGCACCCTGATCGAGGTGCCCACCGTGGGACGGGTCGCGACGACGGCGACCGCGGAGCAACTGGAGGCCCTGCGGCCGTTGGCGCAGGAGATCGTCACCGCGGCCCGGGAGCACGACGTCCTCGCGTACGTCGAGGCCGATCACCGCTTCCACCTCGGACTGCTGTCCCTGGCGGGCAACCAGCATCTCGTGCGGGTGGTCGCCGATCTGCGCACGCGGTCGCGTCTGTTCGGGCTGGGAAGCCTGAACGAGACGGGCCGGCTGGTCGCTTCCGCCGAGGAACACGTCGAACTGCTGGATCTGATGGCGGCCGGGCGCGGCGCCGAGGCCGAGCAGTGCATGCGCCGCCATCTCGCGCACGTGCGCACCCTCTGGGCGGAGGGCACCCGCCCGGCCCCTCAGAGGGTGAAGCCGGCCGGGTAGGGGTCCGAGGGGTCGAGCAGGTACTGCGCGGTACCGGTGATCCAGGCCCGGCCGGTGACGGACGGCAGGACGGCCGGCCGTCCCGCGACCGTCGTTTCGCCGAGGATCCGGCCGACGAACCGGGAGCCGATGAACGACTCGTTGACGAAGTCCCGGCCGGCCGGCAGCAGGCCGCGGGCGTGCAGTTGCGCCATCCTGGCGCTGGTGCCCGTGCCGCAGGGCGACCGGTCGAACCAGCCGGGATGGATGGCCATGGCGTGCCGCGAGTGCCCGGCGGTCGATCCGGGGGCCTCGAGATAGACGTGGTGGCACACGTCGATCTCGGGATGCTCCGGGTGGGACACCGGGTTCTGCCGGTTGACGGCGTCCATGACGGCCAGTCCGGCGTCGAGCAGCCGCTGCTTGTGCGCCCGTTCGAAGGGGATGCCGAGGTCGTCCGTGCGGACGAAGGCGTAGAAGTTGCCGCCGTAGGCGATGTCGTAGCGCACCCGCCCGTGCCCGGGGACGTCGACCACCTGGTCGAGCGCGTGGCAGTACGACGCCACGTTCTCCAGGGTCACCGACTCGGCGTGGCCGTCGCGCACCCGTACCCGGGCGGTGACCAGTCCGGCCGGGGTGTCGAGCCGGACCCGGGTCTCCGGCTCGGTCACCTCGACCATCCCGGTCTCGACGAGGACCGTCGCGACGCCGATGGTCCCGTGACCGCACATCGGCAGGCAGCCGGAGACCTCGATGAAGAGCACCCCGTAGTCGGCGTCCGGACGGGTCGGGGGCTGCAGGATCGCCCCGGACATCGAGGCGTGCCCGCGCGGTTCGCACATCAGGAGGGTGCGCAGGTGGTCGCGGTCCGCGACGAACCGCTGCCGCTTCTCGGACATCGTCGCGCCGGGGAGGACGCCCACGCCGCCGGTGATCACGCGGGTGGGCATGCCCTCGGTGTGCGAGTCGACGGCGTGGTAGCAGACCGTCGAGCGCATCGTCAGTTCACCCCGGCGTCGATCAGGGCCTGGGTGGCGGCGCGCACGACGGCCTCCGCCTCCGGGGCCAGCGGCTGCCGCGGCGGCCGGCACGCACCGCCCCGGCGGCCGGTCAGCTCCTGGCCGAGCTTGATGGCCTGGACGAACTCCGTCCTGCTGTCCCACCGCAGCACCGGGTGCAGTTGGCGGTAGAGGGGCAGCGCCGTCTCCAGGTCGCCCCGGACGGACGCCTCGTACAGGGCGAGGCAGGCCCGGGGGAAGACCTGCGGATATCCGGCGACCCAGCCCTTGGCGCCGGCCAGGGCGACCTCCAGCACGGTGTCGTCGGTGCCGATCATGAGGTCGAGACCGGGGGCCAGTTCGGCGATCTCGTAGCAGCGCCGGACGTCGCCGGAGAACTCCTTGACGCCGACCACGAACCCTTCGGCGTACAGCTTGGCCAGCAGGTCGGGACGCAGGTCCACCTTGGTGTCGACGGGGTTGTTGTACGCGGTGACGGGCAGCCCCGCCGAGGCCACCAGTTCGTAGTGTTCGAGCACCGCGCGGTCGTCGGCCCGGTAGGCGTTGGGCGGCAGGCACATGACCGCCCGGCAGCCCGCGTCCTTGGCGAACTGCGCGTGCCGCTTGGCCTCCCGGCCGCCGTAGCCACCGACGCCCGGCATGACGGTGAACCCCTCGGGCGCGTGGGCGACGGCGGTCTCGACGACGCGGTCGCGCTCCTCGTACGTGAGGGTCTGGTACTCGCCCAGCGACCCGTTGGGCGCGACGCCGTGCATCCCCTGCTCGGCGAGGTGGGCGACGCTCTCGCCGTAGGCGCCGAAGTCGACCGAGAGGTCGTCGTGGAACGGCAGGCTGGTCGCGACGACGACGCCGTGCCAGGGCTTGCGGGTCTCGCTCATGAGCACTCCTTGTCGGGTTCAGCGTGGTCCGTCGGTTCTTCGTCGAGGCCGGCGAGCGCACCGAGGGTGACGGGCGTCGCGACGAGCCGTTCGGCGGGCTCGTACGCCCGTCCCCGCCCGCGCGCCGTGAGGCAGTGCACGGCGGGGCCGCACATCCGCCCCTGGCACCAGCCCATGCCGGCCCGGGTGAGCTGCTTGACCTGCCGGTGGTCGTGGGCGCCGTCGGTGCGGGCGGTCCGCACCGCCCCGGCGGTCACCTCCTCGCAGCGGCACACGACGGTCTCGTCGGTGAGCCAGGCAGACCATGCGGGAGGCACCGGGTGGGCCAGCGCCGTCGCCCGGGCGAAGGCACGCTGCCGGACCACCGCCGAACGCACCGCGGTCCTGGCCCGGTTCGCGGTTGCGGGGGCGGCGGCACCGGAGTCGGCGAGGACCGACCAGGCCGCCAGCCGGCCCTCGTTCACGGCGAGCGCCGCCCCGCCCACGCCGCACGTCTCGCCCGCGGTGTAGAGACCGGGGACGGTGGTGCGCTGCCCCGCGTCGACGGCGGCCACCGCGTTGCCGTCCGCCGACCCGGTGAGGGCGCAGCCGAGGGGGACGAGCAGGTCGAGCTGGGGTGCGAAGCCCCAGCCGACACCCACGGCGTCGACCTCGACACGGCGTTCCGTGGCCGGGCGCGGGCTGCCGTCCGGCGCCAGTGAGGCGATGCGCACCGCCGTCACGCGTTCGCCGCCCTCCGCGGCGACGATCGCCGTGCGCGGGCGGACCGGGACGCGGTGGCGGGCGAGCGTGGCCGCGTATCCGGCTCCCTCGGCCCACTTGCCGGGGTTGCGCAGCAGCGGGCCGGGGTGGCGCAGCCAGGCCCGGGGGTGGGCCGCCTCGCACACCGCGACGACCTCGACGCCGCGCGCGGCGAGACCGGCGGCCACCGGCAGCAGGAACGGCCCGGTGCCGCCCAGCGCCACGCGGCTGCCGGCCGCCACGCCGCCGCCCTTGAGCAGCGCCTGCAGGCCGCCCGCGGTCAGGACTCCGGGCAGGTCCCAGCCCGGGAAGGGCAGTTGCCGGTCGTAGGCGCCGGTCGCCACGAGGAGCCTGGGCGCCCGCAGGACGACCGCGGTCTCGCGCGGTGCGTCGCGGCGGTCGGCGGCGTGGACCGCGAATCCGCCGCCCTCGCGGACGGCGGCCCACGCGTGGTGCGCCAGGCGCAGGTCGAGCCGGCCCGCCGCGCGGTGTGCCGCCAGCGCCCGGCACAGGGCGCGGTACCGGCCCAGTCCGTGGTGCAGGTCGTCGGTCGGTACGGCCGCTCGCGCGTGCTCCGGCGGGTGCCGCCAGTACTGACCGCCGAGGGCCGTTCCGGAGTCCAGCAGTACGACGCGCAGTCCACCGGCGAGCGCCGTGGCCGCGGCGGCCATGCCCGCCGGGCCCGCGCCCACGACGACGAGGTCCACGGGTTCACTCATCGTCGTCCTCCCGCGTCGTGACGGTCATGCCCGGCCGGGCCGGGAGCAGGCAGGCGCGCTGT
Organism: Streptomyces sp. NRRL F-5650; assembly: GCF_000721365.1. NCBI lineage: Bacteria > Bacillati > Actinomycetota > Actinomycetes > Kitasatosporales > Streptomycetaceae > Streptomyces > Streptomyces sp. NRRL F-5650. The sequence continues at coordinate 198,654 of NZ_JOGV01000003.1, read as the reverse complement.
CCGCGGGTCCCGTCGGCCGTGACGAGGCAGTCGAAGCAGACGCCGATGCCGCAGAAGACGCCCCGGGGGCGCCGTCCGAGGCGGGTGGTGCGCCAGGCGACCCGGCCCGCGGCGACGAGGGCCGCGGCGACGGTCTGTCCCTCGACGAACGGCACGGGTTCGCCGTCGACGACGATCTCGCTCACTGGCGCGCACCTCCGGGGGCGAGGAAGCGGTCGGGCAGGAGACCGGTGAGCGCGGCCGGGTCGGCGCCGCGCCAGGGCCGGCCGAGCAGGTGGGCCGTCACCAGCGCGCCGGTCCCGGGGGCGAGGCCGACGCCCGCCCCCTCGTGACCGCAGGCGTGGACGACGCCCGGCACGCGCGGGTCGGGGCCGATCACCGGCAGGTGGTCGGGGCAGTACGGCCGGAAGCCTCGGTAGGCGCGCATCAGGTGGACCCCGCGCAGGAACGGGAAGAGCCGGCACGCCTGTGCGGCGAGACGGGCGACCACGGCGGTGTTCATCGTCGTGTCGAAACCGACGCGCTCCCGGCTGGCGCCGATGAGGATGGTGCCGCCGCGGGTTCCCTCCACGACGCAGGACGTCTCCAGACCGGCGTCGGAGGAGGCGACGTTGGCGACGTAGTCGGCGGAGTAGACCTTGTGCCGGACGACCGCCGGCGGCAGCGGTTCGGTCACCAGGACGAAGCCGCGGCGGGGCAGCACCTCGACGGGCGCACCGAGTCGCCGGCCGACCTCACCGCCCCAGGTCCCGGCGGCGTTGACGACGAAGTCGGCGCGCAGGACGTCACCGGCGGCCGTCCGGACGCCGGTGATCCGGCCGTCGGGGGACGGGACTTCGGGGGGTGGGCCTTGGGGGAGCGAGCCTTCGGGGAACGGGGCTTCGGGGGTCGGGCCGTGTGAGGGTGGGCCGGATGGGGCCGGACCCGGACCGGGTGAGGTCGGGCCGGCCGAGGTCGGGCCGGGTCGGGGTGGACGGTGTGGGGTGCGGTCGTCGTCACGGGAGGTCAGGGCTGCGACGACCTCGCCCGTGCGGAACCGCGCTCCGCGCCGTACGGCGGCGCGCAGCAGGGCGGCTGCCGCCAGCACCGGCTGCACCTGCGCGTCCTGCGGGTAGTGCACGCCGCCGGGGATCCCGGGGGCTAGGTGGGGTTCGAGGTCCCGTACGCGGTCGACCGGCTCGACGCGGACACCGGCCGCCTCCTGCCGCGCGGCGAACTCACGGAGCGCGGTGAGGCTTTCTTCGGTGCTCGCGACGACCAGTCCGCCCTTGGGCTCCAGTTCGAGGGTGCCGGGACCGAGTTCGCGGCCCGCCTCCTCCCACAGGGTGCGGCTCAACCGGGCCAGGGCGAGTTCGGGACCGGGTTCCTTGTCGGAGACGAGGACGTTGCCCTCTCCCCGGCTCGTCGTCCCGGCGCCCACGGGTCCGCGGTCGACGACCGTGACGTCCAGGCCGGCCGAGGCGGCGTGGAAGGCGCAGGCGGCTCCGACCACTCCCGCGCCCACGACGACGACCTTGAGGGTCAACGACTCCTCCTCCACGCATCACGCACCACACCGCACTGTGCAATGTCACATGCCATGGGTGAGGCTATCCATCCGGTCGGCCGAAGACAACGCCTCCTCCGGGCCCGGGCGTCAGAGGTCGACTCGGGTACCCAGCCCGGTCAGGGCGCCGACCGGGTCCAGATCGGGGGTGCCGCGCGGCCACCAGTCCTCGCGGCCGGGCTCCGACTCGTACGCGTACCAGAGTCCGGTCCGGCCGAGTCTGAGCTGGACATGCCCCCGGGGGTGGGTGAGGCGGTTGCGCCGGGGACGGAAGGCAGGGAGGTCGGCGGCGAGGAGCAGGGGGCGCGCGCGGTCGAATCGGCCCGCCGGCGGGTCCCAGGGCTCCTCAAGGACGTCGAGTCCCTCCGGCCCGCCCTGCCGCCAGGCGGCGACGGCGCGCGCCAGCTCCGCCGTGTCGCGTCCGGCTGCCGAGGCGAGGGACGCATAGAGGGCGCGGGTGCCCGCGGTGAGCCCGGAGCCGGGGCGGGCCGCGGCGAGGCGGACGGCGTCCTGCCACAGTGTCAGCCCGCCGACCGGGTCGCGGCCGGTGGTGAGCAGGGCGTGGGCGCGGGCGGCGGCGTCGGTGGCGAGCTGGTCCAGCGCGAAGGAGTCGGGGCCGCCCGGTGCGGTCGGACAGGCCGGTGGCTGTTCCGGGTGCGGGGGCGCGGGCAACGGCGCGGGGAGGGGCGGCAGGGCACGCCGGGCCAGTACCTCACCGGCCCGTACGCCGGGCAGGGGTGCCGGTCCGCGGTCCTGGGCGGTGCGGGCCGCGCGGGCCGCGTTGCGCCGGGACAGGGCGTCGATCAGCTCGCGCTCGCCCCGGCCGCGCAGCAGGAGCAGTACGAAGGGGTCGGCGTCGAGCAGACGTGCCGTCTGGTAGCAGAGGGCGGCGGCGTGCTTGCAGGGGTGGCCGGAGTCGGGGCAACTGCACTGCGGGGTGAGCTCGCCGGGGCCGGGCAGCAGCGGCACGCCCTGGTCCGCCAAGTCGGCCAGGGAGGGCGGGAGTTCCTTGTCGAGGAGGGCGGCGATGTGTCCGGGCCGTTCGACGGCGGCGTCCAGGAACCGGTCCCAGTCGGCGTCGCCGAGCGTCCGCAGCCGCACCTGTACGCGGTACGGCCGGGCGCGGCTGCCCTGCACGTAGGCGAGGACCAGCCCGGGTGTCACGGTGATGGCGTCCACGCGCCCCCGCTCGGCGTATCCCCGCCCGCGTTCCAGCCTCGCGGGGTCCAGGGCGCCCTCCTCCAGCGCGGTCACCCAGGCGTTCCCCCACCAGGTCCCGGCGCGACCCTCGTCCGCGGCCGCACGGGGCGGAAGCGCGGGGAAGGTCCTGCGCAGCTCACCGTCCCGGTCCGGGGCCGCCATCGAGCGGGGGGCGCGGGGGCGGGCGGGCGGCGGTGCGGGGTGGCCGGCGGCCCGGTCGCGCACCGCTGACGGCTGCTCCGGGGGCCGCCGCCGCTCCGGCCGCTCACGCTCGGGAGTGGAGGCCGGGTCTTCGGAGCGGGGCGTGTGCCCGGCGCGAGGAGAGGCGGCGGGCTCGCCACCGGCCCCGGGGACCGGGCCGACGGCGGCGGACGAGCCGACGGCGAAGTCTGGGCCAACGGCGGGAACCGGTCCGACGCCGGGGGCCGAGGCGGAGCCGGAGGCCGAGGCGAGGCCGGGGGCCGAGGCGGAGCCGGAGGCCGAGGCGGAGCCGGGGGCCGATGCGGGCCTAGGGGACGTGTCGGGCCCGGGCGCCGATGCGGAGCCGGAGGCCGACGCGGAGCCAGGGGCCGATGCAGAACCGGGGGCCGACGCGGAGCCAGGGGCCGATGCAGAACCGGAGGCCGATGTAGGCCTAGGTGACGTGACGGGCCCGGGCGCCGATGCGGAGCCAGGAGACGTGACGGGCCCAGGAGACGAGACGGGCCCGGGCGGCAAGGCGCGCCCACGAGACGTGGCTGCCGCCCGACCCTCCCGGGGGACCGCAGCACCGGAGCGCACACGCGGACCCGCACCGGACGACGAGGCCGACTCCGCAGACGAAGCCGCCGCCCGCGCCACACCGGAAGCCCGCTCGGCCCGCTTGCCGGTGCGCGGGGTCGCCCCGGTCTCCCCTGCCGACGAGGTCTCCTCGGCCGACGAGGTCTCCTCTGCCGGGTCCGCCTCCGAGGGCAGCCGGAAGGCGCCTGCGGCGAAGTCCCGTACGGCACGTGCGCGGGCGTCGGCGGTGCCCGCGCCGCCCGCCCGCCGCCGGCCGCCGTCCGGACGGGGCGCCCGACGTGTGCGCGCCGCTCCCCCGGCCGACGCGGCCCCGGACGCCGCCTCCGCCTTCGCCCGCCGACGCGCCGCCCGCAACGCCTCCCGCGCAACGTCGGCCGGACGGCTGTCGCCCCCTTCCACGGCACCGGAACGGGACGGCCCATCGGGGTGCGGGGCGGTCGGCGCGGTCACGTCGTCGGACCGGTCACCCCCGTCACCCCCCTCTCCCCGCTGTACCGGCTCCCCCGGACCCGCCGAACCTGACGGACGCCCCGAACTCGCCGGGTCCACCGCATCCGCCGGGGTCTCCCGATGTGACGGGGCGTCACCGGCGTCGGCAAGACCGGGCGGCCCGGCATGCCGTGTCCGGCGCAGTGCGGCGCGGGCGGTGTCCCCCGGGCGTGGCTCGGGGGATTCCGTGGGCTTCCCGTCCGGGGCACCACCCTCGTGACCCTGCATCGGCGCCGACGGCACCGGTCCCGGTCCCGGCGACGGTGACGCCGGCCCGCGCTCCCCGTCCGGTCCTCCCGCTCGCGCGCGAGCCTCCCGCAGGGCGCGGCGGGCCTCGTCGGCGGGCCGGGGGGTCATGACGGCCTCCGCAGGGACACGAGGTCGGACAGTTCACGGGCCGTCAGTTCGGTGAGGGCCGACTCCCCGGAGCCGAGGATCGCGTCGGCCAGGGCCCGCTTGGACCGGAGCATCTCGGCGATGCGGTCCTCGACCGTGCCCTCGGTGACGAGCCGGTGGACCTGGACCGGCTGGGTCTGGCCGATGCGGTAGGCGCGGTCGGTGGCCTGTTCCTCCACCGCCGGGTTCCACCAGCGGTCGAAGTGCACGACGTGTCCCGCGCGGGTGAGGTTCAGGCCGGTGCCCGCGGCCTTCAGGGACAGGACGAGGACCGGGGTCGCCCCGCTCTGGAAGCGGTCCACCATCCGCTCGCGCTCCGGCACCGGCGTACCGCCGTGCAGCAGGTCGACCGGGACCGCGCGGGCGGCGAGGTGCGTGGTGATGAGGCGGGCCATGCCGACGTACTGCGTGAAGACCAGCACCGAGCCGTCCTCCGCGAGCACCGTGTCCAACAGCTCGTCCAGCAGCGCGAGTTTGCCCGAGCGGGCGGTCATCCGGTCGGGCCCGCCCGGCGGGTGCTCCTCCTTCAGGAACAGGGCGGGGTGGTCGCAGATCTGCTTCAGCGAGGTCAGCAGCTTGAGGACGAGACCGCGGCGGCCCATGCCCTCGGCGGCCTCGATGGCGAGCATCGACTCGCGCACCACCGCCTCGTACAGCGCGGCCTGTTCGCGGGTGAGGGGGACGGGGTGGTCCGTCTCGGTCTTCGGCGGCAGCTCGGGGACGATGCCGGGGTCGGACTTCTTCCGGCGCAGCAGGAAGGGGCGGATCAGCCGGGCCAGGCGCTCCACGGCCTGGTCGTCCTCGCCGTTCTCCACCGCGCGCGCGTGCCGGGCGCGGAAGGACTTCAGGGGGCCGAGCAGCCCGGGGGTGGTCCAGTCGAGGAGGGACCACAGCTCGGAGAGGTTGTTCTCCACGGGGGTGCCCGTCAGCGCCACCCGTGCCGGGGACGGGATCGTGCGCAGGGCCTTCGCCGTCGCCGAGTAGGGGTTCTTCACGTGCTGCGCCTCGTCCGCGACGACCATGCTCCAGGACTGCCCCGCCAGGGTCTCGGCGGCGGATCGCATCGTGCCGTAGGTGGTGAGGACGAAGCCGCCGGCCAGGCCGTCGAGGGTGCGGTCGGGGCCGTGGAAGCGGCGGACCGGGACGCCGGGGGCGAACCGCTCGATCTCGCGCTGCCAGTTGCCCAGGAGCGAGGCCGGACAGACGACCAGCGTCGCCTCGGCGCGCGCCCGCTTCAGGTGCAGGGCGATGACGGTGACGGTCTTGCCGAGGCCCATGTCGTCGGCGAGGCAGCCGCCGAGGCCGAGCGAGGTCATGAGGTCGAGCCAGGCGAGGCCCCGCAGTTGGTAGTCGCGCAGGGTGGCGTGCAGGCCCGGCGGTGCCTCGGCGGGACGCACACCCGCGGTGAGCCGGTCGCGCAGTTCGGCCAGCGCGCCGACCGGCACCACGTCGACCGTCTCGCCGTCGGCCTCGGCGCTGCCGGTGAGGGCGACGGCGAGGGCGTCGACCGGGTCGAGCAGGCCGAGATCGCGCTTGCGGGCCCGGCGGACGAGCGCCGGGTCGACCAGTACCCAGCGGTCGCGGAGCCGGACGACGGGGCGGTGGGCCTCCGCCAGGGTGTCCATCTCGGCCTCGGTCAGCGGGTCGCCGCCGATCGCGAGCTGCCAGCGGAACTGGAGCAGGTCCTCGCTCTCGAAGAAGCCCGTGCCGTCGGTCGCCGAACCGGGCGCGGTCCTGACCACGGCGGTCGCGGTGAGGTCCTGGGCCAGGTCGCGGGGCCAGTGCACGGCGACGCCGGCGGCGGCGAGCCGGCCGGCCGCCACGCCCAGCAGGTCGGTGACCTCCTCCTCGGACAGGCCGAGCACGTCGGGCACGTCCTGCTCGGTGAGCCGGTCCAGCGGCGGCCACACCCGCGCCGCGCGCCGCACCGCGAGGGCGGCGTCCACGCGCGCGCGGGGGCCGAAGGAGGCGTCGGCCGTGCCGGACCAGAGGTCCGCGGCGTCGGCGACGAGGGTGGGGTCGGCGAGGCTGTGCACCTGGACGACCGCCGCGCCCGCGTTGCGCACGCCCGTGCGTCCGCCGCCCTCCGTGCCCGCGTCTCCGTCCGCGTCCCGGTCGAACAGGTCGTACGCCGACAGGTCCAGGCGGAGCGAGATCCGCACGCCCGTGTCCATGCCCGCGGCGACCTCGGCGGCCCAGTCGTGGGCGTCGGGCAGGTGCTGGGCCCCGCGGGCGGCGAACGGACGGCCGCAGGCGTGCGGCGCGGCCGGGGTGCGGGGCAGGGTGTCGGCGACCGCGTCGAGGAAGGCCCGGACCAGTGCTTCCGGCTCCGGCAGCCGGATCGGTCCCGGCCCGTCGAGCGGGACGGCGTGGCCCTCGGGGGGCAGGGCGGCGGCCACGGCCCGCAGGTGCGCGATGTCGTCGGGGCCGAGCGGGCCGGCCCGCCAGGCGTCGTGTCCGGTCGGGGTCAGGCCGGGCAGCAGCCGGCCGCGCGCGGTGAGCCGCAGGGCGTGCAGGGCGGCGGCGCCCCAGCAGGCGGTGGCGGGGTGGGCGGCCGGGTCGTGCCGGGCGCGCACCAGGAGGGGCAGCGCCTCGTCGAGCGGCAGCGACACCGCGGGCGTGGTCCTGCGGCGCACGCCGGCGCCGTGCGGCCGTACGACGGTCAGCTCCTCGGGTCCGGGCGGCCGTGCTCCGCCTCCGGCACCCGCCGCGGCCGCTTCCTCCGCCCCGCCCTGCCCGGGGGCCGCCCCCGCGACGGGGCTGCCCCCGGGGTCCGCCCCGGGCAACGGCGCGGCGTCGGTGCCGGTTCCGGTGCCGGTGTCGTACGCGGAGGCCGGGCCGGTGACGGGTCCGCCCTCGGGGTCCCAGAAGGCGATACGTCCCTCGCGCGGGAGGGGCGCGGGCAGGAAGACGGCCGCGAGCCGGGCGGGGACGGACGCCGCCGCCCCTTCCTGCCGGGAAGCCCCCGCGCGCCGCGCCGCCCCCTCGTACCGCGTCGTCTCCCCGGGCTGTGCCGCCCGCTCCCCCGCCCGTCCGGGAGCCGTCGTCTCCGTCACGGCCGTGTCGCCCATGCGTCCTGTCACCTCCCGCCCGTCGGCCCGATCAACTGTCTTCGACTGTACGGGCGGGGTCTGACAATCGGCTCCGACGGCCTCCCCGGGCCCGCTCCGCGGGCGGACGAGGGGAATGTGGCGACAGGACCCGGGAGCCTAGGGAACGGTGTGCGAGACGACGTAGACCATCGGGTAGTCGGGGTCGTCCATGTTCACGACGACGTCCTGGGTCGGCGCGGGGTCCTCCTGCTCCTTGACGAGACCCCACCAGGAGCCGGAGCCGCCGAATTCCCAGCCGGTGACCCGCTGGGCGCGGTCGCTGATCGCGATCTTGTCCTGTTTGAGCGCGTCCCGGTCGACGCCCAGCCCGGCCAGGAAGACGTCCAGGCCCGCGTTCGTGGTCTGGAACTGGACGTAGAGGCGGCTGGTCTTCCAGTTGTTCGTCTCGTAGTACGCGACCTCGTCCGAGGGGACCGGGACGGGCACCTCGTAGATGCGGCGCTGGAGCTTGGACGGCCAGCCCTCGGTCATGCCGGTCGCCGCGTACTTCGCCTCCTTGTCCCTGCCGCTGTCGCGGCTCTGGCCGGCGGAGATCGCGAGGTAGCCGGCCGGGACGCCGATGAGCAGCACGATGATCAGCAGCGTGAGCGCACGGCGGCGGATCATGTGGCGGCGGTCCTCGCCCGGCGGCCCGGGGTCCTCCGGGGACGCCGCCTGCTGCGGCAGGGTCTCCGTCACAGCGACTCCTGGGACGTGCGGCGGGCCTCCGCGTACCGCTCGTAGCGCTCGTACCGCTCGACGCGGCGCCGCTTGGCCCGGCGGAACCGGCGGGCGACCAGCCGGGCCAGGTCGGCGGCGCCCACCATGCCGGCCTCGGGGCCGAGCTGGGCTCGGACGATGCGGGCCTCGGGGCGGTAGCCGCGGCCGGTGAGCTGACGCTTGAAGGCGTCGCGGGCGGGGCCGATCAGCAGGTCGTCGGCGGCGCTGACCCCGCCGCCGATCACGAAGCAGGACGGGTCGAGGGCCGCGGCGAGGTTGGCGATGCCGACGCCGAGCCACTGCCCGATGTCCTGGAGCAGCTCGACGCACATGGCGTCGCCGTCGCGGGCCAGCTCGGTGATCATCGGCCCGGTGATGTCCCCGATGCTGCCCTTGACGTGCTCGATGATGCCGTAGGCCACCGGCGAGTCGGCGGCGGCCAGCTCGCGGGCCTCCCTGACCAGGGCGTTGCCCGAGCTGTACTGCTCCCAGCAGCCGCGGTTGCCGCAGGGGCAGCGGTGACCGCCGGGGACGACCTGCATGTGTCCGAACTCGCCGGCGACGCCGTACTTGCCCCGCTTGACCTGGCCCTCCTCCAGGATCGCGCCGCCGATGCCGGTGCCGAGCGTGATCATGACGAGGTGGTCCTCGCCGCGGCCGGCGCCGAAGCGCCACTCTGCCCAGGCGGCGGAGTTGGCGTCGTTGTCCACGAGGACGGAGACGGCCAGGCGGCCTGCGAGGCGGTCGCGCAGTGGCTCGTTGCGCCAGGACAGGTGGGGGGCGAACAGGACGCGGTTGCGGTCGGCGTCGACCCAGCCGGCCGCGCCGATGCCCACGGCGTGCACGTCGTGCCGGTCGGAGAGGTCCAGCACCAGCTCGACGATCGTGTCCTCGACGACCTTCGGGCTCTTGGACTTGTCCGGGGTCTCCGTGCGGAGCTTCTCCAGGATGTTGCCGTCGGCGTCGACGACACCCGCCATGACTTTCGTGCCGCCGATGTCGATGCCGACCGTGGGCACGCGGGGTGCCGAGAGGTGCGAGCGGCGTTCCCTCGTGCCCACGGTGCGCAGGACCGGGGCGCGGCGGGAGCCGATGGGGGCGGTGAAGTCGCGGTAGGTGCTCATCGGGTGCGATTGTGCCGCACGGGTGTGCCGGGTGCCGAATGGGACAGGGGGTGGCGTGACCGGTTCGTTGCCGGGTGCGGGTGCATCGTGGGTACTCGCGACCACGCGGCGGAGCCGCACATCACACAGCCCCGCGCCCCTGGGTCCGCTGCAGCTCGTGGCGTAGATCGTCCAGCTCGTTTCCGCCCGCCATCTGCCTCGTCAGCTCGTCCAGGGTGATGTCCTCCCGCTCGTGGTTGCCGACCATCGTGCCGCGCTTCAGGAGGACGAAGCGGTCGCCCACCAGGTACGCGTGGTGCGGGTTGTGCGTGATGAGGACGACACCCAGGCCCTGGTCGCGGGCCGCCGCCACGTACTTGAGGACCACGCCCGACTGCTTGACGCCGAGGGCCGCCGTCGGTTCGTCCAGTACGAGGACCTTCGCGCCGAAGTGCACCGCGCGGGCGATCGCCACGCACTGGCGTTCGCCCCCGGAGAGGGTGCCGATGGGCTGGTCGACGTCGCGGAGGTCGATCCCCATGCGCAGCAGCTCGGCGTGGGTGGTGCGGCGCATGTGGTCGACGTCCAGGCGCCTGAAGGGGCCGACGCCCTTGCGCGGCTCGGAGCCGAGGAAGAAGTTGCGCCAGACCGGCATGAGGGGGACGACGGCCAGGTCCTGGTAGACGGTGGCGATGCCGCGGTCCAGGGCCTCGCGCGGGGAGGACAGGCGGGTCTCCTCGCCGTCCAGCCGCAGCGTGCCGCCGTCGTGCCGGTGCAGCCCGGCGATGATCTTGATGAGGGTGGACTTGCCCGCGCCGTTGTCGCCCAGTACGCAGGTGATCTCCCCGGCGTGGACCTCCAGGGACACGCCTTCCAGGGCGCGGACGTTGCCGTAGTTCTTGCTGACGCCGGACAGCTCGACGAGTGCCGTACGGCTTGCGGTCTGCGTCATTTGGTGGCCTCCGCGCGCTTGCGGACCCAGGCGTTGAGCAGGGTCGCGAGGAGCAGCATCGCTCCGAGGAAGAACTTGAACCAGTCGGGGTTCCACTCGGCGAAGACGATGCCCTTGCTGGTCATGCCGAAGATGAGGGCGCCGACCGCCGAGCCGACGGCGCTGCCGTAGCCGCCGGTGATCAGGCAGCCGCCGATGACGGCCGCGATGATGTAGATCAGCTCGTTTCCCACGCCCTCGCCGGACTGGACGACGTCGTAGGAGAACAGCAGGTGCTGGCCGGAGATCCAGGCGCCGAGGCCCACGCCCATGTAGAGGCCGATCCTGGTCCCGGTGACCGGAACGCCCACCGCGCGGGCGGCGTCCTTGTTGCCGCCGACCGCGAAGATCCAGTTGCCCGCGCGGGTGCGCAGCAGGATCCAGCTCGCGACGGCTACCAGGGCGAGCCACCACAGGATGGTCACCTTGAAGCCGACGCCGCCGACGGTGACCGTGGAGGCGAAGACGTCGCGGGCGGAGGGGAAGCCCTCCATGTCGGCGATGGACTTGGTGGACACGGTGCCGTCGATGAGCTTGGTGAAGCCCAGGTTCAGGCCGGTCAGCATGAGGAACGTGCCGAGCGTGATGATGAAGCTGGGGAGCTTGGTGCGGGTGAGCATGAAGCCGTTGAAGGCGCCGACCGCCAGGGTGACCAGCAGCGACACGCCGACGCCGACCCAGACGTTGGCGGTCATCTGGTAGCTGAACATCGACGACACCAGCGCCGAGGAGGTGACCATGACGCCCGCGGACAGGTCGAACTCGCCGCCAATCATCAGCAGGGCCACCGGGACGGCCATGATGCCGATCGTCGAGGCGGCGTAGAGCACGGTGCTGAGGCTGGAGGCGCGCAGGAAGCTGTCGGCGAAGAACGCGAAGAAGACGAAGACGGCGACCGCGCCGACGACGGAGCCCAGTTCGGGGCGGCCGAGGAGCTTGCGCAGCGGAGAGGTCCGCAGGAGCCGTTCGTCGGCCTCCCTCACCTGCGTGGCGTTCATCGCGTGCCCCGCTTCGTGTAGTCGGCCAGGGCCGCGGCGTCGTCCTTGGTGATGATCTGCGGCCCGGTGAGCACGGGCCGGCCGCCGCCGAGGACGTCGGCGTTGTACTTGTACAGCCACAGCAGGTCGACGGCCTCGTAGCCCTGGAGGTAGGGCTGCTGGTCGACGGCGAAGCCGAGGGTGCCGTCCTCGAGTCCGGCGGCCACCTTGGCGTTGAGGTCGAAGGTGTCGATCTCCGCCTTGCTGCCGGCGCCTTGCTTGGCCTTGACGGCGGTGTCGGCGTAGGGGGCGCCGAGGGTGACGACGGCGTCGACGGACTTGTCGGTCTGGAGCTTGGCCTCGATGGCGGACTGCACGTCCGGCATGCTGGTGCCGTTGACGTAGAGCCGCTGGAGCTTGCCGTCGAAGGTCTTCTCGACGCCGTCGCAGCGCTGCTCGTGGCCGACGTTGCCCTGCTCGTGGAGGACGCAGATCGCCTGCTTGCGGCCCCGCTGGTTCAGCTCGTCGCCCACGGCCTCGCCCGCGACGGTCTCGTCCTGGCCGACGTGGGTGAGGGCGCCGAACTCCTTGGACTCCGCGGAGCCGGAGTTCACCGTGATCACGGGGATGCCCGCCTTGTGCGCGCGGGCGAGGGCGGACTTCATCGCGTCGGGCTTGGCGAGGCTGACGACGATGCCGTCGACCTTCTTGTCGACGGCGGCGTCCACGAGCTGGGCCTGCTGCTGCGCCTCGTCGTCGTGCGAGTAGAGGAAGTTGATGTTGTCCTTGACCGCGGCCTGCTCGGCGCCGCTCTGGACGATGTCCCAGAAGGTGTCGCCGTCGCCCGAGTGGGTGATCATCGCGAAGGTCCAGCGGGGGGTGTCCACCGCCGCCCTGCCCTGGGCCGACGCGGCCTTGCGGGCGTCCTCGGCGCGCTTGCCGCCGGTGCTGCTGCAGCCGGCCAGGGACACCGACAGTGCCCCGGCCAGCGCGATGCCCACCCATGTCCGAAACCGTGCCACGAGGCCGTGCCCTTCTTGCCGTGCTGTGCTGGTCGTGCTGTGCGTGCGCGCCGGACGCGGGGGTCCGGCTGCCGGGTTCTGGAAACCCCAAACGCCCCATTGTCCGACACACAAGCGGAGCGCGTTCCTCCGGGGAGCGGCCGACGGTCACATTGTCCGGACATTGCGACGAACCCGCACGGTGGGCACCGCCGGCGGGAGCCGTCCGCGAAGGTGGCAGCTCAGGGCCGCACGAGCAACTGGAACTCGAAGGAGTAGCGGGACGGCCGGTAGGTGTGGGTGCCGAACTCGACGGCGCGTCCGGTGTCGTCGAACGTCGTGCGCTCCATGGTGAGCAGCGGCGCGCCCGCGTCCTCGCCGAGCCGTTCGGCCTCGCCGTCGGTGGCGGCGCGGGCGCCGATGGTCTGCCGGGCGCTGTGCAGGGTGATGCCGGCGGCGCGCATCAGCCGGTAGAGGCCGGTGGCCTCCAGTTGTCCGGTGTCCAGGTCGAGCAGGCCGGGCGGCAGGTAGTTGCACATGTACGCCATCGGCTCGCCGTGCGTCAGCCGCAGCCGCTCGACGCGGTGCACGTCGCCGCCCTCGGCCACCCCGAGCGCGGCGGCGACCTCGGCGGTCGCGGGGACGACGGTGTTGACCAGGACCTTCGTGGCCGGGCGCTGCCCGGCCGCCTCCAGGTCGTCGAAGAGGCTGCTGAGTTCCAGCGGGCGCCGGACCTTGCTGTGCACGACCTGGGTGCCGACGCCCCGGCGCCGTACCAGCAGGCCCTTGTCGACGAGCGACTGGATGGCCTGGCGGACGGTGGGCCGGGACAGACCGAGCCGCGCGGCCAGCTCGATCTCGTTGCCGAGCAGGCTGCCGGGGGTCAGGGCGCCGTGCTCGATCGACGCCTCGAGCTGCTGCGCCAACTGGAAGTACAGCGGCACGGGGCTGCTGCGATCCACGCTGAGGTCCAGCGACACGGTGGGATCCACTTCTGGTTTCGGCACGGGCCGAGCGTAGCTCCGTGCGCAGGGGACGGGAAGCTGTGCGGTCCGATTGTCCGGACATACGCATTGACAGGCCGCGGGCCGTGAGCCCACTTTGATTCCATGCGCATCGGGGTCATCGGGACGGGCCGCATCGGCACCGTTCACGCCAACACGCTCAGCCGCCACCGCGACGTAGGGTCCCTGATCCTCACCGACGCCGACCTCGCGCGGGCCCAGGACCTGGCCCACCGGCTGGGCGAGACGGCGGCACCTGGAGTGGACGAGATCTTCCGGTGGGGCGTGGACGCGGTGGTGATCACCACGGCGACGCCGGCCCACGCCGAGCTGATCGGCCGGGCGGCCCGCTCGGGGCTGCCGGTGTTCTGCGAGAAGCCCGTCGCGCTGGACCTGCCCGGGACGTTGCAGGCGATCGCCGAGGTGGAGGCCGCCGGGACGATCCTCCAGATGGGCTTCCAGCGCCGCTTCGACACCGGCTACGCGGGCGCCCGTGAGGCGGTGCGGTCCGGGCGGCTCGGCCGCCTGCACACCGTCCGCGCGGTGACGAGCGACCAGGCCCCGCCGCCGGCCGCGTACCTGCCGCAGTCCGGCGGGCTCTACCGGGACACGCTCATCCACGACTTCGACGTGCTGCGCTGGGTGACCGGGCGGGAGGTCGTCGACGTGTACGCCGCCGGGTCCGACGCCGGTCCGCCGATGTTCCGCGCGGCGGACGACGTGGACACCGGGGCCGCGCTGCTCACGCTGGACGACGGCACACTGGCCACGGTGACGGCGACGCGGCTGAACGGGGCGGGGTACGACGTCCGCATGGAGCTGGCCGGGGAGCTGGACCAGATCGTCGTGGGCCTGGACGACCGTACGCCGATCGCGTCCACCGAGCCGACCGGGCCGCCGGCCGCGGACAAGCCCTGGACCGGCTTCGTGGAGCGTTTCGGGCCCGCCTACGAGGCCGAGCTGGGCGCGTTCGTGCAGGTCGTGCGCGGTGAGCGGGCCAACCCGTGCGACGGGCGCGAGGCGCTGCAGGCCCTGCGGATCGCCGAGGCCTGCGAGGTCTCCCGCCGCGAGCGGCGGCCGGTCCCGCCGGCGGAGATCCCCGAGGCCCTCATCCCCTAGCCGAGGCGCTCGTCCCCTAGGGGGTGTCGTCCTGGAAGGCGTCCAGGAGGCCCGCGTCGTACGTCAGCAGCGCGATCTGCACCCGGTTGTTCAGGCCGAGCTTGGCCAGGATGCGCGAGACGTGCGCCTTGACCGTGGCGACGCTCATGAAGAGGTGGGTGGCGATCTCGGCGTTGGCCATGCCGCGGCCGACGGCGACGGCGACCTCGCGTTCGCGGTCGTTGAGCGTGTCCACCCGGGCACGCGCGCGCGTGCGCCGCGTGTCGGGCCCCGTGCCGGCCGCCCGCTCCATCAGCCGCCGGGTCACCGCGGGCGACAGGACGGGGTCGCCGGCCGCGACCCTGCGGACCGCGTCCAGGATCTCCGCGGGCGGGGTGTCCTTCAGGACGAACCCGGCGGCACCGGCGCGCAGCGCCCGCAGCACCTGCTCGTCCGCGTGGAACGTGGTGAGCACGACGACCTGGGGCGCGTCCGCGCGGGCGCGCAGCCGTTCGGTCGCGGTGAGGCCGTCCACCACCGGCATCCGGATGTCCATCAGGACGACGTCCGGGCGGGTGCGGTCGACGAGCGCGCCGACCTCGTCCCCGTCGGCGGCCTCGCCGACGATCTCGACGTCGTCGGCCCCGCCCAGCATGAGGGCCAGTCCCGCCCGCACGAGGGGGTCGTCGTCGACGAGGAGGAGTCTGATCGCAGTCATGGACATAAGTAATCACGGCCGCCGGGCGGCGACTTCACCCCCGGGCCGGCACCTCCGCGCTCGCGCGGCGGGAGCTCCGCGGCCCCGCCCCGCCTCCTGCTTCTTCCGCCTCACCGCGTCCACGGCAGCCTTGCCCGTACCTCGAAGCCCCCCGCGGGGGTGGGCCCGTGCTCCAGGGTGCCGCCGGCGAGCGTGGCCCGCTCGGTGAGCCCGATCAGGCCCTGTCCGGAGCCGGGCACGTACGGCACGTCGCCGCGGGGCGGGGCGTTGCGCACCGACAGGGCCAGGCCGTCGCCCGGTGCTCCGGCGACCGAGACGGTGACCTCGGTGCCGGGGGCGTGCTTGCGCGCGTTGGTCAGTGCCTCCTGGGCGATGCGGTACGCGGTGCGGCCGACGGAGGACGGGACCGCCGCGGGGTCGGGGACGCGGTCGGCGAGGGTGACCTCCATGCCGGCCGCCCGGGACTCCGCGACCAGTGCGCCGAGGGCCGCGAGCGTCGGCTGGGGGCGGCCCGCGTCGTCGGAGTCCGCCGCCCGCAGGACGCCGATGATCTGCCGCAGGTCCTGAAGTGCCTCGTGCGCGCTCTCACGGATGACGCCCGCCGCCCGCGCGACCTCCTCCCGGGGCGCGTCGGGCCGGAACTCCAGGGCGCCCGCGTGCACGCTGAGCAGTGTCAGCCGGTGGGCCAGGACGTCGTGCATCTCCCGGGCGATGGCCTCCCTGGCCAGCCGCTGCGCCTGCTCGCCCCGCAGCCGGGCCTCGGCCTCGGCGTGCCGGGCGCGGTCGCGCAGGCTGAGGAGCAGTTGGCGCTTGGAGCGCACCAGCAGGCCCCAGCCGACGACGGTGGCGGTGAGCAGGGTGCCGATCGCGATCGACGCCAGGTACGGCAGGCCCGGTTCCGGGCGCAGCCAGTAGTACAGGGGCTGTGTCAGCCATCCGGCCGTGCCCACCCAGGCCAGGTACCGCAGGGGCCGGTGCACGGCGAGCGTGAACAGGGAGGCGAGGGCGGCGCCGCCGGCGGTGGCGGAGACGAGGGAGACCGGCACCATCGCCACGGCCAGTGCGACCGGCCATCGCCGCCGGAGCCAGACCGCGGCACAGGACAGGGCCCCGACCAGTTGGTCGGCGGCGGCCATGGCCGGTGAGAGGCCGGGTTCCTGGTCCAGCGTGTCGACGGTCAGCAGTCCGACGACCGCCGCGAGCAGGAAGAAGGCGAAGTCGACGACCCAGTCGCGGGCGGTGCGCCGGGGCCGCCCGCCGGGCCGCCGGGGCTGCGGGTACAGGTCCTCGACGAGCGCCGCCGGCAGCACCCAGCGCCGTTTCGCGAAGGCCGGGGGCGCCGCGGCCTGCTGGTCAGTGTTCACAGTCGACAAATCTACGCAGGGCCGGCGTCGGGGAGGGCCGGGCCGGGGGCATCGCCGACCAAAGTCGCGGGACCGGCGACTTTCGGCGCGCCGCGCCCCGCGCGACGGCGCCTTCCGTCGGGAGGTACTCGCCCCGCGGCCGATGTGTGTGGGGGGACCGCGGGGCGAGGGTCTTCACCATGAAGAAACTGCTGGAGATCGCGGGCTTCCTCGCCGTACTGCAGGGTGCGATGGGCCTGGTGCACGAGTTCACCGACTGGAACGTGGGCCTGGTGCGGCGGATCGGCTTCCTCGACGGCTACGAGGTCTACGCGAGCGTGGCCCTGCTCGCTCTCGGCGCCGCGCTGTTCGCCGCCGCCGAGAGCAGCCCGCCCGCGTGAACGCGCGCCTCAGCAGCCGAAGTCGACCAGGTCGAACGACGCGTAGTGGTCGGCCGTGTAGTAGTCCTCCTGGTTCGCCTCACCGGTGACGATCCGGCGGGCTCCGCGCGTGTCGGAGCCCGGCGTGATCACGGTGTACTCGTGGTAGTACCCGGAGGACCGGCTGGGCAGGATGCCCTCCCGGTTCTGGAAGACGGTCCCGTCCTGGTCGTACGGGTAGGGGCCGCCCTGCTCGATCAGGTCGAGCGTGTCGTGGGCCTGGGAGGGCAGGTCGCTGTAGCAGATGTCGCCGACCGCCGCCGGGGCGGCGCCGGACGGGGTCGCGGAGACGGTGCCGCCCACGAGGAGGGCGGACAGGACTGCGGCTGCTGCGCCGAGCCGGGCGGCGCGTGGGGGGAATCGCATGTCTCATGATGACGCGCGTAGACAGTGGCATGTCAATGACAAGAATGTGGAGTTTCCCGGGACGTTCCCGGGACGTCCCATGTGTTTTCGGCGCCTTCGCACCGTTGTCGGCGAAGCCCCGGCCGCCGGTCGGGTCGATGTCCGTTCGCCGCCAGCACGGGCACGGCCGACCGGCTGGGATGGACCCATGAACACGACAGCGAATCCTCTCGCACCCTCCACCCCCGCTCCCCTGAGCGGCCGCACCGCCCTGGTGACCGGCGGCAGCCGGGGCATCGGCGCGGCGACCGCCCTGCGCCTGGCGCGCGACGGCGCGGACGTCGCCCTCACCTACGTGAACGGCCAGGACGCGGCCGGGGACGTCGTGCACGCGGTGGAGGCGCTGGGGCGTCGGGCGGTCGCCCTGCGGGCCGACTCCGCCGACGCGGACGAGGCGGCGGGCGCGGTCGAGCGGGCCGCGACGGCGCTCGGCGGCGGTCTCGACGTACTGGTCAACAACGTGGGCCTCGGCCTGCTCGGCCCCCTGGAGAGTCTCTCCCCCGCCGACGTCGACCGGCTGCTTGCCGTGAACGTCCGTGGTGTCTTCCTCGCCTCGCAGGCGGCCGCGGCCCGCATGACCGCGGGCGGGCGGATCATCACCGTCGGCACCTGCATGACGCAGCGGGTGCCGGGGCCCGGCGGGACGCTGTACGCGACGAGCAAGTCGGCGCTGGTCGGCATGACCAAGGCGCTGGCCAGGGAGCTGGGCCCGCGCGGCATCACGGCGAACATCGTGCACCCGGGGCCGATCGACACCGACATGAACCCGGCGGACGGCCCCTTCGCGCAGGGGCAGGCGGCCATGACGGCGCTGGGCCGCTTCGGCACGGCGGACGAGGTGGCCTCGACCGTGGCGTACCTGGCGACCGCCTCCTACGTCACCGGCGCGGAGTTCGCGGTCGACGGCGGCCACGCGGCGTAGCCCTCGGCGCCCGCCCGCGGGCATGCCCGCGGGGCGCACCGGTGTTGTCCAGTCGGTGCGCCCCGCGGGTCGAGGCCGGGCGGTGGGGGCGGGTCAGCCGCCCAGTTCCTGGTGGCGGGCGGCGAGGCGGGACGCGCCGTCCTCCGTCAGGGAGCCGAACAGGCGCAGGCGGGAGATGCCGCCGTCGGGGAAGATGTCCACGCGCGCGTGGGTGCCGACGGCCGCCTCGGGCAGGACGAAGCGGTGGTTGGTGTCGGGCTGCATCCGGGTGCGCGGGAGCACTTCGCGCCACTCGCCGTCCTCCCCGTCCTTGACGGAGACGGACGCCCAGCCGGCGCTGTTGCCCTTCAGGTACGCCGTGTCGATCTCGATCGCGCGGATCTGCGCGCGGTCCACCAGGCGGTACTGGATCCAGTCGTTGCCCCGGTCGCGGCGGCGGCGGGTCTCCCAGCCGTCGTCCATCTTGCGGGAGCGGCCCGGCTGGATGGTGTTGGTGGCCGGTGAGTAGAAGAGGTTGGAGGCGTCCTCGACCTGGCCGCCGTTCTCCAGGGCGACCACGTCGAAGGTGCCGAGGGCGGTGAGCCAGGCGGGGTCGGGGACGACCTCGCCGTACACGCGCAGGCGGGCGATGCCGCCGTCGGGGTGCTGCTTGAGGCGCAGGTGGGTGAAGCGCTGCTCGGCGGAGACGGCGAAGCCGTTGGCGGCGTGGCCGCCGACCGGGGTGCGCGGGACGAGGGTCGTCCACTTCACGTCGTCGGCGAGCAGTTCCTCGGGCGACGGGGAGCCCGCGACCGAGGCGCCCTCGACGGAGACGGCCTGCGGGTAGTTGCCGCGGAAGTGGGCGGTGTCGACGACGATGCCGCGGATGACACCGGGGGCGCCGAGGCGGATCAGGGCCCAGTCGTGGTCCTCCTCGGCGGGCCAGGGCTGCTCGGCCGAGACGCCGCGGCGCCGGCGGGTCTCCCAGCCGTCCATGACCTTGCCCTTGTGCCCGAAGTGCTCGGGGTCGAACTCGGCGGGCTCGGGCACCAGCAGGTTCTCGCGCTGGGCGAAGAACTCGTCGTTGGCGGCGACGACACCCGCGCCGAGCTGCCGGTCGGCAAGGTTGGCGTACTGGGTGAAGGGAAGGTCGGCGGTGCGGTAGTCCGCGTACGGGTCGCCGCCTCCGTAGGGCTGGGCGTCGCCGGTGAAGCTGGCCAACGAGGTGTTCTGCTGGGCCGTCACGGTGATCAGGTGTTCCTTTCGGGGCTGTTCGGGAGGGACTTGGTTCAGGGGGTGGCCGGGCACGTCAGGCCCGGTCGAGGAGCTGTCCCTTCGGGTCGGTGAACGCGCCGTCCGCCACGATGCGCCGTCCGCGCAGCCAGGTGGACTTCACGACGCCGTACAGGGTCTTGCCCGCGTACGCGGTGACGCGGTTGCGGTGCTGGAGGGCGGCCGGGTCGACGGTGAAGGTCTCGTCGGGGGCGAGGACGGCGAAGTCCGCGTCGTGGCCCGGCGCGATGGCGCCCTTGCGGGCGTCGAGCCCCACCAGCGCGGCCGTGCGCGCCGACATCCAGCGCACGATGTCCTCCAGGCCCAGGCCGCGCTCGCGGGCCGCGGTCCACATGGCCGGCAGGCTGAGCTGGAGTCCGGCGATGCCGCCCCAGGCGGTGGCGAAGTCGTCGGTCTTGAGGTCGGCCGTGGACGGCGAGTGGTCGGTGACGACGCAGTCGATGGTGCCGTCGACGAGCGCCTGCCAGAGCAGGTCCTGGTTGGCGGCCTCGCGGATCGGCGGGCAGCACTTGAACTCGCTGGCGCCGTCCGGCACTTCCTCGGCGGTGAGGGTGAGGTAGTGCGGGCAGGTCTCGACCGTCACCTTCACGCCGTCGGCGCGGGCCTCGGCGATCAGCGGCAGGGCGTCGCTGGAGGACAGGTGGAGGACGTGCACGCGCGCGTTGAACCGCTTGGCCTGCGCGAGCAGGGTGGCGATCGCGGTGTCCTCGGCGTCGCGCGGGCGGCTGGCGAGGAAGTGGCTGTACTCGGGCCCGCCCTGCTGCGGAGCGGCGGCCAGGTGGTGCGGGTCCTCGGCGTGCACGATGAGCAGGCCGTCGAAGGCGGCGATCTCCGCCAGCGACCGGGCGAGCTGCTCCTGGTCGAGGTGCGGGAACTCGTCCACGCCCGACGGCGACAGGAACGCCTTGAAGCCGAAGACCCCGGCCTCGTGCAGCGGGCGCAGGTCCTTGACGTTGTCCGGCAGGGCGCCGCCCCAGAAGCCGACGTCGATGTGGGCCTTGTCGGCGGCGACCTCGCGCTTGGTGCGCAGGTTCTCGACCGTGGTGGTCGGCGGGATGGAGTTGAGCGGCATGTCGACGAGGGTGGTGATGCCGCCGGCCGCCGCGGCGCGGGTGGCGGTCCAGAAGCCCTCCCACTCGGTGCGGCCGGGGTCGTTCACGTGCACGTGGGTGTCGACCAGGCCGGGCAGGACGACGTGGTCGCCGACGTCCTCCAGCCGTGCGCCCGCCGGAACGGGGGCGTCGTACGGCAGGACCGCCGTGATCTTCTCCCCGGTGACCGCGACGGACGCGGCGCGGGTCCCCTCGGGAGTGACGACGCGCGTCGAGCGCAGCACCAGTTCAGCTTCGGACACCCGGATCCCCTTCTCTGCCTGTGCTTCTCTGCCTCTGCCCCCGGATTTCAACGTTCTGTTGAAGGAGTCTTCACTCCGACTCCGAGGCCGTCAAGAGGCACCCTTTGTGAGGGCATGCCCAATGACTCCGCTCTGGACGTTTCCACAAAGCGGAATTAGAATTCCAGCAAGCAGAACGTAGCTACGTACAAGCCGGTAGTCAACCGGCCGCCGGGTACGCTTCTTTCCTCCCGCCAGCCCCGAAAGGAACGTGCCGTGCCGACGTCCAGCGCCAGCACCACCGACTCCGCCAGGTCCGCCACCGGTGGCGTCCAGTCCCTGGAGCGCGCCTTCGACCTGCTCGAACGGATGGCGGATGCGGGGGGCGAGGTCGGCCTGAGCGAGCTCTCGGCCAGCAGCGGGCTGCCGCTGCCGACCATCCACCGCCTCATGCGCACCCTCGTGGCCTGCGGATACGTACGCCAGCAGCCCAACCGCCGCTACGCGCTCGGCCCGCGCCTGATCCGCCTGGGCGAGTCCGCCTCCCGGCTGCTCGGTACCTGGGCCCGCCCGCACCTGGCCCGTCTGGTCGAGGAGACCGGCGAGACGGCGAACATGGCTCTGCTCGACGGCGACGAGATCGTGTACGTCGCGCAGGTGCCGTCCAAGCACTCGATGCGCATGTTCACCGAGGTGGGCCGGCGTGTCCTGCCGCACTCCACGGGCGTCGGCAAGGCGCTGCTCGCGGACTTCCCGGCGGACGAGGTGCGGGCCCTGCTGGGGCGTACCGGCATGCCGGCCGCGACCGACAAGACGATCACCACGCCGGACGGCTTCATCGCGGCGCTGGAGGACGTGCGGCGCCAGGGGTACGCCATCGACGACAACGAGCAGGAGATCGGCGTGCGCTGCCTGGCCGTCTCCGTGCCGGACTCCCCCACCGCCGCGGCCATCTCGATCTCCGGCCCGGCGGGCCGGGTCACCGAGGCCGCGACCGAGCGGATGGTGCCCCTGCTCCAGCAGGTGGCGGCGGAGCTGTCACAGGCCCTGCTGACCTCGAACGGCGCGTCGAACGGCGCGAACGGCGGCCCGGCGGTCTGATCCGCGCCCGCGCGCGGGGTTCACGCCCGCGCGCCGGGTTCGCGCACCGAGCCCGTACCAGGGCCCGCACCCGGTCACACAACCCCGGTCGCACAACCGCGGTCGCCCACCCCGGGGCGCGCGCTCCCGTCACCCGCTCCGCGCCCCGCGCTCCGGCGCTCAGCGGCGCGGCGGAGCGCCGAACTGTTCCACGGCGTGACGGACCTCCGTCAGCCCCGGCCGCAGGGCGCTGACGGAGCCGATCGCGCCGGCTACCAGCAGCAGGGAGCGGCGCAGCCGGGGCGCCTCGGGGACGCCGTGGCCCGCCATCGCGGCGAGGTCGGCCAGTTCGTCCTCCGCGATGCCGCGGTCCGGGAAGTCGGCGGGCAGCAGGGCGAGTTGCCGACGCAACCGGGACACCGCGGCCCGCAGCGCCACCACCCTCACGTCCTCGTCGCCGACGGTCACGTACCCCTGCCCCACGCTCTGCACCACAGCCCTCCCCGGCCTCCCCCGCGCACCCCGTTGTGCGCGGGCCAGTAAACGCCACCCCGGGGCGCACGCGCCACCGCACGGACCGAAGATCAGCCTTCGGTACGTCCCCGGAATCCCCGCGCGGAGCACGGCGTTTGACGGGCCGTCGGGTATGCAGGACGCATGACCGAGGACGAAGCGCAGACACAACAGCAGGTGGGCGGCCCGGTGGCGGGGCTGGTGCTGGCCGCCGGGGGCGGCCGGCGGCTCGGCGGCCACCCCAAGGCACTGCTGCACCACCGCGGACGCCTGCTCGTCGAACACGCGGCCGAGATGGTGCGTTCCGCCGGCTGCGCCCGCGTGCACGTCGTCCTGGGGGCGCGCGCCGAGGACGTACGCGCGCGGGCGGCGCTCGACGGCTGCGTCCTGGTGGACAACCCCGGCTGGGAAGAGGGCATGGGCTCGTCCCTGCGGGCCGGACTCCGCTCACTGACCGGCACCGGAGCGCGGGCGGCCCTGGTCTGCCTGGTGGACCAGCCCGGCATCGGCACCGAGGCGACGGCCCGGGTGCGCGCCGGGTACCGGGACGAGACGTCGCTGGTCTCGGCGGCGTACGCGGGCGTGCGCGGGCATCCGGTGCTGCTCGGCGCCGCCCACTGGGCGGGAATCGCGGCGACCGCCACCGGCGACCGGGGTGCCCGCGCCTATCTCCGGGAACACGAGGCGGAGATCGTCCTCGTCGAGTGCGGGGACGTGGCCCGGCCGTACGACATCGACACGGAGGCGGACCTGGGCCACCTTGAGTGAGGGAGGTGGCACCCAGCGCCACCTTCCCTCGACCCGGAGAATCTCGACATCAACAAACCATTGAAGTTCCACGATGAGGAAACTACTATCCACTGACCAGAAGCACTCCGCTGCACGGCGAGTGCGTAATGCCCCATACGCACCCTCTGGCACCCGGTGCCACCGCTGAAGGAAGTGACAGCTCATGTCCGCACCAGCGCCGTCCACGCTGGCCATCGTCGACGCCGAGCCCCTGCCCCGGCAGGAGGAGGTGCTCACCGATGCGGCGCTCGCCTTCGTGGCCGAGCTGCACCGGCGGTTCACGCCCCGGCGTGACGAACTCCTCGCCCGCCGTGCGGAGCGCCGCGCCGAGATCGCCCGCACCTCCACGCTCGACTTCCTCCCGGAGACCGCCGCCGTCCGCGCGGACGACTCCTGGAAGGTGGCCCCCGCTCCGGCCGCGCTGCAGGACCGCCGCGTCGAGATCACCGGCCCCACCGACCGCAAGATGACCATCAACGCCCTGAACTCGGGCGCGAAGGTCTGGCTCGCCGACTTCGAGGACGCCTCCGCGCCGACCTGGGAGAACGTGGCCCTCGGCCAGCTCAACCTGACCTCGGCCTACACCCGCACGATCGACTTCACCGACGAGCGCACCGGCAAGTCGTACGCCCTGCGTCCGGACGAGGAGCTGGCGACGGTCGTCATGCGCCCGCGCGGCTGGCACCTCGACGAGCGCCACCTCCAGGTCGACGGCCGCCCCGTCCCCGGCGCCCTGGTCGACTTCGGCCTGTACTTCTTCCACAACGCACAGCGCCTGCTGGACCTCGGCAAGGGCCCGTACTTCTACCTCCCGAAGACGGAGTCCCACCTGGAGGCCCGCCTGTGGAACGAGGTGTTCGTCTTCGCGCAGGACTACGTCGGCATCCCGCAGGGCACCGTCCGCGCCACCGTCCTGATCGAGACGATCACGGCCGCGTACGAGATGGAGGAGATCCTCTACGAGCTGCGCGACCACGCCTCCGGGCTCAACGCCGGCCGCTGGGACTACCTGTTCTCCATCGTCAAGAACTTCCGTGACGGCGGCGCCAAGTTCGTCCTGCCGGACCGCAACGCGGTGACGATGACCGCCCCCTTCATGCGGGCGTACACCGAACTCCTCGTGCGCACCTGCCACAAGCGGGGCGCGCACGCGATCGGCGGCATGGCGGCGTTCATCCCCTCCCGCCGGGACGCCGAGGTCAACAAGGTCGCCTTCGAGAAGGTCCGCGCCGACAAGGACCGCGAGGCCGGCGACGGCTTCGACGGCTCCTGGGTCGCCCACCCCGACCTGGTCCCGATCGCCATGGAGTCCTTCGACAAGGTCCTCGGCGACAAGCCCAACCAGAAGGACCGCCTGCGCGAGGACGTCGACGTCAAGGCCGCCGACCTCATCGCGATCGACTCCCTGGACGCCAAGCCGACGTACGCGGGCCTGGTCAACGCCGTGCAGGTCGGCATCCGCTACATCGAGGCGTGGCTGCGCGGCCTCGGCGCGGTCGCCATCTTCAACCTGATGGAGGACGCCGCCACCGCCGAGATCTCCCGCTCGCAGATCTGGCAGTGGATCAACGCCGAGGTCGTCCTCGACAACGGCGAGCAGGTCACCGCCGACCTGGCCCGCAAGGTCGCCGCCGAGGAACTGGCGAACATCCGCGCCGAGATCGGCGACGAGGCCTTCGCGGCCGGCAACTGGCAGCAGGCGCACGACCTGCTGCTCACCGTGTCGCTCGACGAGGACTACGCCGACTTCCTGACGCTGCCGGCGTACGAGCAGCTCAAGGGCTGACGCCCGGGCGCGCTCGACGGTCCGCGCTCCCGGCGCCGTACTGCGGCACCGGGAGCGCGGTCGCGTGTCAGCCCAGGTGCACGGACCAGTCCTGCTCGGCGGGCGGTTTGCCGTGCAGGTCGGGGACCCGCTTGAGCCAGTCCGGCCGCCCCCGCCGGGTGCGCGCCGCGCGGGCGGCGTTCTCGGCGGCGAGTTCCGCACGGCTCGGGAAGCCGGTGGGCAGCCACTGGCGGGAGGCCCGCACGCGCGCGTGCAGGTAGTCCACGTAGGCGGCGCGCACCTTCTCCGGCGTGTCGAGGTCGCCCTCGCAGGTCAGCCAGGCCCCCGGCACCCGGTCCACCACCTCGCGCAGCAGCTCCCGGGTCACCTTCGGCGCCAGTTCGGCGTCGGCGGCCGGGAGGTCGGGCGCGTAGTGGCCGAGGGCGTGGTGGCGGAAGTCGTACGCCTTCTCCGGCGGGGAGGCGCCCCAGCGGTGGTGGAAGACGAGCGCCGCGCCGTGGTCGATCAGCCACAGGCGCGGGGGCGCGGTGCCGCGGGTGGGCCAGACCATGAGGTTGGAGCTGTGCACGGTCCGGTCGACGTTCACCGTGAGCGCGTCCAGCCAGACGACGCGCCCGGCCTCCCGCGCGTCCACCGGGAACACCTCGGCGACCTCGGGCGTGAAGTCGGCACCGCCCGACAGGTAGTCCATGCCGAGGTTGAGCCCCGCGCTGGCGTGCAGCAGGTCCCGCACTTCCTGGTGCGGCTCGGCCTCGGCGATCGCCGGGTCGAAGTGCGCGAGCACCAGATCCGGCACCCGCAGCCCCAGCTCCCGGGCCAGCTCCCCCACGACCACCTCGGCGACCAGCGCCTTTCGGCCCTGCGCGGAGCCGGTGAACTTCAGGACGTAGGTGCCGAGGTCGTCGGCCTCGACGACGGCGGGCACGGAGCCGCCGGAACGCAGGGGTTCGACGTAGCGGGTGGCTACGACCTCTTTCAACATCGCCTCGGGCATGGGACGAGCATATGGCCGGTGGTCACCGGGCCCGCAGATCCAGTTCCGCGCGGACCGTCTTGCCGACCGGGACGCGGTCGAACACGCCCCACCGGTCGGCCAGCGCCTCCACGAGCAGCAGCCCCCGCCCGTACTCGGCCTCCGGCGCCACCGTGACGGTCGGGCGGCGCTCCCCGCGGGCGTCGGAGACGTCGATCCGCAGCGTGTACGCGTCGAGCCGCAGCCCCACCTCGATGTCCCGCCCCGGCACCCGCCCGTGCGTCACGGCGTTCGCCGCCAGCTCCGCGACGAGCAGCGCCGCCGTGTCCGACACCGCCGATCCGTACGGGACACCCCAGGTGTCCAGGCGGTGCAGGACGAGATGCCGGGCCAGTCGCGCACCGCGCGGAGTGGAGCTGAACCGCTGCACGAACACACGCGCGGTGACCGGGAGTCGGGGGGTGGAGGCTGGTCTCATGCCGCCCATCCCACCTGCGGCGACGCCGTCCCACCAGATCAGCGACCGGTACGCACGGTGAGCGTACGGGTGCGGACGGTGGACAGTAGGAGTAACCGTCCGTGACCATGGCCTCGTTGAACGGGTGTGACGGGTGGGAGGTGTCCCGGATGACGGACGGTACGGGCGGCGCGGGTGAACCGGAGGCGTCGGACAGCCTCAAGGCGTTCGGCGAGGTAGTCAAGGCCTTCCGCAAACGGGCGGGGCTGACCCAGGAGGAGTTCGCGCCACGGGTGCGGTACTCGGTGCCGACGGTGGCCTCCATCGAGCAGGGGCGGCGGTTCCCTCCGGGGGACTTCGTGACCCGAGCCGAGGAGGTCCTCGAAGCGTTCGGCGCGCTGCGAGGTGCGGCACGGCATCTGTCGCGGCAACCGGGACTGGCGAGCTGGTTCCGCCAGTGGGCACGGTTCGAGGCGGAGGCGGTGAGTCTGTACACGTATGAATGCCGGGTGGTTCCGGGTCTGTTGCAGACGGAGGGGTATGCGCGGGCGGTGTCATTCAGCGTGCCGCCGCTGCCCGACGAGAAGGAGATGAACGACCGGATCGCGGCGCGCATGGCCCGGCACGAACTGCTGGCGACGAGCCGGACGCCTCCGACGGCTTTCAGCTTCATCGTGGAGCAGGCGGTCCTGGAACGCGGCACCGGCGGCGAAGAGGTGACGCGCGATCTGTACGACCACCTGCTGGGTGTGGTGGAGCGACACTGGAACGTGGAGTTCCAACTAATGCCGCTGCGCCAGCCGGTGCACGCAGGGCTGGACGGTCCGATGCAGTTGGCGGAGACGCCGGACAACCAGTGGTTCGGATACTCGGAGGGGCAGGAGAACGGACGGCTGATCACTGACCGGAAAGAGATCAGCCGACTCCACCAGCGCTATGCCAGGATGCGTTCACAGGCCCTGACGCCCGAGGACTCCGTGGGCCTGTTGAAGCGAATGCGAGGATCGCTATGAGCTCACCCGAACTGGCCTGGTTCAAGAGCAGCTACAGCAGTGGCAGTGACGGCGACTGCGTCGAGGTGGCCCTGTCCTGGCACAAGTCCAGCTACAGCAGCGGCAGTCAGGGCGACTGCGTCGAGGTGGCGTCCTGCCCCGGCACCGTCCACGTCCGTGACTCCAAGGCGCCGCACGGCAACCGGCTCGCCGTCTCCCCGGACGCCTGGACCCGCTTCCTCACGTACACCGCCGGGTCCTGAGCGACCCGCCCCGGAGCCGTCCCGGGGCGGGCCACACTCATACCGCCCCGCAGCGGCCGCGCAGCAGTTCCACGCCCTCGCCCTCCAGGTCGTCGCAGTACACCTCGCGGCCGGTCATGGCCATCACCAGGGCCATGGTCGGGCCGGACACCACGGGCCCGGAACCGGTCGTGAACGTGCCGTCGGTCGCGGTGAGCCGCAGCCCCGCGATCCGCTTCCTGGCGACGACCACCATGTCCGAGCCCTGGTAGTACTCGGCCACCCGCGTGATCACGTCGATCGGGTGGGCCCGGTGGATGCCCAGCGGACGCCGGATGTCCTCGCCGTGCACGAGTGTCTCGCCCAGCATGGCGATGGGCGGCAGGGGCGGCTTGGTCGTGCTCGACACCACCCGCCGGAACCGCTCCAGGGTCTCGGCCGGGTCCGCGCCCAACTGCTCGGCCAGCCGCACGGCCACCTGCTTGTCGAAGTCGAACCGGCAGCGGATCACCCCCGCCAGCCAGCGGACCGTGTTGAGGCTCGCGCCCGCCGTGAGGTGGGCCAGGACCTCGCGCACGGTCAGGCCGCGGCACAGCGACGGCGTCGTCCACTGCTCCTCGGTCAGCTTCTCCAGGTCGGCCGCGAGCGCCGCGCGCTCCGTACGGATCGAGGGCCAGACACCGGCCGCGCGGTCTCGTCCGGCGGTCGGCTTCGGGTCGGTCATGCGGGGAGATCTCCTGTCACGAGTCGGGGGTCGAACGCCCCTGAGACTCTCGCCGGTGCGCGAACTCATCGCACCCGCCGCGCCGTTCACGCCCCGCGCAGTGGGTTGGCCAGCGGCCGGTAGCGGGCGGCGGCGCCGTCCGCGCCGGTCCAGCGGAGCAGGAGGTTGGTCTTGGCGGGGAGCGTGGGGGCGGTGAGCAGGGCGGGGATCTCGGGGAGGTCGTGGCGGGCCAGGGCACGGCGGACGGCGGGCCAGGGGTCGAGGCCGGGGTGGTGTTCGGCGAGGGCGGCGGCGACCTCGTACAGGTGGTTGACGACCAGGCAGTAGACCAGGCGCTCCCAGCCGGCCGCCCGGGGTGTGTCCGGCAGCAGTTTGACGCCCTCCGCGTCCCGGAAGAGCGCCTGGACGGGGGTGCCGTCCGCGTCCACGGCGACCAGGGTGTTCTGGAGGTGTGCCTCCAGGACGACGCCGTCGTCGGCGAAGGCGGTCAGGACCGGCGGGACGACGGCGGCGAGGTACGCCTCCCACCAGGCCGCCGGGTCCGGGGCGGCCGCCAGCGGGCTGCCGGGGAAGCCCTCCACGAGCGCGGCGGCCAGCAGCGGGGTCGCGCCGGGCAGGAGGTGCCCGCGCACTCCGTCGCGGACGACCACGGCCAGCTCCTCGAAGGCGAAGTCCGCGGTGCGGTGGCCGCGGTCGCCCAGCCACGCGGCGGGGGGCGGGAGGGAGGCGAACGCCTCGGTGACCGCCGTGTCGGTGCGGCGCAGCCGCATGAGGTCGTGGCGCCACAGTCGGCGGATGTCGTTGGTGATGCGCACGTCCAGGCTGAACTTGAGGAACAGGTCCTGTCCCGGCAGGTGTTCGGGCGCGTACACGGTACGGATGGCGGCCGTCGGCCAGACGAAGAAGCCGGTCGTGCCCACCCGGACGAGACGGCCGTCGGCGAAGGCGGGGGCGAGGGCCGGGGCCGTCAGCTCAAGCTGCCAGGGGTGGGCGGGCAGCAGGCGGTAGCCGGGCGGGGCCTTGCCGAGGGCGTCCAGGGCGGCGGTGTCGCCCTCCTCGACGACGGTGTCCTCGCGCACGCCGAGCAGCACCAGCGGGAAGCGAGCGTACGCCTCGGGCGCGTACGGCAGCCACCCGGCCTGCGGGCCGCCGCCGCGCGCCTTGGGGGCGGGGTGGTGGGTGTGGCCGGTGAGCAGCGACTGCTCGGAGCGGAGGTAGGGGTCCGCGGGCGGGGTGGCACGCGCGCGTGCCGTCAGCAGCGCGGCGACCGCGTCGCGGCTGTCGGTGATCTCGGTGGGCAGCTCGTGATTGGGCACGCCGGTGTGCCGCCGCAGTGCCTCGGCGACGATCTTGACCAGTTCGGCGTGGTCGACGCGGTGCCAGCCGTCCGCCGCGCGGACCTCCGGCTCGGCGGGCCTGCGCCCCTGCCGCACCCGCAGCAGCCTGCCGCCGGGCAGCCGGTAGACGGGGCGGACGCCGGGGCCGGGGAGCGGTTCGGCCACCTCGCGCAGCAGGCAGTTGAGCAGCGGTACGGCCGCGTACGCGTCGGCGCGCCGCGCCGCGTCGTCCCGGGAGTCGGCGCCGGCGGGCGGGGGCAGGAGATCCACGCGTTCCACTCGTTCCCTACGGTCGGTCGATGGCGGAGAGGAGGACGGAGACGATCAGGACGATCAGTATGTCCCTGGCCGTGCGAGCGGTCGTGCCGCTCGCCCTGACCGCCGTGCGCCCTCCGCCGTGCCGCCGTGCCACCCGTACCCGTACCCGAGGAGCCAGCCCGTGCACCGTCCCCCCAGTGCGGCGTCCGAGGTCGCCGAGGATCTGGCGGCCGTCCGTCCCGGTCTGGTCGACCGGTTCACGGCCGAGCTGCCCGGCGGCCGTGCGGCCGTGCTGACCCGGCTGTGGCGCGCCCTCGTCTTCGAACCGCTGCCCTGGATCGAGGGCCGGGAGCGGGCCGGGGACACGGTCGTCCTGCGCCTGCGGGACGGCCGCCGGCTGACCGGCCCGGCCGCCGATCCGTACCGCACGGACGCGTACGTCCCGGTCGTACGGCTGGACGAGGCCGCTTACGACGACCCGGAGCGGCTGATGACCGACCTGGCCGTACCGCACTCGGCGGCCTTCGCGGGCGAACTCGGCCACAGCGCGGCGTCGTTGGCACTGTCGCGGGCGGGGCAGCCCCGGGCGGGAGCGCGGGGGAATCACCCGGACGAGTGGCCGGACAGCGACTGGGGCTGGGAGCGGCGGGTGGTCGACGGGCATCCGTACCACCCCGGCTGCCGTGCCCGGCCGGGCTTCTCGGTGACGGAGCAACTGGCGTACGGGCCCGAGCACGGGCCGGTGGTGGGGCTGGGGCTGGTGCCGGTCGCGGCGGCGGAGTGCCTGGTGGCGGGGGCGTGGCCGCGGGAGCTTCGGGACGGGGAGCGGGTGCTGGTCCCGGTGCATCCGTGGCAGGCGGCCCATGTGCTCGGCCGGCCCTGCCCGGCGTGGCGCGACGCGCGTCCGCTGATGCCCCTGCGGACCCTCGCCGTGCCCGGCGGCCCGCACGTCAAGACCGCGCTGAGCGCGCGGCTGACCTCCTCGGTGCGGGACATCTCCGTCGCCTCGGTCGCCGCGTCGGCGGACCTGTCGTCGTTCGGGGAGGACCTGGCGGCGCGCACGGACGGCCTGCTCCACGTGACCCGTACGCTGGGCGCGGCCACGGCCCACTCCCCCGATCTCGCGGCCGTGCTGCGCGAGTCGCCGCGGGTGTACGCGGGGCCGGGCGAGCACGTGGTCCCGGTGGCGGCGCTGGCCACCACCGGACTGCCCCGTTCCCCCGAGTGGTCGGCGGCCTTCGCCCGTCTCGCCCTCACGGTCGGGCTGCGCGCGCTGGAGCTGGGTGTGGCCCTGGAGGCGCACGGCCAGAACCTGCTGGTGGTGCTGTCCGCCGCGGGCGCTCCCCTGCGTCTGGTCTACCGCGACCTGGCCGACATCCGTGTCTCGCCGGCCCGGCTGGCCCGGCACGGCATCGCGGTTCCCGACCTGCCCGACCGGGTGCTGACCGACGAACCCGTGGCGCTGCGGCGGAAGTTGTTCGGATCGCTGGTGGGCGGCGCGCTGGCGGCGACGGCCGGTTCTGGTCCGGCGTTGCGCAAGGTCCTGGAGGCGGCGGTGCCCGAACTCCCGGACACGGGCGACCTCGTGGCCCTGCGCGAGGGGCCACTGCCGGTGAAGGCGCTGACGCTGATGCGGACTTCGCCGCAGGCGCCCGGGGATCTGTGGACGGAGCTGCCCAATCCCCTGCGGTACGGGTGACGTCGCGGTGTCCGCGCGGTCTCGTTTTGGAGCGCGGCGCCACTGATCAATAGGATCCGCCGATGATCACAAGAACACGGCTGGCGGCGGGTGCCTGTGCCCTGCTCGCCGCGCTGGCGGCCGGGATGGCGTTCCCGGCCGGGGCGGTCGCCGGTGAACCCACGGGTGAGGACGCGCCGAAGGTCGACCTCGTGCTCGACGTCAGCGGTTCGATGCGGACCCGGGACATCGACGGCGGCACGCGCATGGCCGCGGCGAAGCAGGCGTTCAACGAGGTGCTCGACGCGACACCGGAAGAGGTGCAGCTCGGCATCCGCACGCTGGGCGCCGACTACCCGGGCGACGACCGCAAGACCGGCTGCAAGGACACCGCGCAGCTCTATCCGGTGGGCCCGCTGGACCGCACCGAGGCGAAGACCGCGGTGGCCACCCTCTCGCCCACCGGGTGGACGCCGATCGGCCCCGCGCTGCTGAAGGCGGCCGACGACCTCGACGGCGGCGACGGCACCAAGCGGATCGTGCTGATCAGCGACGGCGAGGACACCTGCGCCCCGCTCGACCCGTGCGAGGTGGCCCGCGAGATCGCCGCCAAGGGCATCGGGATCACGATCGACACGCTGGGCCTGGTCCCCAACACCAAGCTGCGCCGGCAGCTCAGTTGCATCGCCGAGGCGACCGGCGGCACCTACACCTCGGTCGAGCACGCGGACGAACTGACCGACAAAGTCAACCAGTTGGTGGACCGGGCGGCCGACCCCGTGGTGACGCCGGTCGCCACCGAGGGCGCCGACGCGTGCGCGAAGGCACCGACGCTGAAGTCCGGGCTGTACACCGACCGCGAGGAGTTCGGGCAGCAGCGCTGGTACCGGGTGGACGTGGAACCGGGCCAGGAGCTGCGCGCCTCCGTGAGCGTGGGCGCCGACCGGGCCGTGAACCCGTCCTACGGGGTGCTGCTGCGCGCGGTGACGGTCCACGGCCGGGAGATCGTGCGCGGCGAGGCGGCGGGCAACGGCCGTACCGACGTGCTCTCGACGGGCCTGCGCTACCCGAAGGCGGAGAGCGACGAGGAGGACGCCCCGGCCGAGACCGTGTGCCTCCAGGTCACCAACTCCTTCTCCGTCGCCTCCGGGGTGAAGACCACGCCCGGTCTGCCGCTGGAGCTGACCGTCGACGTCGTGGACGGTCCGAACGACTCCGCCGACGTGGCCGCCTTCGGCCTCGGGCGCGGCTGGTGGCTGCTCGGCCTGCTGGTGCTGGTCGGCTTCGTCGCCGGTCTGCTGTGGGGCTGGCTCTCGCGCTGGCGGTTCGCGATCTGGAGGACCAACTGATGCGTTTCACCCGAGCGTTGAGCGCGGCCGTCGTGCTGCTCGGCCTCGCCGCGGCTCCCGCGGCGGCCGACGCCTCGCCCTCCGCGAGCCCGTCCGGGGACGGTGACGCGCCGACCACGGCGGGCACGTCCTTCCGCACGGCCGCCGAGTTCGAGCAGGGGCAGACGGCCACGGCGAACGGCGCCGCGGGCGACTACCTGTACTGGTCGTTCCCCGCCGACGCGGAGCAGCGTCCCACCGTGAAGGCCACGGTGAAGCTGCCCGAGACGCACGCCGCCCAGACCTGGCGGGTCGACGTGTACGACGGTCTGCGCCGCCGCCAGGCCTGCCAGTGGGGCGCCCAGACCCGCACCGCGGACGCGGGCACCTCCTCCCTGGAGCTGGCCTGCGTCCTGCGCACCGTGCGCGCCTGGTCCGAGCCGTGGTCCAACGACCCGCTGCCGGGCACGTACTACCTCCGGCTGACGGCGGTGAACGTGCCGGCCTCCGACCTCGGCATGCCGGTCTCCACCGAGGTCCGGGTGGAGTCCAAGGACATCGGCGGTGCCGCGGCGGTGGACGGTTCGCTGGCCGAGCCGCTGGTGCCGGGCATCGCGGTGACCTCCGGCGGCGGCAAGGGCGACGAGGACGGCAAGAGCGCCGTCCTGTCCGCCATCGAGCCGGAGGACGGCTGGTCGTCGGGCTGGTGGTCCGACCGCTGGGTGTGGAGCGGGATCGGGGCCGTGCTGGCCGCGCTCGCGGGCATCGGCGGATACGCGCTGACCCGTGGTTCGGGACGGCCGTCCCGGGTGCCGCCCGGCGTCTGACGCGTCGTCGGAACCGTCTCACCGGGAGGCCCGCTTCGGCGGGCCTCCCGCCGTTTCAGCCCTCCCTGAGCGCCTTGGCCGCGGCGCCGTCGCCGGTGACGACGACACGGCCGTCGCGCACCGCGTCCCGCAGTCCCGTCCCGCCCCGGCCGAGGGCGGCGCAGGTGTCGGCGTCCAGCACGAGCCGGGCGTCGGGCTCCCCGGGCGCGGGCCCGTCGCCGTACACCGGACGGGCCTCCCCCTCGGCAACGGCATCGGCGTACAGGTGGAAGTCCCCCTCCGCCAGCCGGACTTCGACGAGTCCCCCGGTCACCCCGGCCTCCCGCAGGGCCCGCAGCAGCGGCAGCGCGAACCAGTGCGCCCGCACGGCGTCCGTGGGCCGCCGCTCCCCCAGCTCGCCCGCGCCCCACGCTCCGAGCGCCTCCAGGACGGGCAGCAGGCCGCGCCCCCGCGCGGTGAGTTCGTAGACGTACGCCGCGCCCGGCGGGGGCAGCCGCCGCCGGGTCGTCAGCCCGTCGCGCTCCATGTCCCTCAGCCGCGAGGCGAGGACGTCCGTGCTGACGCCGGGCAGGTCGGCGTGCAGGTCGGTGTAGCGCCGCGGACCGGCGAGCAGCTCCCGGACGATCAGCAGGGTCCATCGGTCGCCGACGGCGTCGAGCGCGCGGGCGGCGGAACAGTACTGGTCGTAGCTACGGCGAGGACGAGGTGACATGCGACGCAGTGTAGACAGGTTGTTGGACTTTCCAAGCTGCTACTTGGTAAAACCAAGCAACATCAGATTCCGGAGGGGAAGCCGCGCATGGAGTTCCGGCAGTCGAACAAGCTCAGCGAGGTCTGTTACGAGATCCGCGGCCCGGTCATCGAGCACGCCAACGCGCTGGAGGAGGCGGGCCACAGCGTCCTGCGCCTCAACACCGGCAACCCGGCCCTCTTCGGCTTCGAGGCACCCGAGGAGATCGTCCAGGACATGATCCGGATGCTGCCGCAGGCGCACGGCTACACGGACTCGCGCGGCATCCTCTCCGCCCGCCGGGCCGTCGCCCAGCGCTACCAGGCGCTCGGCCTGGAGGTCGACGTGGACGACGTCTACCTGGGCAACGGCGTCTCGGAGCTGATCTCCATGGCCGTCCAGGCCCTGCTGGAGGACGGCGACGAGGTGCTGATCCCCGCCCCCGACTTCCCCCTCTGGACGGCGGTGACCACCCTCGCCGGCGGCAAGGCGGTGCACTACCTCTGCGACGAGCAGGCGGAATGGTACCCGGACCTGGCCGACATGGAGTCGAAGATCACCGACCGCACCAAGGCGGTCGTGATCATCAACCCCAACAACCCCACCGGCGCCGTATACCCCAAGGAGATCGTCGAGGGCATCCTCGACCTCGCCCGCCGGCACGGCCTGATGGTCCTCGCCGACGAGATCTACGACCAGATCCTGTACGACGACGCGGTGCACCACTCGGCCGCGGCCCTCGCCCCGGACCTGGTGGTGCTGACCTTCTGCGGCCTGTCCAAGACCTACCGGGTGGCGGGCTTCCGCTCCGGCTGGCTGGTGGTGACCGGGCCCAGGCAGCACGCCAAGGACTACCTGGAGGGCCTGACCATGCTGGCCTCCATGCGCCTGTGCGCCAACGCGCCCGCCCAGTACGCCATCCAGGCCGCGCTCGGCGGCCGCCAGTCCATCCGCGAGCTGACCGCTCCCGGCGGGCGGCTGCGCGAACAGCGGGACGTGGCCTGGGAGAAGCTCAACGAGATCCCCGGCATCTCCTGCGTCCGCCCCAAGGGCGCCCTGTACGCCTTCCCGCGCATCGACCCGGCCGTCCACAAGATCCACGACGACGAGCGCTTCGTCCTGGACCTGCTGCTCAGGGAGAAGATCCAGGTGGTGCAGGGAACGGGCTTCAACTGGCCCTCCCCCGACCACTTCCGCATCCTGACACTGCCCCACGCGGAGGACCTGGAGGCGGCGATCGGCCGCATCGGGCGGTTCCTGAGCGGGTACCGCCAGTAGGCCGCCGCCCCCGAGCCCTTCAGAAGCGGGCCAGGATCTGCCGGACCGGGTGGCCGAGCGCCTCGGCGACCCGGGCGAGTTCCCTTCCGTCCAGCCACCCCCGCTCCGGGTACAGCACGTCGATCTCGAACCGGGCGAAGCCGCACGGCCAGTCGTACACCAGGTCGTTGAGGGAGGTCTCGGCCCCGCAGTAGGGCGGCGCGGTGCCCAGCGTGGTGAGCCCTCCTCCTCCCGGAGCGTCACCTCCCGTCCCCACCACCGCCGGCTCAGTTCCGCCCCGCACCCCGGGCAGCCGATGCCAGACGGCCTCCTCCTCTCCGCCTCCGGAAGGAGAGCGGTCACGACCGCCGTGGTAGTCGTCGCTCACGGGGTTCACTGAAGCAGACGCCGCTGACAGAGCAGGCGCCGCTGACAGAGGGCCGGGGCGAACGGCCCGCCGTAGCCTGGAGGCATGGGTGATCTTTTTCTGGTTCGGCACGGTGAGACCGAGTGGTCGCGATCCGGGCGGCACACCGGGCTGACGGACGTTCCGCTGACCGAGAAGGGGCGGGAGCAGGCGCGGAGCCTGGTGCCCCTGATCCGGTCCCACCGCATCGGGGCCGCCTTCGTTAGCCCCTTCCAGCGGGCCCGGGAGACGGCCGAGCTGATCGGGCTGCACGAGGTGCGCATCGAGCCGGACCTGCACGAGTGGGACTACGGCGGCTACGAGGGGATCACGACCGTCGAGATCCACCGGACCCGTCCGGACTGGTTCCTGTTCACGGACGGGGTCGCGCCCGGGCCGCCGGACCACCCCGGGGAGACGCCCGAGCAGGTGGGTGAGCGGGCCGACCGGGTGCTGGCCACGGTGGAGGCCGCGTTCGCCGACACCGAGGGGTGCGTGGTGCTGGTGGCGCACGGGCACTTCCTGCGTGTGCTGACCGCCCGGCACCTGGGCCTCCCGGCATCGCACGGGGCGCTGTTCCAGCTCGGCACGGGCACGCTGTGCCGGCTGGGCACCGAGCACGGGCGGCCGGTGATCGCCGCCTGGAATGTCAGACCCCCGTCGTAGTCTTCGAAGGCGTGACCGATGGAAGGCGCGACCGACGGGGAAGGAGGGACGCCGTGGCACTGTCGCCCACCGCCGCGCAGCGGCGGATCATCGACGCCGCCGATCCCGTCACCGGGCGTCTGAGGGGCGCGGAGGCGCAGCTCACGGCGCTGGTGAAGCGCGGGCTCGCCTTCCGGCATCCGCGCCCGCCGCACGACCACTTCCTGACCCCGGCCGGGCACCGGATACGGGAGGGGGCTTCCGGGGCGGACGAGGCGCCCCGGGTCGCCGAACCGGCCGCACCGGCGGCCGACGGCGTGTTCGCCGCACGGGTCGGCGGCGAGGACCCGGCGCCGCCGAGCGGTCCGGCGCGGCTGCGCGAGGTGCGGAGCGCCTGGCAGGGGCTGCTGGAGCTGCGCCGGATGACGCATCCGGACGGCAGCACGGACCGGCCCTGCGCCTGGGAGCGCTCACATCTCGTGCGGGCCGCGGCGCTCGCCCTGGAGGCGGCCGGGCACACTCCGGCGACGGGCGCGGACGGCTCGCCCGGTTATCGGGTGCGCGCGACACCGCAGCCCGAGGCGGTCGCGGTGTACGAACCCGACGGCACCGCGCTCCGGGGCTGCGCGGCCACGCTGGAGCGGGCGGGCTGGCAGGTCGGCGAGCACACCGAGCCGCGCACCCGGACCCGGTATCTGCTGGCCTCCCCGCGGAAGGTGTGACGCCCGCATGCCAGGATCGGTCCGTCCGTCCACGTGGGAAGAGAGGCAGCAGCGGTGAGCGAGCCGTTTTCCGTACCGGTGACCGTCCGCGGGTACGAGACCGACACCCAGGGCCACCTGAACCAGTCGGTGTACCTCAACTACGCGGAGCACGCCCGCTGGTCGCTGCTCCAGGCCGCCGGGATCAGCCAGGCCCGGCTGGTCGCGGGCGGGGTCGGGCCGGTGGTGCTGGAGACCACCGTCCGGTTCCGGCGCGAGCTGCTCGCCGGGGACGAGGTCTCGGTGTCCTGCGCCTTCGAGTGGGGCGAGGGCAAGACCTTCCGGGTCCGGCAGGTCGTCACCAAGGCCGACGGCACCGTCGCCGCCGAGGTCGAGGCCGTCGGCGGACTGATGGACCTGACCGGGCGCAGACTGGTGCCCGATCCGCGCCGGCACTTCAAGGAACTGGCGACGGAGCCGGGCCTGTTCGGTCTGTAGGCCCGGCCCCGCCGCCATGGTCACGGTCCCCGGCGTTACGGCGTCGCCGCCGCCCGGGACGACTCGGAGATCTCGTCGCCCGCCTCCATCGGGTGGGTGACGTCCTCCGCGTCGCGTTGCCGGCCGCCGATGTGGTTGAAGACCAGGTTGAGCAGGACCGCGGCCACACATCCGGTGGAGATGCCCGAGTCGAGGATGATCCGCGCGTTCTCCGGGAACGAGTGGTAGAACTCCGGCGCCGCGATCGGGATGATGCCGACGGCCAGGGACACGGCCACGATCAGGACGTTGTTGTCCTTGTCCAGGCTCGCCCGGACCAGGGTCTGGATGCCGCTGGCGGCGACCGAGCCGAAGAGGACCACGCCGGCGCCGCCCAGGACCGGGCGGGGGACGACGGCGATGAGCGAGGCGGCCATCGGACACAGGCCCATCAGGACCAGGAAGCCGCCGCCGGTGGCGACGACGAAGCGGCTGCGGATCCTCGTCATCGCGACCAGGCCGATGTTCTGGGCGAAGGCGCTGCACATGAAGCCGTTGAAGACCGGGCTGAGGGCCGAGCCCAGGGTGTCGGCGCGCAGGCCGGCCGCGATGGTCTTCTCGTCGGCCGGACGCTCCACGATCTCGCCGAGCGCGAGCATGTCGGCCGTGGACTCGGTCATCGAGACCACCATCACCACGCACATGGACAGGATCGCGGCGATCTGGAACTGCGGGGCGCCGAAGTGGAAGGGGGTGGGGAAGCCGACCACGTCCGCGTCCGCGACCGGGCCGAAGTCCGTGACGCCGAACGGGATGGCGACGATCGTGCCCGCGACCAGGCCGAGCAGGACGGCGATCTGCTTGACGAAGCCGCGGGTGAAGCGGCGCAGCACCAGCACGATGACGAGGGTGATCCCGGCCAGGCCGAGGTTGGTCGCCGAGCCGAAGTCGTCCGCCGTGGGGCTCGGTCCCTGCGCCCAGCCGAAGGCGACCGGCAGCAGGGACACGCCTATCAGCGTGATGACGGTGCCGGTGACGACCGGCGGGAAGAAGCGGATCGCCTTGCTGAAGAAGGGCGCGGCGAGGAAGCCGAGGATTCCGGCGACGATGACCGCGCCGAAGATGATCGGCAGTGCGTCCGCCTTGTCGTCGGTGGAGGCGACGACCGCGGTCATGGGGGCGACACCGGCGAAGGTGACGCCGTTGACGAAGGGCAGCCGGGCACCGATCTTCCAGATGCCCAGCGTCTGCAGGAAGGTGGCGAGGCCCGCGGTGAACAGGCAGGCGCCGGTGAGGAAGGTCAGCTCGGTGGCGCTCAGGCCGATGGCCGCACCGACGACCAGGGGCGGGGCCACGACCCCGGCGTACATGGCGGCCACGTGTTGCAGGCCGGTCGTCGCCATCTTCAGCGGCGGGAGTTTCTCGTCAACAGGGTGGTCGGCCACGGCGGCGTTCCTCCGGTCGGTTGCACGTCGGCTCTGACGTGGGTGTCAGGGAGGTGGTGCGGGTGGTGGTCGTGCGGGACCCGGACGGGCCGTTCGGGGAAACGGGAGACCTATCCGGGGCGCGCGCTGGGGCGCACGCCCCGGAGTCGGTCACCGTGGACCCCGCTCGGGTCCACGGTCGCCGGCCGGGAGCCGTCCCTCCCGGCCGGAGATCAAGTGGTGTTCTGTTGTGCGGGTGTTCTGTTGTGCGGGCGCCGCGCGGGGTGTCAGCCCTGCGCGGCGAGCTGTGCCAGGCGTCGTGCCTCGTCCCGGGTGGAGCGGGCGAGGGCGTCCTCGTCGACGGTGAGCAGCCTGCCGTCCTCGACGATCTGACGGCCGTTCACGAACGACGCCGTGACCGGGGCGGCGGCGCCGAAGACCAGCGCGGTCACCGGGTCGGACATGGAGGAGTGGGCGAGGGTGTCCATCCGCCACAGCACCAGGTCGGCGAGCTTGCCCGCCTCCAGGGAGCCGGTCTCGGCGGCCCGGCCGAGGACCCGGGCGCCGCCGTGGGTGCCCAGCCGCAGCGCCCTGCGGGCGTCGAGGGCGGCCTCGCGGTGGCCGCCGAGGCGGTTGATCAGCAGGGCGTTGCGCAGTTCGGTGTGCAGTTCGCCGGACTCGTTGGAGGCGGTGCCGTCGACGCCGAGGCCGACCGGGACGCCGGCGGCGAGCAGGTCGGGGACCCTGGCGATGCCCGCGGCCAGGCGGGCGTTGGAGGAGGGGCAGTGGGCGACGCCGGTGCCGGTGCGGGCGAAGGCGGCGATGTCGGAGTCGTTCATGTGGACGCAGTGCGCCATCCACACGTCCTCGCCGAGCCAGCCGGTCGACTCGAAGTAGTCGGTGGGGCCCATGCCGAACAGCTCGTGGCAGAACTTCTCCTCCTCCACCGTCTCCGAGCCGTGGGTGTGCAGCCGTACGCCGAGCCGACGGGCCAAGTCGGCGCCCTGGCGCATCAGTTCGGTGGAGACGGAGAAGGGCGAGCAGGGGGCGACGGCGACCTGGGTCATCGCGTCGAAGGAGGGGTCGTGGTGCTCCCGGACGGTGGCCTCGGTGGCGGCGAGCGCCTCGTCCAGTCCCTCCACCGCGAAGTCGGGCGGCAGGCCGCCGTCGGACTCGCCGCGGTCCATGGAGCCGCGGGCGAGGGTGAAGCGGACGCCCATGTCGCGGGCGGCGCGGACGATCGCGCCGGACAGGTCGCCGGCACCGCGCGGGTGGATGTAGTGGTGGTCCGCGGCGGTGGTGACGCCGCCGCGGGCCATCGTCGCCAGCGAGCCCTGGGCCGCCGTGCGGGCCATCTGCTCGTCGATGCGCGCCCAGGTCGGGTACAGGGCGACCAGCCAGTCGAAGAGGTTGTGGTCGGTGGCCAGGCCCCGCGTGAGCCACTGGTAGAAGTGGTGGTGGGTGTTGACCAGACCGGGGGTGACCAGGTGTCCGGTCGCGTCGATCCGGCGTACGACGTTCTCCAGGCCCTCGGGTGCCCGCCCCGCGCCGACCGACTCGATCCGGTTGCCGGCGAGGACGACATGGCCCGAGGCGTACTCGGTGTCGTGCGCGTCGACGGTCGCGACGGCGCAGTTCTCGACGACGGTGCGCTCGGGCGCCGTTGGGGCGGCGACACGGCCGGCTGCCGCTGATGCTGCCATGCTGCTTCCTTCTCTTTCTGCGCGGCCCGTGGGCGGAGGGTCGGGTGTCCACGGGGAGGGCACGGCAGGACCCTAGGAGGATTTGAGTGCCGGGGCCGCCGCGTGGCTGCTCCGGGTGCCGAGGTGGTGGAAGAACAGGTTGAGGGCGACGGCGACGATCGCCCCGGCGCTGATGCCGGAGCCCAGGACGGTCTGGGCCCAGGCGGGGAACCCGGCGTAGAAGGTCGGCGCGGCCAGCGGGATGATGCCCGCGCCCAGCGCCACAGCGACCAGGATGATGTTGGAGCTGTCGTCGAGACCGGCCTCGGCGAGGGTACGGATGCCGCTGACCGCGATCGAGCCGAACAGCACGATGCCCGCGCCGCCGAGGACCGGCATCGGCACCAGCGAGACGACCGCGCCGAGGACCGGGAAGGCGCCGAGGACGAGCAGGGCGGCGCCGGCGACGGCGACGACGTAGCGGCTGCGCACCCGGGTGAGGGAGACGACACCGACGTTCTGCGCGAAGGCGGAGGTGGGGAAGCCGCCGAAGACGGGGC
Source organism: Streptomyces sp. NRRL F-5650 (assembly GCF_000721365.1). Taxonomy (NCBI): domain Bacteria; kingdom Bacillati; phylum Actinomycetota; class Actinomycetes; order Kitasatosporales; family Streptomycetaceae; genus Streptomyces; species Streptomyces sp. NRRL F-5650. Next base: position 156,958 of record NZ_JOGV01000003.1, on the reverse strand, counting down.
CGATCAGGGTGGCGAGGCCGTCGGTGCGCAGGCCGCGGGTGATGACCTTGGCGTCGGCACGGCGGTCGCAGATCTCGCCGAGGGCGAGCATGCCGGCGGACGACTCCGTCATCAGGACCAGCATGACGATGCACAGCGACAGGATGGCCGCGGGCTGGAACTCGGGGGCGCCGAAGGCGAAGGGGGTGGGCAGGGCGGCGACCGGCGCGGAGTGCAGGGCGCCGAAGTCGGCCATGCCGAAGGGGATGGCGACCAGAGTGCCGACCAACAGGCCGAGGAGCAGCGCCACTTGCTTGACGAAGCCCTTGCCGAAGCGCTGGATGACGAGGATGACGGCGAGGGTGGAGGCGGCGAGCGCGAGGTTGCGCATCGAGCCGAAGTCCGCGGCGGCCTTGTCGCCGCCCTGGGCCCAGCCGACCGGGACGGGCATCAGCGTGACGCCGATGAGGGTGATGACGACACCCGTGACCAGCGGCGGGAAGAAGCGCAGCAGTCTGCCGAAGAACGGGCCGACGGCGAGGCAGAAGACACCGGCGACCATCACCGCGCCGTAGACGGCGGGGAGTTGGCTGCCCTTCGCGTTGGTCTCGACGATGGCGAGGATGGGCGCGATGCCGGCCGAGGAGGCGGCGTTGACGAACGGCAGGCGGTTGCCGGCGAAGCCCTTGACGCCGAGCGTCTGGAGCAGGGTGGCGACGCCCGCGATCAGCAGCGAGGCGGCGATCAGCCGGGTGCGGCCCTCGATGTCCAGGCCGCAGGCCTGGCCGATGATGAGCGGAGGAGTGACGACGCCCGCGTACATGGCGGCGATGTGCTGGAGCGCGGCGGGAACGAGCCGCGAGGGGTGGAGCTTCTCGTCCACCGGGTGCACGGACGTGACGGCGTCCTCGGTGTGCACCGGCGGGGTGGTACCGGGGCCGGCGGCCGGGGCGGAACCCCGGCCCGTGACGGGCCCTTTCGCAGGCTGTGCCATGGTGAATCCTCCGGTGTGCCGCGCCGCCGGCCCCGGGAGCGGGGCCGGCGGCGCGCGTACCGCGTCAGAGGTTGGTCATGTCGACCGGGATGAGTTGCTCGGCGCCGTCGCGCAGGATGGTGGCCTCGATCAGGCCGTAGGGGCGGTCGGCGGCGTAGTACACGGCGCCGTCCTTGGCCTCGTTGTCGATCCCGAAGGGCGACAGGTCCGAGCGGAAGTGGTGCTTGTTGGGCATCGAGAAGCGGATCTCGTCGACCTCGTCGCGGGAGTTGAGCACCCGCACACCCATCTCGAACAGGGTCTGCTGGAGCGAGTACGAGTAGGTCTCGGCGAACGCCTGGAGCGCGTGCTTGCGCACCCCGTTGTAGGAACGGTCCCAGTCGGGGGCGTGCGAGTCGATGCCGTCCCAGTTGTGCCGCCACCAGGTGGAGACGGTGGTGGCCAGGATGCGGTCGTGGTCCTCCTGGAGGGTGGTGTACTTGTCCTTGAGGAAGCCGAAGAACTCGGAGTTGGTGGAGTTCAGGACGGTCAGGTCCTTGAACCCGGAGAGCACCTGGATGCCGTGGCCGTCGTAGGTGATCTGCGCGACGCGGGTCTCCTGGCCGGTGCGGACGAAGGAGTGCGCGATCTCCTCCGCGCCGACGAAGCGGGCGCCGCCCTTCGAGGTCTCGATCCGCTCCCAGCCGTACTCCTCGATGCGGATGCGGGCCCGGTGGATCGGCTCGTTGTTGTCGACGAAGTGGCGGGCGAGCTTGACGCCGAGGTCCTCGGCGCTCTCGATGCCGTGCTCCTTGGCGAAGGCGAACACCGTGTTCTTGGTGGTGTCGGTCGGCAGGACGTTGGCGTTGGAACCGCTGCGGTGGACCTCCTCCATGTCGCCGGACAGGGCGACGGAGACGTTCAGGTCCTTGATGTGGTGCGTGTCGCCGTCACGCGTGATCTTGACGACGCGGTTCTCTGCCTTGCCGTACTGGTTCTGTCCCAGGACGAAACGGGTCATGTGTCGGTCAGCTCCCTCGGTAAACGGAGTAGCCGAACGGGTTGAGCAGCAGCGGAACGTGGTAGTGCTCGCCGGGCACCACCGCGAAGGCGATGGTGACCTCGGGGAAGAACACGGGCCGGGCGTTCTCGCTGTCCCGGAGCGCGGGGGCGTCCTGCTGGGCCGCGGCTTGTTTCTTGGCGAAGTACGTCTCGGTGTCGAACGCGAGCCGTACGTGGGTGGTGCCCTCCGGCAGGGCCGGGAGGTCCTTGCACCGGCCGTCGGCGTCGGTCGCGGAGCCGCCGAGTTCCCGCCAGTCCGCGTCCGCCCCCGAGCGGGCGGCGAGCCGGACGGCGACGCCCTCGGCGGGGCGGCCGACGCTGGTGTCCAGGATGTGCGTGGACACGGAGGCGGTGGTGCTGGTGCTCATGGTCAGGCGTCCTGTTCGACGAGTCGGGTCAGCCGGATGCGGTTGATCCTGCCCAGTTCGGCGCGGACGATCTCCCGCTCCTGCTCGGGCGAGTTGCCGATCCGCTCCTTGACCGCGTCGCGCATCTGCTCGCCGGTCCGGCCGGTGGCGCAGATGAGGAAGACGTGGCCGAACTTCTCCTGGTAGGCCAGGTTCAGTTCGAGCATCTCCGCCTTGAGTTCCTCGGTGGCGCCGGCCATGCCCGCCTGCTCGCGGGACGAGGTGGGGTCACCCGGCTTGGGGCGGCCGATCGGCGGGTGCCCGGCCATCGCCTCCGCGAGGTCCTCTGCGGTCAGTTCGGCCATGGCGGCGTCGCTGGCGGCGTACAGGTCCTCGGGGGTGGCGAAGGGGCGGGCGGCGAGCAGTTGCCGGGCCCACGCCGTGGCGGCGCACGCCTCCAGGAGTTCGGCGCGTGCCGAGGACTCCTCGAGGGTGTTGAAGCGGGCCAGGCCCGTCGCGGAAGTGGACGTCACGGGAGCCTCCGTGGCCTTGTGCTGAGCGGGCGTGCCGATAGCTAACGCCCTCGGAAACAAGCCGTCAACACTTTGTTGAAAATTCGGGGTCAGAAAAGCCGCCGCCCGGTGACCGGACGGCGGCTGGAGGTGTGCGGGAACGGTGCTGGTCAGGTGCTCTTCTCGCGGTTGAGGTAGTTGTACACGGTGAAGCGGCTGACGCCGAGGGCGCTCGCGACGGTCTCCACGCCGTGCCGGACGGCGAAGGCGCCGCGCGCCTCCAGGGCCCGGACGACCTCCTGCTTGGCCCTGCGGTCCAGCTCGGCCAGCGGCCTGCCCTCGCGGCGCTCCATGGCGGCCAGGATGTGGTCCAGGGAGTCGGCGAGCTGGGGCAGGCGCACGGCGACGACGTCGGCGCCCTCCCAGGAGAGCACGACGTCCTCCCGGCCGGCCTCGTCCGGCGGCAGCAACTCGCCGCCCATGGCGTCGACGAGGGGTTTGACCGCGGCGACGAACGGCTCCTCGGCCGGGCCGGTCACCGCTCGCCCTCGCCCTCGGCGCCGTCCCCGACCACGTTGACCTGGAGCGAGATCCGGGTGGCGCCCGCCTCCAGGGAACGGCGCAGCAGCGCCTCCACGGCGGTCAGCACCCGGTCGGCGCCACCCTCGGCGGTGTTGCCGAACGGGCCGACGTCGACGGCGTCCAGTTCGGCGGCCTCGACGACCTCCCGGGCCACCACCGCGTGGGCGGGCGCCTCGTCCAGGTCGAAGGGTTCGGTCGTGAACTCCACTCTCAATCGCACCCGGTCAACCTAACGCGCGGCGGACGCGTCGCGCCGCCCCCTCTTGACAAGGCCGACCACCCCCGGGCAATCTTCCAATAAGCAGAAACAAACTTCCGTAATACGGAAACACCCTCGACACGGAAGGGAGCGCGGCACCCGATGGGATTCGCAGACCAGCGCTTCAACGTCAACCTGTCGATCCTCTTCACGGAACTCCCGCTCCTGGAGCGCCCCGCGGCCGCCGCCGCGGCCGGCTTCACCGCGGTCGAGCTGTGGTGGCCCTGGATCGACTCGCCCACCCCCGAGCAGTCCGAGCTCGACGCCCTCAAGTCGGCGATCGAGGACGCGGGCGTCCGGCTCACCGGGCTGAACTTCTACGCCGGACGACTGCCCGGACCCGACCGGGGCGCGCTGTCGCTCCCCGGCGAGGAGTCGGACCGCTTCCGCGCCAACATCGACGTGGCCGCCGACTTCGCCGAGTCGCTGGGCTGCAGGGCGCTCAACGCCCTGTACGGCAACCGCGTCGAGGGCGTGGACCCGGCCGAGCAGGACCGGCTCGCGCTGGAGAACCTGGTGCCGGCGGCCCGCGCGGCCGACCGGATCGGCGCGGTCCTGCTGATCGAGGCGCTCAACAAGCCCGAGTCGCCGCTGTACCCGCTGGTGTCGGCACCGGCCGCGATCGAGGTCGTGGACAAGGTCAACGCGGCCACCGGCCTCGGCAACGCCAAGTTCCTCATGGACCTCTACCACCTGTCCATGAACGGCGAGGACCTGCCGCAGGTGATCGACGCGTACGCCGCGAAGACCGGCCACGTGCAGATCGCCGACAACCCCGGCCGCGGCGCCCCCGGCACGGGCTCCCTCCCGCTGGAGGACCTGCTCGACCGGCTGGCGAAGGCCGGGTACGACGGCTGGGTCGGCCTGGAGTACAAGCCCGGCGACGCCCCCAGCGCGCAGTCCTTCTCCTGGCTGCCGGCCGGGGCCCGCGCGGCCCGCTGAGCGCCACCGCGGAACTTTTCTCACAGATCGCCAGAGAGGTACCCATCATGAGCACGCTCCCCAAGGTCGCCTGGATCGGACTCGGCATCATGGGTTCGCCCATGTCCGAGAACCTGATCAAGGCGGGTTACCAGGTCACCGGCTTCACGCTGGAGCAGGAGAAGCTGGACCGGCTGGCCGCCGCCGGCGGCACCGCGGCCGGCTCGATCGCCGAGGCCGTCCGTGACGCCGACGTGATCGTCACCATGGTGCCCGCGTCGCCGCAGGTCGAGGCCATCGCCTACGGCCCCGACGGCATCCTGGAGAACGCGAAGTCCGGCGCGCTGCTGGTCGACATGTCCTCCATCACGCCGCAGACCTCGGTCGACCTGGCCGCGGCCGCCAAGGACAAGGGCGTCCGCGTCCTGGACGCCCCCGTCTCCGGCGGCGAGGCCGGCGCCATCGAGGCCGTGCTGTCCATCATGGTCGGCGGTGAGCAGGCCGACTTCGACGAGGCCAAGCCGCTGCTGGAGGCGCTCGGCAAGACCATCGTGCTGTGCGGTCCGCACGGCTCGGGCCAGACCGTGAAGGCCGCCAACCAGCTCATCGTCGCGGTGAACATCCAGGCGTGCGCCGAGGCCGTGGTCTTCCTGGAGAAGTCCGGCGTGGACCTGAAGGCCGCCCTGGACGTCCTCAACGGCGGCCTGGCCGGCTCGACCGTGCTGACGCGGAAGAAGGACAACTTCCTCGCCCGCGACTTCAAGCCGGGCTTCCGCATCGACCTGCACCACAAGGACATGGGCATCGTCACCGACGCCGCCCGCAACGTGGGTGCCGCACTGCCGGTGGGCGCCGTGGTGGCCCAGCTCGTCGCGTCGCTGCGCGCCCAGGGCGACGGCGGCCTGGACCACTCGGCCCTGCTGCGGGCCGTGGAGCGCCTGTCCGGCGCCCAGGTCTGACCGTCGTACCCACCCGATGACCTCCGGGCGGCGCCGCCGCTGACACCTGTCCTGTCGCGCCCGAGCGGCGGCGCCGCCCGGAACCCACCTGAGTCGGATTCCGCACCACTGCTACCGTCGCGAGCCGGCTCGGCGCTCAGCAAGGCCTCGGTCAGAGTCTCAACGGCCCGTAGGTGCCGTCCCGGAAGGTGAGGACTGTCGGCTCGGAGTCGTACTGCTCGCGGAAGTATCCGCCGTAACCGGGCTCCTCGACATAGGGCGCGAGCAGGTCGAGGATCGTGACCAGTTCGCCCAACTCGTCGTCCTTCCAGTAGTTGCGGCTGAACAGTCCCCATGAGCAGAGCTCTCGGCCGGCTGCGAAGCCTCGGGACTGACGCCGGAGAGACGCGAAGTCCCCTCCGGGCAAGTAGCCGTCCGGGTCCGGTGCCAGCACTGGGAACGTGTGCTCGTCCGCGTCGAGCCCGCTCGGGCGCTCGGGGACCATGCCGAGGTGCCAACGCAGGGCTTCCAGCACCGTGTCGGGGGTGTTGTCCCGGAGGAAGCAGGTGAAGACGACTTCATAGTGGAGGCTCACGAGGCCGCATTCTGCCCGGCGGGACCGACAGGCCGGAGGACCGCGGTGCCGCACCGAGCTCCCCTGACCCGGCTCTGGCGTCCGCGCTGGGCAGGACTGGTTCACGGAAGTCCCACCTCGGCAGACACCTCTGGTAGTGACAGCCGTCTCGGGAGCGGCCTCGATTGAGCTGATGGACGGACCGGGGCGAGTGCCTTCTCCCGGTCCGGGCCCGTCCCGTGTGCCTCGCCGGATGCCTGAGGGCCGGGGTTCAAGTCAGGGGGTCCGGGCCGGCTCCTCGCAGGAAGAGATCGACGACGTCCTGGGCCAGGCGGTCGGCGGAGGCCGGGGAGCAGCCGTCCTGTGCGGGGTGGACGGTGGCGGCGAGTTCCATGAAGGCGGTGGCGAGGAAGCCCGCGTCGGCTTGGCGTAGTTCGCCCGTGGCCACCGCCTGGGCCATGAGGTCGGTGACGGGCTGGATGAGGCCGCGCACATAGGCCTGGGAGACCTCGGCGCGCTGGTCGTCCTCGAGGTGGCGGATGGCGTAGTAGATCTGGTTGCTGAGCGCTGAGTTGTAGGTGCCCGTGGCGTAGGAGGCGGCGAGGGCGAGGAGCTTGTCGCGCAGGGTGCCGGGGGTGGCGAGCGCGTCCTGGAGGAGGGCCGAGGCTTCCTTGGTGCAGTGGTCGGCCACCTCCATGAACAGGGCGGGCTTTCCGCCGGGAAAGTGGTGGTAGAGGCTGGCCTTCTTCACGTCGACGGCTTTGGCGATGTCGTCGAGGGAGACGCCGAGGTAGCCGTAGTCGGTGAGGCGGCGGGCGAATTCGTCGCGGGCACGGGTGCGGGTGTCGCTCTGGCGGGGCATGGTGTTCAGACTCCTGTACGGGTACGTCGGATCAGGGTGAGGTGGGCCGCCGCGGCGCCCGCCACCAGGATGGTGAGAGCGACGAGGGTGCCCGGCAGCAGGTTCTGCTCGTTCCAGGGTGCGGTGAGCAGGCTGCGCATGGCTTCCAGCGGCGGGGTGAGGGGGTTGATGTCGGCAGCGTGGGCCATCCAGCCGCCCAGCAGGTCACGCGGGACGAAGGTGGCGGTGAAGAAGGAGAGCGGGAAGAAGACCAGGGTCACGGAGCCGACTGCCGAGCTGTTGCCGGTATGGAGGCCGACCGCGGCGGCCAGCAGCAGGAAGCCCGTCCCCAGCAGGATGGCGGCGGCGACGAGCGCCAGGACGGCGGGGGCCCCGGAGACTGGGTCAAGGCCGAGCAGCAGGCCGAGTCCGGTGAGCGCTGCGGCCTGAGCGGCCAGGACGACGACGCCTGCCAGGACGGGGGCGGTGACGAGGACCCAGCGGCCGACCGGGGTGAGCCAGAGCCGTGCGTGGTAGCCCGAGCCGATGTCTCTCACGAGCAGTTGCCCCGCGGTTGCGCCGCCGGTGAAGGCGGTGGTGAGCAGGCACAGTGGCAGCACCACGTCGATGTAGCGACCGCCGGGAGTGGCCGCGGCCGAGACGGAGGAAAGCTGCCCCTCGTAGATGATCATGAAGAACGCGCTCGTGAGCAGCGGGGAGAGAAGCAGGGAGGGCGTGCGGAGGCAGGACTTGAGCGAGCGGGCGGTCAGGGGTCCCAGGGCCGCCCACGACTTCGCTGCCGCGCGCGGGCCTGTGGGGCGAGGGGTGGTGATTGTGCTCATGCGGCGGTGCCTTCGGGGGTGAGGGCCAGGCGGAGGAAGACGTCTTCCAGGCTGGGTTCGTCGACGGTCAGGGATTCGGCGTGCAGGCCTGCGGAGGCCAGGGTGAGCAGCGTCTCCCCGTCGGCTCCAGGACGGTCGAGCCGGATGCTCACCGCGTGCGCGGCGGTTTCGGCCGTGTGGAGCCGCTCTCCTTTGGTGGCGAGCAGCTCCCGGGCCCGGTCGGCGGCGGCGGCATCGCGGAACCGCAGGGTGAGGACACGGTCGCCGATTTCGTTCTTGAGGGTGTGCGGGGCGGCGGAGGCGATGAGGCGTCCGGCGCGGAGGATGCCGACGCGGTCGCAGAGCTGGTCGGCCTCTTCCAGGTACTGGGTGGTCAGCAGGACGGTGACGCCGTGGTTGGCGGCCAGTGCGCGGATCTCGTCCCACAGGTCCCGGCGGCTGGCCGGGTCGAGCCCTGTGGTGGGTTCGTCGAGGAAGAGGACGTCCGGGCGCTGGACCAGAGCGACGGCGAGGTCGACGCGGCGGCGCTGGCCCCCGCTGAGCCTGCCGACCGGGGTGTCCGCGAAGTCCTGCGCGTCGAAGGCGGTGAGGAGCTCGGCGCAGCGCGCGCGTGTCTGCCGGGCGGTGAGTGACTGGAGGCATCCTTGCAGGCGCAGTAGTTCGCGGGCGGACATCAGAGGGTCGAGGGCAGTGCCCTGGAGGACGACTCCGGTGCGGCGGCGGACCGTCCCAGGGTCACGGGAGACATCGGCTCCGGCGACCTGGGCGGTGCCCCGGGAGGGGCGGAGCATGGTGGTGAGCATCCGGACGGTGGTGCTCTTGCCCGAGCCGTTGGGGCCGAGCAGGCCGTAGACCTCCCCGGGGTCCACCTCCAGGTCGAGCCGGTGCACCGCGGTGTGCTCGGCGAAGTCCCGGCCGAGCCCGACGGCACGGACGGATGGGGTGGCGACGTTGTCCATGCCCCTAACCTACCTATCGATAGGTAGGTTTGCAAACAACGGCCAACCCACCGGACCGCCCGCGTGGAGGCGGAGGTGCCGGCTCGCCATTGCCGTCGGCTTGGTCGCCGTGATGATGACGCAGTGTCCCGAACGGGGCCCGGACGGTTCGGTGGCCGGGCCCCACGGGGGAGGGGGGTGTCAGCGCTTCATGAGGGCGAAGACGCCCCAGCTCAGGTACTCACGTCCGTAGCGGGTGTAGTGGGCGGGCTCGGTGGTGAGTTGCTCCCGTACTTCGGGGGCGAGTTCGTCGTCCGGGTTCTCGTCGAGCCAGCGGCGCATGCTGAGCCACTGGGCCGCGGCGTAGCGGTCCCAGCTGTCCTGGTCGGCCAGCATCATTTCCACGACGTCGTACCCGAGTTCCTGGAACTGCTCGATGAGGTCCGGCAGGAGGAGGAAGTCGGCGACGGCGGTGGCGTGGCATGCCCTGGCGGTCTCCTCGTCGGGCGGGGTCTGGCGCCAGAAGGGTTCGCCGATCAGCATCATTCCCTGCGGGCGGAGGCTGCGCTGGAGCAGCTCCACTGTTCCGGGGACGCCGTTGCCGATCCAGGTGGCGCCGACGCAGGCGGCCAGGTCGACCGGCTGGTCGGCGACGTGGCCGGCGGCGTCGCCGTGGAGGAAGTCGCCCCGGTCGGTGACGCCGAGTTCGACGGCGCGGGCCCGGGCCTGCGCGGTGAAGAGCGTGCTGATGTCGACCCCGGTGCCGGTGAAGCCCAGGTCGCGGGCCCAGGTGCAGAGCATTTCGCCCGAGCCGCTGGCCAGGTCGAGGACGCGTGTCCCGGCGGGGAGGCGGAGGGATGCGCCCAGGGCGGCGAACTTGTCCGCGGTGAGCGGGTTGTGAATGCGGTGGCCGCTCTCGCGGATGGTGAAGATGCGGGGAAGGTCCATGACCGTGTTCCTTTCCGTCATGCCTTGAAGTGGGGGGACTGCTTGAGGGCGCGCACCTGTCGGGAGATCTGCTTCCTGGGCCGTTCCCGCTCGGCGCGCAGGCGCGCGTCGGTGCGGGAGGCCGCGTAGGTGTTCTCGCGCTGCAGCCGGTGGTAGCTGTCGAGGCGCCGCCGGGTGAGGCGGCCGTCCTCGACGGCGGCCAGCACCGCGCAGCCCGGTTCCGTGGTGTGGGCGCAGTCTGCGAAACGGCAGTCGCGGGCCGTCTCGGTGATCTCCGCGAAGGTGTGGTCCAGGCCGTCGCGGGCGTCGTGGAGGCCGATGCCGCGCAGGCCCGGGGTGTCCAGCAGGACCCCGCCGTGGGGCAGCGGTACCAGTGCGCGCCAGGCGGTGGTGTGCCGGCCCTTGCCGTCGCTGCCGCGTACCGCGCCGGTGGCCAGGAGGTCCTCGCCGAGCAGGCGGTTGCCGAGGGTCGACTTGCCCGCGCCCGAGGGGCCGAGCAGCACGACCGTGCCCGACAGGACCGCGGTCAGGACGTCCAGGCCCTCGCCGGTGGCGGCGCTGGTGACCAGCACCTCCACCCCCGGGGCCACCGCGGCCACCTCGGCCGCGGCCGGGGCGGGGTCGGTGCACCGGTCGGCCTTGGTGAGCACCACCACGGGTGTGGCACCGCTCTCCCAGGCCAGGGCGAGCATCCGCTCGGTCCGCCCGGGCCTGAGCGGGCCGGCGAGGGAGACGGCCACCGCCACGGTGTCGACGTTCGCGGCCAGTACCTGGGCCCGGGAGGTGCGTGAGGAGGCGGAGCGCAGCACGGCACTCCGCCGCTCCAGCACCTCCACCACGGTGGCGGAGTCCGCAGGGCCGGCCGGACGGACGGCCACCCAGTCGCCGGTGCACGGCGTCAGCCGCTCACCGGCGCCCGAGGCCGGCAGGACCAGCGCGCGGACGGGGCCGTTCTCGGCGACGACGTCGCACAGACCGCGCTCGGCCCGCACGACACGGCCCGGGACCAGGCCCTGGTCCCTCGACGGAGCGAAGGACCGCTCACGCTCCGTGTCCCAGCCGTAGTCGGTCAGGGTCAGGGCACGCGCGTGACGAGGGAGAGAAGACGGGAATGAAGTGTGTGGGTGAAACAAGTGAAGAGACCCTTGAGAAGGGGTCTCGCCGGACGGCAGACGTGGCGGAACCACTCCCGACGAGGGGAGGCCGACAGAGGAAAGGTCAGGCCGAGACCCGAGAGATGCGAACGAGTCGGGCACCGCACACAGCGGTGGTCACCACGACCGTCATCACGCATCTCCTCCGATCTCCACGGGTGGCCAGATCGCCACGCCCGCGAAAACCGTAGCACCTTCTGTGAGCCTCTGCGTCTGCCCCGGGCGACGCCGAAGCTCCCGGGCAGGCTTCCCTGCCGCATGCGCCAGCCTCCCGGGGCTCCACGCACCCCCAAAGCCGGTGGGGAGCGGCATGGGGATCGAACCCGCCCGCTCTGGCCGCGTGCGCGCGAGCGGCGCCCCTCGACGACTGCGCCGGTGATCTCGCGCAGGACGAGAGCCGGGCCGGACGTCGCCGGTCAGGGCCCGGCACGATGTCCTCGCTGTCCGCCGCGGCGGCGGGTCCGATAATCCGTTGACGCCCGCTCATGGGCCATTGCTACTGTCGGGCGTTCCGTCGGTCTACCTGGGCCTGCTGTGCCCCCGGAAAGGAGTGAGTTTTGTGCCCCCGGCCCTTGCCGCGCGCGCCTCGCTGCACGGCCACAGCCGTCCCGTCCTCCTGACCCGTCCCAATCCGACGGCTCCCGGATGCGGCCTTCCGGTGCTGTGACCCGACCACGCACCCCGTAGTCCCCGCGCGCTACGCACGCTGCGGCATACGGGGGCGTCTTCGGCGAGGCCGCTCGGCCTGCTCTTGCTGCCATGACCGACTTCCCAGCAAGGAGCCCTCCGGGTGTCCAGTACCAACAGAACTCCCTCCAACACCCCCAACACCGTTCTCGCCGGCACTTTCACCTGTGCGTGGTGCGGCCTGACGGTATCCGCCGCAGCCGGCGACGGCACACGGCGCAACCACTGCCCGTCGTGTGTGCACTCCCAGCACGTCCTCGACCATGTCGAGGGAGGCCCCAGCGACTGCCGGGGCCGGATGTCGCCGATCTCCGTCGCCGTGCTGCGTACCGGCGACTGGATGGTCATCCACCGTTGCGTGCGCTGCGACGAGCTGACCTCCAGCCCCATCTGCGCCGACGACAACCAGCTCGTCCTGATGCGCATGGCCGTGCGTCCGCTGGCACAACCACCCTTCCCGCTCGAAGCATTCGGCGACCTGTAGACCGGAAGGAGAAGGCCCTCGTGCCGAGACGAGCAAACAACAGCAGACGTACACAGAGGACGCGACGGCCCCAGCGGCACAAGGACGTCCTGCACCGCCAGGGAGGGCACCGGCGACACGACTTCAAATGCGTGGGCTGCAGACTGGACGTGTCCTTGGACGCGCCCGGCACCACCCACCGCAATCACTGCCCCAACTGCCTGGTCAGCCTGCACGTCGACCGCCGGATCCCGGGTGACCGGGCAGCGGCTTGTCGTGGACGGATGGAAGCACTGAGCATGTCCGTGCGGCCCGACGGCGAGTGGGTGATCATTCACCAGTGCCAGTCCTGCGGTGAGCTCAGCGCCAACCGGATCGCCGGCGACGACAACGCACTGACCCTGGTGCGCCTCGCGCTGAAACCGCTGCGGGACGGCAGCATCGCCCACCGAATGCTGCTCCGGCTATGAGCTGACCCGCGCCTCACGGCGTCGTGTCGCAGGAACCGGGCAAGCGCCGCCGTTTCAGGGGGCGTTCTGGATCCTGATCTGTCGGTGTCATCGAGGCCGTACGAAGGGGCGGAGCGCATGAGCGCGGACTTGCTCATACCCTCCGCCCCTTCTCCACAGCGCCCTTCCACAAGGCGGCTGGTTACGGAGAGTGGCGACCGCTGGGAATCTCATTGCTCCCCGCAGGAGCCCGCATGGATCATGTGATCATGGAAAGAGGAGCAGGATCAGAGGCCACTGAAGCACCCGCGACTGCGGGCGCGCGCATGGACTGGTGGGCTCTTCCCGCCAGTGTCAGAAGAGGGGTCGAGTCGTCCCTGGGGTCCCCAGTGGAGAGTGCCGTGACCCAGACGGGTGGCTTCTCCCCCGGTGTTGCTGCTCGCGTGCGCCTCGTCGATGGCCGGCGGGTCTTCGTGAAGGCTGCAGGACCTGAGCCCAACCCGGATACACCTGGCCTTCACCGGGCCGAGGCCAGGATCACAGCGGCCCTGCCGGCCGCCGCACCCGTACCCGCGCTGCTCACGGCCTTGGACCTCGATGGCTGGGTCGTCCTGGTCCTCGAGGACGTGGACGGGAAGATGCCGGCTCAGCCATGGCAGCATGACGAACTCCAACGGGTCCTCGCGGCTGCTACGGAACTGTCTGTGCTGCTCGATCCTTCGCCGGTCGAGGTGCCGACGGTCGCTGACCGTTTCGGTGAGGAGTTCCAAGGCTGGCGTCAGCTTGCCGCCGCTTTTGCGGAGGGAGTCGATGACCTGGCTTGGCTCCCTTCCTGGGCGCAGCGCAATGTGCGACGTCTCGCCGATCGAGAAGCCGCCTGGAGCATCGCTGCGGCCGGTGGTGCCCTGATCCACGGCGACCTGCGCGCAGACAACGTGCTGCTGACCGATGACCGTGTCGCATTTGTCGACTGGCCATGGGCCGCGATCGGTGCTTCATGGATCGACATCGTGCTGATGGGCCCGAGTGTGATCATGCAGGACACCCCGGACGCCATGCGCCTTCTGGATCGACATCTCTGCGCCCGCGCTGCCGACCCCGACGACGTGACCAGCGTGCTCATCGCCCTGACCGGCTACTTCCTCCGTCAGTCCGTCCAGCCCCCGCCGCCGGGGCTGCCTACGGTGCGCGGCTTCCAGCGCGCTCAGGGTGAAGCCGCGCTGGACTGGGTTCGTGAGCGGACACGATGGCGTTAGACCGTGTGGCGAAGTGAATCCTCATCTGTGAAGGATCACGGTGCACGGGACGATGACGAGCGTGGGCTCGTGATGTCGCGGTCAAGCAGGTCCGCCCGTTCCCTCCGGAACTGGTCCCCGAGGGTTCCGACACCTCGCTGGAACTGGTGCGAGGTGGCAACCTGGCGGAGCTGCTGGGCGAGGGGAGGCTGCTGGCGCCGGAAGAGGCCGCCCGGATCGGCCGTCAGGTGTTGGCCGCGCTGCGCGCTGCCCACGCCGTCGGTGTCCGGCACCGCGACGTGAAGCCCGCCAACGTGATGCTGCGCCCGGACGGCAACGCGGTGCTCACGAACAAGCGCCGCGTGCTGCCGACCGCGCCGGTCGGCGTCGAGTACTCGCTGACCCTCCTCGGTGAGTCCCTGCGCGAGCCCTTCGCCCACCTCTACGACTGGACCGTCGCGAACGCCTCCGAAATCCAAGCACGCCAGCGCGACTGCGACCAGCGAACCCCGCGCTGACACCCGGGACGAGGACGCGGCCCCGCCTCTCGCCGGTCGTGGCCGGGCGAAGATGAACAGACAAGCCCACCAGTAATCCGCCGGTTCAGCCGACCTCGGCGAGCACGTGGCCCGGTGCCTCGGTGCCCGCGTCGGCGGTCCGTTCGCCGTCCGGGCCCCAAACGCCGGCGCCGCCGCAGCCCACGCAGTTCTCGTTGCCGCCGAGGACGTTGCCGAGCACCACGTGGAGACCGAACTCCCGGGCCCGCACCGGATAGACCTTCTCGAACGAGTCGTTGTCGGCGGAGAGCACCGAGCTCGCCAGATAGACCGTGCAGCCGTCGGCGGCGGCCCGCTCGGCGAGCTCCGGGAAGCGGTTGTCGTAGCAGGTGGCCAGCGCGAACCGGGTGCCGTCCAGCTCGAAGCGGCCGTCCCGGCGGCCCGCTGCGAAGACCTCCTGCTCGATGCCGTACAGGTGCTGCTTGTCGTACCGGGCGAGGAGTCCGCCGTCCGGACCGATGACGAGCGAGGTGACCGCGGGCCGGCCCTCCGCCGTGTGCACGGGCCCGTTGACGACCGCCGTCGCCGAGACCGCGCGGCACGCCTCCCGTACGGGTTCGAGGCGCGCGTCGTCCTCGGTGAGGACGAGACCGGGGGTGTCCCGGATCAGCGTCGGCTCGTAGCCGGTCACGGCGAGCTCGGGGAAGACGACCACTCGGGCGTTCTCGGCCCCGGCGGCCAGGACCAAAGCGGCGATGGTGCGAACGTTGGCGTCGATGTCCCCGGCGACCGGGGCGAACTGGGTGGCTGCGGCAATCATGGCCCCCATCATCGCCGCCGACTGGACCGAGGGAGTCCCCGGGCCCCACCGTACGAGAACCCACTGGAGGTCGCGGAAAGTCACTTGCCGCGCTCAGCAGCACCGACAACTCGGGACGGTCGAGTGGGCGAGCCCATGCGAGCCCACCGGTGGGCCGGGTGTCCCCGGCGCGGGTCCGCCGCAGTAGATCCGGCATTGCCGCGGTACCGTCCCCGACATCGGTGGGAGCCTGTGATCGCAGGTCTGTCTTCCGGCAGTGGCCGACGTGGAGGTGGCGATGAGGGTCGTGTTCGTGCACGGGGCGTGCGTGCGGGACGGGTCGTGGTGGTGGCACCGCACCGCGGAGCTGCTGCAGGAGCGGGGGGGTGCCGAGCGTGGCCCCGGCGCTACCGAGCTGCGGCGAGGCGGGCCTGCCCGGGGGCGCCGGCGGCCCGGGGCTGCCCGAGGATGTTGCCGCGGTGCGGCAGGTGCTGCAGGCCGGTGACGAGCCGACCGTCGTGGTCGCCCACAGCTACGGCGGTGTCGTCACCGCGGAAGCCGCCGCGGGAATCGGACCGGTGCGCCACCTGCTGCTGATCTCCAGCTACCTGCCCGAGGTCGGGCAGAGCCTGTCGGACTTCGGGGACGGCGGCCTCGCCCCGTTCCTCGACCTCGACCCCGACGCCGGCACGTTCGGGGTCCGCCCCGAGCTGCTCGTGGACACGTTCCTGCAGGACTGCGACCCCGATGTCCAGGCGCGGGCGGGGGACCACCTCGCCCGGCAGAGCGTGCGGGTGACGGGGCAGCCGGTCGCGGCGGCCGCATGGCAGCAGTTGCCCTCGACGTACCACGTCTGCGCTCAGGACCGGGGCACCCCGCCGCGGCTGCAGCGCGAGTTCGCCCGCCGGGCCGGCAGCGTCGTCGAACTCGACGCCGGCCACCACCCGTTCCTGTCCCAGCCTGCAGCGGTCCGGGACCTGCTGCTGAGCCTGTGACGGCAGCCGCGGGCGGAACTCGCCGGCCGCGGGCTGGAGTCGGCGCCGTCGCGGGTCACGGTCCACGGGGTGCTGTCCCGCAGCGGCCCCGCGGACCGTGACCCGGAACAGCAGCATCCGCGCGAGTACCGCCGACCGCGGCGTCCACTGCCACAGCGGCACGACCATCCTCGCCGTCGGCGAACCGGTCGGGGTCGACCGCAAGGTCCTTCGCGACGGGAACGTCCGCCCGGCCGGAGACCGCAGGGGAACGCGGCCCTGCCCGGTTCCGTCTGCCAGACCGTCGTAGCCGACGAGATCTCTGGTCGACGCCCACCAACCCCGGCGCGTGAGGAGCCGGTTACGAAGAGTTCACCGCGGTCCCGGGCGGGCCGGAGGGTCTTCTGACAGCCCGGAAACCGTCTCCTCACCTTCCGGCAAGACAGCGGCGCGACGCTGACGCCATGACCGACACCACTTCCGGCACGCCGTCGCCGTCCGAGGCCCCTTCCCCGACCCTCTTCGAGCAGCTCGGAGGAGAGGACGCCGTAGGGGCCGTTGTCGACGTCTTCTACGACAAAGTCCTCGGCGACCCCGGCCTCCAGCCGTACTTCACCGGAGTGGACCTGGACCGTCTCAAGCGGCACCAGCGGCGCTTCATCGGCCAGGCCCTCGGTGCCAGCCGCCCCTACACCGGCCGTTCCATGCGCAAGGCCCACGAACACCTGGCCATCACGGACGAGGCCTTCGGCAAGGTCGTCGGCCACCTGGCGGGCGCGCTCACGGAGGCCGGGGTGGACGAGGCAACCATCGCGACAATCGCCCGGGCCCTGCTGCCGCTCAAGGCGGACATCGTCACCGCCTGACGCGCATCCCGGTCGGCGGGACCGTGGTGACGAGGTGCCGGATCTCCGGGGAAGGTCCTCGCAGGGATCCTCGATCCGGCTGCAACAAACTGTTGACGTGCCCCCGTCTCAAACCTAAGCTCCACGAAGCGGAAACTGGTTTCCACAATGTGTTCCGCTGAACCCTCGTCTGCAAGGCCACGGAAGGTCCACGATGTCGCAGCGCGTGCTCACCACCGAGTCCGGCGCCCCGGTCGCCGACAACCAGAACTCCGCTTCCGCCGGCATCGGCGGCCCCCTCCTGATCCAGGACCAGCACCTCATCGAGAAGCTCGCCCGCTTCAACCGCGAGCGCATCCCGGAGCGCGTCGTGCACGCCCGCGGCTCCGGCGCCTACGGCCACTTCGAGGTGACCGACGACGTCAGCGGCTTCACCCACGCCGACTTCCTGAGCACGGTCGGCAGGCGCACCGAGGTCTTCCTGCGCTTCTCCACCGTGGCCGACTCGCTCGGCGGCGCCGACGCGGTCCGCGACCCACGCGGCTTCGCGGTGAAGTTCTACACCGAGGAGGGCAACTACGACCTCGTCGGCAACAACACCCCGGTGTTCTTCATCAAGGACCCGATCAAGTTCCCCGACTTCATCCACTCGCAGAAGCGCGACCCGTTCACGGGCCGTCAGGAGCCGGACAACGTCTTCGACTTCTGGGCCCACTCCCCCGAGGCCACGCACCAGGTCACCTGGCTGATGGGCGACCGCGGCATCCCGGCCTCGTACCGCCACATGGACGGCTTCGGCTCGCACACCTACCAGTGGACGAACGCCAAGGGCGAGTCCTTCTTCGTCAAGTACCACTTCAAGACCGACCAGGGCATCCGCTGCCTGACCGCCGAGGAGGCCGCCAGGCTCGCGGGGCAGGACCCGACCTCGCACCAGACGGACCTGGTACAGGCGATCGAGCGGGGCGTGTACCCGTCCTGGACGCTGCACGTGCAGCTCATGCCGGTGGCCGAGGCGGCGAACTACCGCTTCAACCCGTTCGACGTGACCAAGGTGTGGCCGCACGCCGACTACCCGCTCCGGCGCGTGGGCCGGCTGGTCCTCGACCGCAACCCGGACAACGTCTTCGCGGAGGTCGAGCAGGCCGCGTTCTCCCCGAACAACTTCGTCCCGGGCATCGGCCCCTCCCCCGACAAGATGCTCCAGGGCCGCCTGTTCGCCTACGCGGACGCGCACCGCTACCGCCTGGGCGTCAACCACACCCAGCTCGCGGTGAACGCCCCGAAGGCCGTGCCCGGCGGCGCCGCCAACTACGGCCGCGACGGCCTGATGGCGTCCAACCCGCAGGGCCGCCGCGCCAAGAACTACGAGCCGAACTCCTACGACGGCCCGGCCGAGACCGGCCGCCCGCTGGCGGCCCCGCTGCCGGTGTCCGGCCACACCGGCACCCACGAGGCGCCCCTGCACACCAAGGACGACCACTTCGTGCAGGCGGGTGCGCTGTACCGGCTGATGAGCGAGGACGAGAAGCAGCGCCTGGTCGCGAACCTCGCCGGCGGCCTGTCCCAGGTCTCCCGCAACGACGTGATCGAGAAGAACCTCGCGCACTTCCACGCCGCCGACCCCGACTACGGCAAGCGCGTGGAGGAAGCGGTCCGCGCCCTGCGCGAGGACTGACCCACCGGCTCGCGCGCGGAACCCGGCGGGGAGGCCGGGGCCGTGCGCGCGGCCCGCGCAGGCACCGAAGCGGCCCGGATGAGGGGTGACCGCCAGGTGCCGGCGCGGGCAGGGCGAGGACCGCGGCGGCCAGCGAGCCAGTGCGGTGGTGAAGGGCGGGAACGTTCCTCCTACGACCTGAGGGGAGGAGCCGTTCCGGCCCGTCGCACCGCCGCGGTCCCAGCCACCCCGCCTCTCGTGACCGAGAGGCCCGCACACTCCGTCCGGCGGCGCGAACGACCTGTCGCGCCCAGCCTCGCGCCGCCGGACGGGTTCCACGTACGGACACCCTCACCCCAGAACCCTCACCGGCTGAGAAGCGCCGGATGCGGACGGTCCCGCATCCGGCGCTTCTCGGCGTTCACCGGGTGCGGATTCCCCTCCCGCGCAGCAGCCTGGAGGCATGGCAACGGCACACTCACCCCGGCAACCGCACATCGTCGTCCACTCCCCCGCCCTGGACGGGTCCCGCCGGGTCACCTCCGGCGAGGAGACCCTGGGCGTCGCCTCGCACATCGACGACGTCGCCGAACTGCTGCGCCTGGCCGACCTGTACGTGACCGACGTGGAGGACACCGACCTGGTCGAGTGGCAGGGCGGCGGCCCGGAGGACTGGCCGGGGCTGCACGAGCACCACGGGCACCAGGGGTACGGCGGGCAGCACCAGCGCGACGAGCACGACGAGCACCGCGGCGGCTGACCGGGCGTAGGAGTCCCCCGCAGCGGGCACAACCCGGGCACGGCACGGGACGCACGGGGGTGGGGTCGTGGACGGTGGCACGGAGATCGGGTGGGAACCGCACCAGATCGCGCTGCTGGGCGGCGGGCCGCCGGCCGCCGTCACGGTGGCGCTGGTGGCCCTGCACCTGCTGGGTGCCGTGGAGACCGGCCCGCGCGGGACGCTGTGCGCGGCGGGACCGGAGCCTGAGGGGCTGGAGCCCTTCGAGGGGGCGGTGCTGGACTGTCTGCACGAGCCGCGGACCGCGCGCGAGCTGGTCCGGCACCCGGACGTGCGCCTCGCCGTGGCCCTGACGCGGATTCCGCTGGCCGAGGGCGGGCTGCTGGGCCACCCCTGGCTGAAACCGACCCGGAGCGCCCGCCGCAGCGTGGAGTTCTGGCGGCAGCGGCACCCGCTGCCGCCGGTCAGGCACGGGCTGACCGACGACGACACGCTGCTCGCGGTCGCCCTGCACGGCGACGCCGCGCTGATGCTGCTGCTGCCGCGCTTCGCGCTGCGGACCGGGCTGGCGGCCCCGGGCGCACCGGGCGGCGGGGTGCGCTTCTCGCTGGGCCGCGGCAGGTTCCTGAGGTGGCGCGACGAGTACGAGGACTCGGTCACGGGCGACTGGGGCGGAACGGGCCACGGGGACCACGCGGGCGGCGGCTGCGGCTCGGGCGGCGGCGGGTCCGACTGAGCGCGGGGGCACGCCCTCCGCGTACACGGGAGAGCGGCCCGTCCCCCGGGGGAACGGGCCGCTCTCGGTGCGCCGCGGGCCGGCGGGTCAGACCTTCAGCGGCTTGATCGCGGTCGGGGCGTGGCCCGGCTCGGTCGCGATCTCCTCGAACTCCACGACGTTGCCGATGTCGTTGGTGCCCGACATGGAGATGTTGGTGACGCGCTCCAGGATCGCCTCGACGACGACCGGCACCCGGTGCTCGGCGGCCAGCTTCTTGGCCTGCTCCAGGGCCGTGCCCAGCTCGTTCGGGTCGGTCACCCGGATCGCCTTGCAGCCCAGGCCCTCGGCGACCTTGACGTGGTCGACGCCGTAGACGCCCAGCTCGGGGGAGTTGATGTTCTCGAACTCCAGGTTGACCTGGAAGTCGATGTCGAACGCCCGCTGCGCCTGGCGGATCAGGCCCAGGTAGGAGTTGTTCACCAGGACGTGCACGTAGGGGATCTTGTGCTGGGCGCCGACGGCCAGCTCCTCCAGCATGAACTGGAAGTCGTAGTCGCCGGAGAGCGCCACGACCTGGGCGTCCGGGTCGGCCTTGGCGACGCCGAGCGCGGCCGGGACGGTCCAGCCGAGCGGGCCGGCCTGGCCGCAGTTGATCCAGTGCCGCGGGCGGTAGACGTGCAGCATCTGGGCGCCGGCGATCTGGGAGAGGCCGATCGTGGAGACGTACCGGGTCTCCGGGCCGAAGGCCTTGTTCATCTCCTCGTAGACGCGCTGCGGCTTGATCGGGATGTCGTCGAAGTGCGTACGGCGCTGGAGGGTGGCCTTGCGCTCCTGCGCGGAGGCGGCCCACGCGGAGCGGTCGGGCAGCTTCCCGGCCGCCTTCAGCTCCTTGGCCACCTCGACGAACAGCTCCAGGGCGGCCTTGGCGTCGGAGGCGATGCCGTAGTCCGGGGCGAAGATCTTGCCGATCTGGGTGGGCTCGACGTCGACGTGGACGAACTTCCGGCCGGCCGTGTAGACGTCCAGCTTGCCGGTGTGGCGGTTGGCCCAGCGGTTGCCGATGCCGAGGACGAAGTCGGACTCCAGGAAGGTCGCGTTGCCGTAGCGGTGCGAGGTCTGCAGGCCGACCATGCCGGCGTTCAGCTCGTGGTCGTCGGGGACGATGCCCCAGCCCATCAGGGTCGGCACGACCGGGGTGCCGGTCAGTTCGGCGAACTCCACGAGCAGGTCGGCCGCGTCGGCGTTGATGACGCCGCCGCCGGCCACGATCAGCGGGCGCTCGGAGGCGTTGAGCAGGCCGATCGCCTTCTCGATCTGGGCGCGGGTGGCGGCGGGACGGTAGACCGGGAGCGGCTCGTAGGTCTCCGGGTCGAACTCGATCTCGGTCGTCTGGACGTCGATCGGCAGGTCGATGAGGACCGGGCCCGGGCGGCCGGAGCGCATCAGGTGGAACGCCTGCTGGAAGACGCCGGGGACCTGCGCGGCCTCCAGGACGGTGACGGCCATCTTGGTCACCGGCTTGGCGATGGAGGCGATGTCGACGGCCTGGAAGTCCTCCTTGTGGATCACCGCGGTCGGCGCCTGGCCGGTGATGCACAGGATCGGGATCGAGTCGCCGGTCGCCGAGTACAGGCCGGTGATCATGTCGGTCCCGGCCGGGCCCGAAGTGCCGATGCAGACACCGATGTTGCCCGGGTGGGTGCGGGTGTAGCCCTCGGCCATGTGCGAGGCACCCTCGACGTGGCGGGCGAGGGTGTGCTGGACACCGCCGGACGCCTTGAGCGCCGCGTAGAAGGGGTTGATCGCCGCGCCCGGCACACCGAACGCGTCGGTGACGCCCTCGCGCTTGAGAATCTCAACTGCCGCTCGGGCAGCGGTCATACGAGCCATCGAGTACTCCTGCTCCGGCTGTCGGATTCGCACTCCCGTCGCGCCCCGCGGTGAGCTTCTTCCGTAGCAACTTCCGTATAGCGAAATTTGTTTTCTACGATCTGGAAGTAATGTAAGTGGGCAGCCCGGGGCCGTCAAGAGAGGAGGATGGGGACATGTCCGGGACCATCTCGGTGTGCTGCACCGCCTGCGGGCGCCGGCACCGCTACACGGCACCGTCGTACCCCTGCGCGTGCGGGGCGCCCGTCGCCCCGGAGCTGGACCCGCGCGCCCGTGCGACCGCGGTCGCCCACCGCGTGTGGGACGAGGAGTGGATCGGGGTGCGCTGCGCGGCCTGCGGTGCCGTGAGCCGGTGGCCGCGGCCGGAACTGGGCTGCCCCTGCGGGACGGTGCTGTGCGTGCCGGTGGACCCGGCGGCGACGGGCCGGGCCGGGCGCACCCCCGGCTCACGGGTCCCGGCCCACCGGACCGTGCCCGTCCGCACCGCCCGGGACGCGGTCACCGCGGCCGTGCTCTACCTGCGCGGGCTGGGCCACCGGGACGTGCGCCGCGCCGACCAGCGGCCCCTGTCCGGCATCGGGCTCGCCGCGCCCGGCATCGTCGTCCAGGTGGACCCGACGGTGGGCGCGGCCTCGGTGCGGGACGTGGAGTGCCTGTGGCTGACGGCCATGGCGGAGTCGGCGCTCGGCCTGTACTTCTCGCTCGCCGGGTACACCGAGGACGCCCGCGCCCGCGCCGACCTGCTGGACCTGCCGCTCTTCGTGCTCGACCCGACGGGGGTGTCGCACCCGGTCAACGCGCCGGCCGCGGCGCTGGACGCCACGGCCGGCTGAGTCGTCGTCGTACCGGGTGCCGCGTGCCGGGCACTACGGGTGGGCGTACCGCTCCCGCAGTTCCACCTTGCGCACCTTGCCCGAGACGGTCATCGGGAAGGAGTCGAGGAGCTGGAGGCGGCTGGGCACCTTGTAGTGGGCGAGCTGCCCCTCGCAGTACGCCCGCAGCTCCTCCAGCGTGAGCGGGTCGGCGGCGTCGCGCGGGACGACGCAGGCCAGCACCTCCTCGCCGTAGCGCTCGTGCGGTACGCCGACGACCTGGACGTCCGCGATCTTCGGGTGCCCGTACAGGAACTCCTCGACCTCGCGCGGGTAGATGTTCTCGCCGCCCCGGATGATCATGTCCTTGATGCGGCCGACGATCTCCACGTACCCGTCCTCGCGCATCACCGCGAGGTCGCCGGTGCGCATCCAGCGGCCCGCGTCGACGGCCTCGGCGGTCTTCTCGGGCTCCTCCCAGTAGCCGAGCATCACGCTGTAGCCGCGGGTGCGCAGTTCGCCCGCCCCGCCGCGCGGGAGGGTCACGCCGGTGACCGGGTCGACGACCTTGACCTCGATGTGGGGCAGGACGCGGCCGACGGTGCCGGTGCGGTGTTCGAGGTCGTCGTCCATGCGGGTCTGCAGGGAGACCGGGGAGGTCTCGGTCATGCCGTAGCAGATGGAGACCTGCTCCATGTGCATCTCGGCGACCACGCGCTTCATCACCTCCACCGGGCAGGGTGAGCCCGCCATGATGCCGGTGCGCAGGGAGGTGAGGTCGTAGGAGGCGAAGTCGGGCAGGTTCAGCTCGGCTATGAACATCGTGGGGACGCCGTACAGGGACGTGCACCGCTCCCGCCGCACCGCCTCCAGCGTGGCCGCCGGTTCGAAGGAGGGGGCCGGGATGACGATGCAGGCGCCGTGCGAGGTGGCGCCCAGGTTGCCCATCACCATGCCGAAGCAGTGGTAGAAGGGCACCGGCAGACAGACCCGGTCCTGCTCCGTGTAGCCGACCGTGCGGCCCACCCAGTAGCCGTTGTTGAGGATGTTGTGGTGGGAGAGGGTGGCGCCCTTGGGGAAGCCCGTGGTGCCGGAGGTGTACTGGATGTTGACCGGGTCGTCGCAGCTCAGCTCGGCGGCGAGCGCGTCGACCCGCTCCTGCGGCACCGCGGCGGCGCCCGCGGTGAACGCGTCCCAGGACGGGTCCCCGATGTAGACGGCCTCGCGCAGCGCCGGGCACCGGCCGCGGACCTGCTCGACGATGGCCCGGTAGTCGCTGCTCTTGTGGGCGAGGGAGGCGACCAGCAGGGTGATGCCGGACTGCCGCAGGACGTACTCCAACTCGTGCGCCCGGTAGGCCGGGTTGACGTTCACCATGATGACGCCGACACGGGCGGTGGCGTACTGGACGAGGACCCACTCGGGGCAGTTGACCGCCCAGATCCCGACCCGGTCGCCCTTGGTGACGCCCTGGGCGAGCAGGGCCCGCGCCACCTCGTCGACGGCCGCGCCGAACTCGGCGTAGGTCCAGCGCCGTCCGGACGGCACGTCGACGAGGGCCTCGCGGTCCGGGTGGGCGGCGACGGCGCGGTGGAGGTTGGCGCCGATGGTGTCGCCGAGGAGCGGGGTGGTGCTGGTGCCGTGGGCGTAGGAGAGTCGCTGCGGCTCGGTCACCGGAAGTCCTCCTCGCGGTACTCGGCGGTGGAACCGGCCGCGGTGGCCTCGCGCAGCTCGATGCGGCGGATCTTCCCGGAGACGGTCTTGGGCAGCTCGCCGAACTCCAGGCGGCGCAGCCGCTTGTAGGGGGCGAGGGTCCGGCGGGAGTGCTCGAAGAGGACCTTGGCGGTGTCGGGTCCCGGCTCCCAGCCCGCGGCCAGCACGATGTACGCCTTCGGCACCGCGAGGCGCAGTTCGTCCGGGGCGGGCACGACCGCGGCCTCGGCGACCGCCTCGTGCTCCAGCAGGGCGCTCTCCAGCTCGAAGGGGCTGATCTTGTAGTCGGACGCCTTGAACACGTCGTCGGCCCGGCCGACGTAGGTGAGGTAGCCGTCCTCGTCGCGGGCGCCGATGTCGCCGGTGCGGTAGTAGCCGCCCGCCATGGCCTCGGCGGTGCGGTCGGGGTCGCCGTGGTAGCCGGTCATCAGGCCGACGGGGCGGTCCGACAGGTCCAGGGCGATCTCGCCCTCGGCGGCGCCGGGCGCGCCGGTGACGGGGTCGAGCAGCTCGACGCGGTAGCCGGGGCTGGGGCGGCCCATCGAGCCGGTCTTCAGCACCTGACCGGGGCTGTTGGAGACCTGCACGGCGGTCTCGGTCTGCCCGAAGCCGTCCCGGATCGTCCGTCCCCACAGACGGCGGACCCGCTCGATCACCTCGGGGTTGAGCGGCTCACCGGCGGCCACGACCTCGCGCGGCGGGGTGGCGAGCCGGGTGAGGTCGGCCTGGATGAGCATGCGCCACACGGTCGGCGGGGCGCAGAAGGTGGTCACCCCGGCCCGGTCCATCTCCGCCATCAGGCGGCCCGCGTCGAAGCGCGTGTAGTTGAACAGGAAGACGGTCGCCTCGGCGTTCCACGGCGCGAACAGGTTCGACCAGGCGTGCTTGGCCCAGCCGGGCGAGGAGATGTTCAGGTGCACGTCGCCGGGCTTCAGCCCGATCCAGTACATGGTCGCCAGGTGCCCGACGGGATAGGACACGTGGGTGTGCTCGACCAGCTTGGGGCGGGCGGTGGTGCCGGAGGTGAAGTACAGCATCAGCGGGTCGTCGGCGGCGGTGGGTCCGTCCGGGGCGAACGCGTCGGAGGCCGTGTACACGTCCTCGTAGGCACGCCAGCCGTCCGCCGGAGTGCCGCCGCCCACGGCGATGCGCGTGTAGCCGCCGGGCACCTCGTCGAACTTGCCGGTGTCCTCGGCGCGCGCGACGACGTGCTTCACCCGGCCGCGGTCCACGCGGTCGCGCAGGTCGGCGGGGCCGAGCAGCGTGGTCGCCGGGATGACGACCGCGCGCAGCTTCATCGCGGCCAGCGCGGTCTCCCACAGCTCCACCTGGTTGCCGAGCATCACCAGGATGCGGTCCTCGGCTCCGACCCCCCACTCCCGCAGGCGGTTGGCGACCCGGTGGGAGCGGGCGGACATCTCGGCGAAGGAGACCCGGACCTCGCGGCCGTCCTCCTCGACGATGTGCAGGGCGGTGCGGTCGTTGCCGTCGGCGATGACGTCGAACCAGTCCAGCGCCCAGTTGAAGTGATCGGGACGGGGCCACCGGAACCCCTCGTAGGCGGCGGTGTAGTCCTCGCGGTGTTCCAGCAGGAAGTCCCGTGCGCTGCGGAACTGCTCCGTGGCCGTCGTCATCTGTCCTCCTCGGTGCCGGACCTTGCCGGGCGGCTCCGTGCCATCGTCTAATCCGTGATGTGGGTCTCACTACCCCCGAACGGGGGTGTGCGTCCCGGCACGGTCGCGAAGGAGGGCGGGACGAGTGGCGGTGGACGCGGCGGAGGCAGCGCAGATCCGCAGCGCGCTGGTGCGGCTGCGGCGTACGACCGGGCTGCCCGTGGCCTTCGGCGGTCTGGTCGAGGCGGGGCGGCGCCAGGTGCGCATCAGCGAGCTGAGCGGCACGGCCACGGGCGCGCTCAGCGCGCTGGCGGTGACGTCCGGCAACGGGCTGGGCGGACGGGCGGTGGCGCTGTCGCGGCCGTGCGCCGTGACGGACTACTCCGTCTCGCGTCAGATCAGCCACGAGTACGACCTGCCCGTCGCCGCCGAGGGCCTGCGCTCGGTGCTCGCGGTGCCCGTGGTCGTACGGCGCCGGGTGCGCGGCGTGCTGTACGGCGCCCTGCGCACGGCCCAGCCGCTGGGCGACCGCACGCTGGGCGCGGCCGTCGCGGCGGCGCGGGACGCGGAGCAGGCGCTGGTGCTGCGGGACGAGGCGGACGAGCTGCTGGCGGCGGCCACGCCCCCGTCGGCGCCGGCGTCCGCGCCCGGGGCCGGATCGTCGGGCGGGGCGGCCTGGGAGCAGGTGCGGGAGGCGCACGCGGCGCTGCGGGCGCTGGCGCCGCGGATCGCGGACCCGGCGCTGCGGGACGAGCTGCTGCGCGCGTGCGGCCTGCTGGCGGCCGGGGACGGGCCCGCCCCGGGGCCGAGGCTGGCGCCGCGCGAGGTGGACGTGCTGGCCTGCGTGGCCGCGGGCGCGACGAACGGGGCGGTGGCCGAGCGGCTCGGGGTGGGCCCGGAGACCGTCAAGAGCTATCTGCGCTCGGCGATGCGCAAGCTGGGCGCCCGCACCCGCACGGAGGCCGTCGCCGCCGCCCGCCGGACGGGGTGGCTGCCGTAGGCCCGGGCCGAGGGCGGGCCCCCGTCGTCCCTCCGTGAGGCGCTGCCCCGGTGCCTAATATTGGCCCGAACACGACACACGGAGGGGAGCGGTCACCGTGCCACGGGACTTCGCGGAGGCTGCCGGTTGCCGCTCCGACCTGGTGATCGGGCGGGAGGAGTCGTTCGGCGCGGCGCGCGAGCAGCTCTCCCGGGGCGGCAGCGTGCTGCTGCACGGTCCGGCGGGCATCGGGAAGTCGACGGTCCTGCGCACCCTGGCCGCGGAGTACGCCCGCTCCGCGCACACCGTGCTGCGCTGCTCGGCCACCGAGTCCGAGTCGCACCTGCCCTTCCTGGCCCTCGCCGACCTCCTCGGCCTGGTCCTCGACGACGTCGCGCACGCCCTGCCCGCCGCGCAGCGCACGGCGCTGGAGTCGGCGCTCACCGGCCGCGGCGAGTCCACCCTGCAACGGGACGGGCTCGCGCTGCGGCTGGCGGTGCTGTCCGCGCTGCGCGCCCTGGCCGACGCGGGGCCCGTGCTCGTGGTCGCCGACGACCTGCAGTGGCTGGACCCGGCCAGCGCGGAACTCCTCGGCTTCGCCGCCCGCCGCCTGGGCGACACGCCGGTACGGCTGCTGTGCGCGGTGCGCACCGAGGGGCCGGAGACACGCGACGCGGCGTACGACCGCCATCTGCGCGCCGCTCCCCCGGACACCCGCGCGGTACGGCTGGGGCCGCTGACCCGCGCCCAGGTGTCGACGCTGCTGGACGAACGCGGCTACACGGGCCTGCACCGTTCCACCGTCCGGGACATCCACCGCACCAGCGGCGGCAACCCGCTGTTCGCCCTGGAGCTGGGCCGGGCCCTGGCCGAGAGCCCCGCCGCGCCGCGACCGGGCGAGCCGCTGCCGGTGCCGACCTCGCTGCGCGCCCTGGTCCTGTCCCGCCTGGAGATGCTGTCCGACGAGGCACGCCGCACCCTCCTGGTGGCCAGCGCGGGCGCCCGCCCCACCCCGGCGCTGCTGCACGCGGCCGGGCGGGAGAACGCCGAGGCGGAGACCGCGCAGGCGGCTGCGCTGGGACTGCTGGCGCCCGACCCGGAGGGCCCGGCCGTACGGTTCGCGCACCCGCTGATCTCGGCGGCGCTGTACGCCGAGGCCCCGGCGCCCGAGCGGCGGGCCGCGCACGCGGCGCTGTCCACGGCCGCCTCCGACCCGATCGAACGCGCCCGGCACCTGGCGCTGGCCACCACCGGCACCGACCCGCGGGTGGCGGCGCGGCTGGCGGAGGCGGCCGCGCTGGCCCGGGACCGCGGGGCGCCGTCGGTGGCCGCCTCGCTGGGGCTGCTGGCCGCCCGCCGCACCCCGGCGGAGGGCACCCCGGGGCCGGACGAGCGCCGGCTCACGGCCGCCGAGGACGCCATCACCGCCGGGGAGCCGGACCTCGCCCGGGACGTGGCCCGCGAGGTGCTGACCCGGGCCACGGCGCCCGGCGAGCGGGTGCGGGCGTGGATGGTGGTGATCGAGGCGGCCGGGCAGGCGATCGGCGAGGTGGACGCCGTCTTCCCGCAGGCGCTGGCCGACGCGGGCGACGACCCGAGGCTGCTCGCGCTGGTCCACTACCAACTGGCCTGGCGCTCCCTGGTGGTGCAGGGCGACTTCGCCCAGGGCCGGGAGGACGCCGCGCACGCGGCCCGGCTGGCGGCGCGGGGCGGGGACCGCCGCACCGAACTGCTGGCGCTCGCCTTCCAGGCCCAGTCGGAGACGCTGATGGGCCACCCGGACGCCGCGGCGACCATCCGGCGGGCGCTGGAGGAGCCGCAGGACGCGCGGGTGGCGTGCCACCACAACGGGGCGGGCTCCGCCCGGTTCCGGTGGCTGGTGATGAGCGACCGGCTGGCCGAGGCACGGACCGCGGTCACCGCGCTGCTGCGGGAGGTGCGCCGGCGCGGGATGGCCGAGAGCGAGGTCCACTACCTGCGGTTCCTCGCGGAGACCGAACTGCACTCGGGCCACTGCGGCCGGGCCCTCGAACTGTCCCGGGAGAGCCTGACCCTGGCGCGCGACGCGGGCATCGGGGAGGGCGCGGGCGTGATGCAGGGCGCGCTCGCCGAGGCCGCGGGCGGCGACCCGGAGCGGGCGCTGGAGCTGGCGCGGGAGGCGGTGCGGCGCACGGAGGAGGACGGCGACGCCGTGTACCTGTCGCGGGCGCTGGCCGCGCTCGGTCACGCGCACCTGGTGACGGGCGACGCGGCGGCGGCCGTAGGGGCGCTGCGCCGGGTGCGGGAGCTGGAGGCGGGGGCGGGGATCACGGACCCGGCGCGCGGGCGGTGGCAGGGCGACCTCGCGGAGGCGCTGGTGCGCACCGGGCATCCGGCCGAGGCGATGGACGTCATCGAGGTCGCCCGGGCGCACGCGCTGCGGCTGGGGCGCCGGAGCGTGCTCGCCGTCCTCGACCGCGCGGAGGCCCTGGTGCGGGCGGCGCGGGGCGAGCACCGGGCGGCGGTGGCGCGGCTGACGTCGGCGCGGGAACGACTGGCCGCGCTGGGGTTCGGGCTGGAGGAGGCGCGGGCGGTGTTCGCGCTGGCCGAGCTGCACGCCGAACGGCCGGGGCGGACGCCGGAGGCGGCGTCGTACGACGAGGCGGCGCGGCTGTTCCGGCGGTGCCGGGCGCTGCCCTGGCTGCGACGGGTGGAGGCGGCCGTCGCGGCACGGACGGCGGGGCCGGGTCCGGTGGCGGCGGCCGAGCCGGACCGGCTGGCGGGGCTCGCCGCGATGGAACGCCAGGTGGCCGCGCTCGTCATGGAGGGGTCGACCAACCGGGAGGCCGCCGCGCGGCTGTTCGTCAGCGTCAAGACCGTCGAGGCGACGCTGACCCGGATCTACCGCAAGCTCGGGATCCGGTCCCGGGTGGACCTCATACGGCTGGCGGCGGGCGCGCACGGCGACTGAGCACGGTGGGGTTTACGGCCGCGGGACCGAGGGTTTTCCCTGTCCGCGGCCCCTTAGGGGGTTCCCTCATTGGGCCGTCGGAGCGCCGGTTCTAGCGTGAACACGTGCCGCAGGCCCGGGCATACGGGGATCTGTCCCGAGACCCCCGTCCCACCCCCCACCCCGGGCCCCCACCGGTGACCGTCCGAGGAGTCTCATGTCCGGGCCCACCCGTTCCGGACCGACCGCCGCCCCGGCTTTCGCCCGCGGCACGGACACCTGCCGGGGCGAGTGCGGCGGACCCCCGCGTGCCGGGGGTGCCCCGGCAGGTCCGCCGGTGTCCTGAGTACCCCTCAGGGGCAAGACCGGGGGGCGTTGCGGGCCTCCACGAGCGGCCCGCAGCGCCCCCTTTCCACGTCCGTCTCCAAAGGCCCTCCCGCCCCGGTGGTTGCCGGGGCACCGACGGGGCACCCGGGGGCACTGTGGACGAACGGGACCGCGGCAGAACCCTGGTGACCGGCTGGTTCAGCTTCCTGCACGGGGAGGCGACGGCCGGGGACGTGCTGGCGCTGGCGCGGGTGGAGGAGGTGCTGCGGGACGCGGACCTCGCCCACGACGTGGTGTGGAGTCCCGGTTTCCGTGCCGACGGCGTCCACTTCGCGGACGTGGACCCGGCGGCGTACTCCCGGCTGGTGTTCGTGTGCGGGCCGGTGCACGGTCCGCAGGTGGAGGAGTTGCACCGGGTCTTCGCGCACTGCGTGCGCGTCGCCGTGGGCGTCTCCGTGGTCGACCCCCGCTCCCCCGCCGTCACCGGCTTCCACCGGGTGCTGGCCCGCGACGCCGCCGGGGCCGCGCCGGGACTCGACCTGGCGGCCCGCGCCCCCGCGCTGCCGGGCGTACCGGTGGTCGGGGTGGTGCTCACCCACGGGCAGCACGAGTACGCGGGGCGGCGACGGCACGAGGAGGCCGCCGCGGTGCTGACGCGCTGGCTGGGCGGCCTGGACTGCGCCCGGCTGGAGCTGGAGACCCGGCTCGACGCGCACGACTGGCGGCTGTGCGGCACACCGGCCCAGTTCGAGGCCGTGCTGTCCCGGCTCGACCTGGTCGTCACCGACCGGCTGCACGGGCTGGTGCTCGCGCTGCGGGCCGGCGTTCCGGTGCTGGCGGTGGACCCGGTGGAGGGCGGGGCGAAGGTGACGGCGCAGGCCGTCGCCTGCGGCTGGCCCGCGGTGGTGGGCGCCGGGCGGCTGGACGCGGCGCTGCGCGAGGGCGTGCTGGAGCACTGGTGGCGCTGGTGCCTGACCGACGGCCGGGCGGAGGCGGCGCGCACCGGCGCCCGGTTCCGGGCGGACGACGCGGTCACGGACGCGGCCGACGCCCTGGTCGCGGCACTGAATCCCGCCGGCCGGCCCGCATGACGCCGCCCACCGGCTAGGCGTGGAAGGCCGTCGTCGCCTCGAACGGAGCTCGCTCGGTCCTCACCCGGTTCACCGGTGCGGCCTCGTCGGCGTACCCGAAGGAGATGCCGACGAGCAGCTTGCCCCCGGTGACGCCGAGTTCGGTGCGGACGGTGTCGGCGTAGAAGCTCAGCAGTCCCTGCGGGCAACTGTCGACGCCGTACGCGGTCATCGCCAGGAGCAGCGTCTGCATGTAGGCGCCGACGTCGGCGGCCAGCCGGGCTTCCCCGTCGCCGTCGACGAAGAGGAACGCCGCGTGCGGCGCGCCGTAGAAGTCCAGGCTCTCCGCGTCGTAGGCCGCGCGGGCCGGGTGATCGTCGGGGCCGATGCCCAGCGCCCCGTACAGCTCGGCGCCGAACGCCGCACGACGGGACTGGTGCACCGGCGCGTACATCTCCTCGGAGTACGGGAAGTCCACCGAGGTGCGCCCTTCGGCGTGGGCGCTTCGCAGGGCGTCGGCCAGGCGCCGGCGTGCCGCACCGCTCACCACCTCCACCTGCCACGGTTGTGCGTTGGAGTTGGACGGCGCGGCGCCGGCCAGCGAGAAGATCCTGCGCATCGTGTCCTCGGGAACGGGTTCGGGACGGAAGGCGCGGGACGCGTGACGGCCGCGTATCAGCTTCTCCGCGCTGCCGCTCAGCTCGGTGGGCAGGAAGGTGCTCATGGGACTCCTCGGTGACGGAGGCTTCAAGTAAACGGGTCCGTTTACTTGCGGAGCCACCTTAGCGCGACGCGGCCGACGAAGTAAACGAGTGCGTATACTTACTTCATGAACACGACCGCGAGTACGACGGCCACGGCGTCCCGGCGGCCCGGGCGCGGCGGGCGGGAGCGCATTCTGGCCGCCGCCGCCCGGCTGTTCGCGGCCCAGGGAATCGGCGCGACCGGCATGGAACAGGTCGCCGAGGAGGCGCCGGTGTCCAAGCGGACGCTCTACGCGCACTTCCGCACCAAGAACGACCTGGTCATCGCCCACCTGCGGGGTCTCGCGCAGTCGGGGGCGACCCTGGAAAGCGTCCTGACCCGTCAGGACGTCCCTCCGCGTGAGCGGATCCGCCGGTTGTTCGACCAGCCGGCGACCGACGCGGCCCCGGTGCGCGGGTGTCCGTTCATCGACGCCGCCGCGGAGTTCCCCGACCCGCAGAGCGCGGTGCACTCCTACGCCCGGGAGCAGAAGCTGCGCATGGTGCACCTGATCGTCGCGGTGCTGACGGAGCTGGGCTGCCGCGACCCCCTGCCGCTCGCCGAGCAACTGGCCACCCTCGCGGACGGGGCGGCCAGCCGTGCCATGGTGCTGGACGACGCGGACTACGGCCGCCACGCACGGGCGGCGGCGGAGGTACTCCTCGATCAGGCGCTGCGTCAGCCGGTGTAGCTGCGGGCCGTCGAGTCGCGCTGGGCGGGCTCCAGCGACCGCAGCCGGGCCTCCACCTCGGGCGGCAGCACCCGGCGTTCGCGCAGCACCCACGGCAGGGCGGCCGTCGCCTCGGCGAAGGCGCGCAGGGACGCGGCGTCGCGGGGGACGGTGCGGGCCAGGTGCAGGGTGCGGCGCAGGGCGGGGCCGAGCGGGCGGCGCAGCCAGGTGAACCACAGGGTGTTGCGGATGCCCTGCGCCCGGCGCACCGTCGAGTCCCGTACCCGGGAAGGATGGTGATGGATCGTCAGGTGGTCGGCGTAGGTCAGCCACCAGCCGTCGGCGGCCAGGTCGGCGGCGAGCAGCTCCTCCTCGCCGCCCAGCCACAGCCGGGGATGGAAGCCGCCCGCGGCGCGGAAGGCGCCGGTGCGCAGGACGGTCGCGGCGGCCAGGAAGGAGCCGAGCGCCGGTCCGGGGAGCCAGTCCGGGCGGGGGACGGGCGAGTCGCGCAGTTCCCCGACGATCGGGTCCTCGGTGCCGTCCGGTTCGACCAGGATGCGGGCGGTGACGGAGCCGACCGCCGGGTACCGGTCGAGCAGGTCGGCGGCCCCGGACAGGGAGCCGGGCGCCCACCAGGAGTCGTCGTCGCAGAAGGCGACGTAGGGGGTGCTCACCTGACGGACGGCCAGGTTGCGGCCGACGGCGCCGAGGTTGCGCCCGGGGCGCAGCAGCCGCACGCCGGGGTGGTGGCGGGCGACGGCTTCGGCGGTGCCGTCGGTGGAGCCGTTGTCGGTGACGATCACCTCCGGTTCCTCGGGGAGTCCGGCGAGCCGGTCCAGGGTGCGCAGGAGTTCGGGGCACCGGTTGTGGGTGATGACGACGACGGTGGTCCGGGTGTCCGTCACGAGGCCGCTCCGTCGAGGAGGCGGGCGGCCCGCTCCACGTGCGGGGGCAGCGGCCTGCGGGCGCGCAGGGCGGCGGGCAGGCGGGTGAGGGTCTCGCGCAGGGCTTGCCGGGCGTGCGGGTCGCGGCGGGCGTCGGCGGCGAGGGCGCGGGTGCGGGCCAGCGCGTGCGGGAGGGGGCGGCGCAGCCAGGCGGTGAGGAGTTCGTTGCGGCGTACGATGGCGGGGCGGCCGGTGCGGGGGCGCGGGTCGGGGTGGTGGTGGGCGACCACGTCGGGGCAGTGCGTGACGCCCCAGCCGCGGGCGGCGAGGTCGTAGGCGAGGAGGGTCTCCTCGGCGCCGAAGAAGAGCAGCGGGTGGTAGCCGCCGGCGTCGAGGTAGGACGTGCGGCGGGCGACGGCCGCGCAGCCGAGGAAGCCGAGGACCTGGGTGCCGGGCAGGTCGGTGGCCGTGCCCAGCGGGGAGCGGGCGAGCAGGTCGTTGAGGGGGTCGGCGGCGTCGGCGGGCCCGACGAGGGTGCGGGCGGAGAGCAGGCCGAGCCGCGGGTGCGCGTCGAAGTGCCGGGCGGCGGCGGTCAGGGATCCGGGGGCCCACCAGGAGTCGTCGTCGCTGAACGCGACGTAGGGGGTGTCCAGGGCGCGGACCCCGTGGGTGCGGGCGAGGGCGCCGCGGTTGACGGGCAGGGCGAGGACGCGGACCCGGGGGAAGTCGCGGGCCAGCATGGCGCGGGTGCCGTCGGTGGAGGCGTTGTCGACGACGAGGACCTCGGGCCGTTCGGGCAGGGCGAGCAGGTTCCGCACGGTGACGGCGAGGCTCGCGCGGCGGTTGCGGGTGGCGATGACGATGCCGACGGGGGCGGGGCGCGTGGTGTCCCGGTGGGAGCGTTCGCGGGTGGTCGCCGGACCGTGGTGCTGCGCGGCGTGGTTCATGGTGCCTCTTCCGGGGCGTCGTCGGGTGCGTCCAGCGCGTGCAGGGCCGCGAGGACGGCGTCGGGGGTGATCCGCAGCAGCGCGGGGTCGGTCTCGCGGCCGTGCGGGTCGCCGTCGGGGCCCGGGTGCCACAGGGCGCGGTGCCGGGGGTGGGGCGGTGGGCCCCAGCGGCTGGGCGGGACCGGGCCGAAGAGGGTGACGGTGGGCGTGGCGTGGGCGACGGCGAGGTGGGCGATGCCGGTGTCGCCGCTGACGACGGCGTGGGCACCGGCGACGAGGGCGGAGAGCCGGTCGTGGGGCAGACCGCCGCCGAACACGTCCGTGTCGGGCAGGCCGGCGAGCTTGGCCAGCCTGGCCACCAGGTCCGCCTCGTCCGCTCCCCCGGTGACCACGACCCGCCGCCCGCGGGCGCGCAGCGCCTCGGCGACGGCCGCGTACCGTTCCACGGGCCAGCAGCGGGAGGGGGCGCCGGCGCCGGGGTGCAGGACGACGGCGCCGGGGGCGGGGGACGGCGTGTGCGGGCGCGGCAGCAGGAGGTCGGCGGGGTCGGCGTCGATGCCGTAGGCGCGCAGCAGCCGGCACCACCGGTCGCGCTCGTGCTCCTCGGCGTACCAGGGCGGGCCCTCCACCTCGGGCGTCCCGGGGTGTGCGAACGCCAGCAGCCGCCGGGGGCGCAGACGGGCCAGGAGGCGGTGGCTGGGCGGACCGTTGCCGTGCAGGTCCACGGCGACGTCGGGGGGCGGTCCGGTCCAGTCCAGGGCACGCGGGACGGCCCGCCCGGGTGCGGCGGCGGGCAGGACCCGGTCCACGGCACCGGTCGCGGCGGCCACCGGGGCCAGCTCGACGGGGCAGGCCAGCACCAGCTCGTGCCCCGGATACGCCCGCCGCAACGCCCGCAGCGCGGGCACCCCGGCCAGCAGGTCGCCGAGCCCCAGGGCACGCAGCACCAGGACACGGGGCCTGCCCCCGCCGTCGTGCGGGGCGGGTTCCCGGCCCTGCGGCGCCGGGCGCGTCATCTCCACCGCCGGCGGATGCACGGGATCCCCGGCCACCGGCCCGCCGCCCGACCCCGGGGACGGAAAACCACCCAGGGACAACGCCGCACCCCCCTCCACCGGACCCCCCACGGACACCGCACCCGCGCCCCACGGCACCCGGGAGACCGGGCACCCGCCCCCCGTACGCGCGCGGTGTCCGCGGGGCGCGGGCGGCGTGGGGTGCGGGGTGCGGAGGCGGGGGCTCATCGTGCGCCTTCCGCCGCGCGGGCCAGGAGGGCGGTGGAGGAGCGGCCGTCGAGGTAGGGCAGGAGGACGGCCTGGCCGCCCCACTCCTGGAGGAGCGCGGCCTCGGGGAGGTCGGCGCCGGCGTAGTCGCCGCCCTTGACCCAGACGTCGGGGCGCAGGTCGCCGAGGAGGCGTTCGGGGGTGTCCTCGTCGAAGACGGCGACGGCGTCGACGCAGGCGAGGGCGCGCAGGACGCGGACGCGGTCGGCGAGGGGGTTGACGGGGCGCCCCCCGCCCTTGCGTCGCCGGACGGAGGCGTCGGAGTTGACGCAGACCACCAGGCAGTCGCCGAGCCGCCGGGCGGCCTGGAGGAGGCCGACGTGTCCGGCGTGCAGGAGGTCGAAGCAGCCGCCAGCGGCCACGACCGTGCCGTGTCCCGCGCGGACCCGGGCGGCCAGGGCAGCGGGGTCGTCGGTGGCGGGCGGCGAGGCGGGGGCCGGGCCGGAGTCGGCCGGGGGGACGGCGGCGGCGCCGCCCGCGGCGACGAAGGCCGTGGCGGCGCTCACGGCGCCCTCGACGGCCTCCCCCACCAGCGCGCCGTCGGCGAGCAGTCCGGCCGCGGTGGCCGCGAACCGGTCCCCGGCGCCGCAGGCGTCGCCGTGGTGGGCGGCGGGCGCCGGGACGAGCAGCGGGTGCTCGCCGTACGACAGGAGGGCGCCGCGCGGGCCGAGGGTCACCGTCACCGCGGCCACCCGCCAGTCCCGTACGAGAGCGGCGGCGGCGAGCGAGGCCGCGCGCAGGCCGCCGCCCGGGTGGTCCGGGGACGGCGCGAGGGCGTGGGCCTCCTTCTCGGCCGGCGTCACCAGCCGGGTGCCGGGGACCGGCGGCCCCCCGCGCGGGTGGGGGTCCCAGACCAGCGGCGGCCGTGCGGCGAGCACGTCGCGCAGGGCGTCCGCCGCGCCCCTGCCGTAGTCGGAGACCAGCACGGCCCGGGCGGCGCGCAGCGCGTCGCGGGCCTCGTCGGTGGCCTCGCGGACCCGGCCGCCGCCCCGGTCGAGGCGGACGACGGGACGGTCCTGGGCGAGGACACGGGTCTTCTCCGGCACCGTGCCGGTCAGCGGCAGGGGGACCAGGGTCAGCCACGGGTCGAGCAGTTCGCGCAGGGCGCGGCCGGCCGGGTCGTCACCGACGCCGGTGATGAGCGTGACCTCGCGGCCGTCGCGGGCGGCGAGGTACGCGGCGAGGGCCGCGCCGCCCGGGCGGATCCGCTCGGCGCACTCCGAGACGACCGGGACCGGCGCGTCCGGGGCGAGCCGGTCGGCGGAGCCGGTCAGGTCCCGGTCGAGCAGCGCGTCGCCGACCACGACCAGCGGGGTCCTCCTGTCAGCCTTGGCGGCCATGTCTCCCGTCACCTCCGCTTCCGCTGGGCCGCGCGCCCGGCACCGCGCGCGGTCCGTGCGCCGCGCGCCCCGCGCTCCAGGGCCGCGTCGAAGGCCGCGCAGATCATGTGGACGGCGACGAGGTGGATCTCCTGGACGGTGGCCGTGGCGGGCGCGTCGACGCACAGGGACTCGTCGCTGCCCGCCATGAGCGGGTTGGGGGCGCAGCCGGTGAGCGCCCACACCCGTACGCCGGCCGAGCGGGCGGCGTCGGCCGCGGAGAGCAGGTTGGCGCTGGCGCCGGAGGTGGACAGCAGCATCAGGACGTCGCCCCGGCGGCCGTGGGCGCGGACCTGGCGGGCGAACACCTCGTCGACGCCGTAGTCGTTGGCGATGGCGGTGGTGGAGGAGGTGTCGGCGTGCAGGGCGATCGCGGAGAACGGCGGGCGGTCGTCGCGGTAGCGGCCGACGAGTTCGGCGGTCAGGTGCTGGGCCTGGGCGGCGCTGCCGCCGTTGCCCGCGGCGAGCAGCCGGCCGCCGCCGCCCAGCACGGCCGCGAGCCGTTCGCCCCAGCGCTGGGTGACGTGCGCGGAGGCGCGGAACGCCGTGAGGGCCGCCTGGAGTTCGTCGCAGTGCCCGGTCACGGGCGGGTGCACGGTCATGACGCCACCTCCGTCGACAGCGCGTGTTCGGACCGGGTCAGGCGGTAGACCTGCTCCGCGCCGTCGGCGACGCGGGCCCAGGTGTAGTGGCGCAGGACGCGTTCGCGGCCGTTCCTGCCGTACTGGCGGCGCAGCCGCTCGTCGGCGAGGAGCGCACGGGCCGCCTCCGCGACGGCCTCCGGGTCCTGCGGGGCGACCAGGCGGCCGGTGACGCCGTCGGCGACGGAGTCGCGGTGGCCGCCGACGTCGGTGGCGAGGACGGGCACGCCGCACGCCATGGCCTCCAGCGGCACGATGCCGAACGGCTCGTACACCGGGGTGCACAGCACCAGGTCGGAGCTGCGGAGCAGGGCGGGCATGGCGTCCGGGTCGACCGCGCCGAGCAGCCGGACCCGGTCGGCGACGCCGGCACGGCGGGCGATGTCGGTCAGGCGCCGGGCCTCGGGTTCGGCCTCCACGGCGCCGGCGGGCGGGCCCCCGGCGATGAGGAGTTCGGCGCCGGGGACGCCGGCCAGGGCGCGGATCGCCAGGTCGTAGCCCTTGCGGGGGACGAGCCGTCCGCAGGCGAGCAGCCGGTGCGGCAGGCGCCGTTCGGGGGTGCGGCCGGTGTCGGCGGCGGGGTGAAAGTGCTCGGCGTCCACGCCGCAGGGCACCACGGAGACCTGGCGGGGCGGGACGCCCATGTCGCCGAGTTCGACGACCTCGTCGGTGCAGGTGGCCAGGACCCGTGCGCAGCCGCGGCCGAGCTGCCGTTCGATGCCGATGCGCTCGTAGGGGCTGGTGTCCCGCATGCCCTGGTGGCGGCGCTTGACGGTGCCGAGGGCGTGGAAGGTCTGGACGAGGGGGATGCCGTGCGGCCGTACGCCGATCTGCGAGGCCATGCCGGACATCCAGAAGTGGGCGTGCACGACGTCGGGCCGTTCGCGGGCCCAGGAGCGGGCCAGGTGGGCGCCGAAGGCGGGCATGTGCGGGAAGAGTTCGTCCTTGGGGATCTGCACGGGCGGTCCGGCCGGCACGTGCTCGACGACCGCGCCGCCGGGCAGGGGCACCCGGTCGGGCAGGTCCGCGGCGTCGCGGCGGGTGTAGACCGTGACGTCGTGGCCGCGCCCGGCCAGCTCCTCGGCGAGACGGGCCACGTAGACGTTCTGTCCGCCGGCGTCGACGCCGCCGAGCGCGGCCAGCGGGCTCGCGTGCTCGGAGACCATGGCGATCCTCATCGGGTCACCTCCTTGAGCAGCCGCTCCCAGTCGTCCAGGAAGCGGGACAGCCCGTAGTGGGCGAGGGCCGCCGCACGGGCCCCGTCGCCGACCATCCGCGCGTGCAGCGGGTCGGCGAGGAAGTCGCGTACGGCGTCGGTCAGTACGTCGATGCGGTTGGAGACCACTCCGGCGCCCGGGGGCACGGCCTCGGCGACCTCGGTGGTGGCGAGGGCGACCACGGGCATGCCCAGGTGCATGGCCTCCAGCAGGGACAGGCCCAGCGAGGTCCAGCGGACGGGGTGGACGTAGACGCGGCGGCGGGCCATCTCGGCGTGCAGGTCGCTCTGGGGGACGTCACGGGTGCGGCAGCGCTCGGGGGCGAGACCCAGGTGCTCGGCGAGGCCCTCGGTGCGCATGCCGAACACGTCGAGGGGGGCGGCGCGGGAGAAGACGGGGAGCAGGTCGGTGCCGGTCGTGCGCCCGCGCCGGACGGGTTCGTTGACGACGACGGCGGCGCGTTCCAGCTCGCCGGTCCAGCGGTGGCCGGGGTCGACGATGCCGTGCTCGACGACGGCCGTGTCCGCCGGACCCGCGTCCCACATCAGCCGGTTGAAGTGGGTGACGTGGACGAGGGTGACGCCGGGGATGTCCGCCGCCGGGTGGCGGGTGCGGGGCACGTCGCCGTCGGGGGCGTTGTGCTCCAGGTAGACCAGCGGGGGACGCCGGCCCAGCCACCGGTCCACGAGGGCGAGTTCGTGCGGGCGCTGGAGGATCACGAGGTCGATGTCCTCCTCGCGCAGCCGCTCGGGCGGTACCTCGACGACGGAGTCGGGCCAGTCCCAGGTGCGGGCGCGGCCGAGGCCGTCGGGTCCGCGGTCGGGGGTGACGGGGACGAGGTAGGTGTGCGGGCCCTGTACGAAGGCGGTGGTCCACGACCCGTGCACGTGCCAGATCAGGATCCTCATGTCTCCCCCATCAGCTTCTCGACGGCGGCGGCCACGTCGGTGGCGGTGACGGTGTTCAGGCAGGGGTGTCCGGCGACGGGGCAGTCCCGGGCCCTGCTCCCGGCGCAGGGCGCGTCCTGGTCGCCGAGCAGGACGCAGGGGACGCCGTAGGGCCGCCAGCGCTCGGCGGGTACGACGGGGGCGAACAGGGAGACGACGGGGGTGCCGACGGCCGCGGCGAGGTGGGCGGGTGCCGTGTTGCCGGTGACGACCGCGTCGGCGCCCGCGAGGACACCGGCCAGGGCGGGGGCGTCGGTGCGGCCGCCGAGGTCGGTGCCGTGCCGGCCGGCGACGTACGCGGTGAGGTCGCGTTCGTCGCCGCCGCCGGTGACCAGGACGCGGTGTCCGGCGGCGGCGAGTTCGCGTACGGCCTCGGCGGCGCGCTCGGGGCTCCAGGCGCGGGCGGGGACGCTGGCGCCGGGGTGCAGGACGACGTAGGGGCCGGGGCCGGTGAGGGCGTCGGCGGGCGGCGGCGTGTGCACGCGCAGCCGCCCGTCGTCGGGGCGGGGGAACCCGGCCGCCTCGGCGAGGTCGAGCGCGGCCTCGGCCTCGTGGGCGTGCGGGGCGCGCCGGTGGCGCAGGTCGAGGAGGGATCCGGGGTAGTCCACGCTGTCCCCGGCGATGTACCGGACGCCGGCCAGGCGCAGCACCAGGGCGGTGGGCAGCGGGGACTGGTGGAAGGAGGTGAGGATCAGCGCGGTGTCGGCGTCGACGCGTTCCACCAGCGCGTCGATGTCCTCGCGGCTGACGTCGGGCGGCGCGAACCCGCCCCAGGGCGCCTCCCACACCAGCACCTCGTCGACGCCGGGCAGCAGCCGGGCGGCGGGGGCGCCGCGCGGCCCGCACAGCATGGTCACGTGGTCGGCCCGGGCGGCGACGGCCCGTACGGCGGGACCGGCGAGCAGGACGTCGCCGAAGCTGTCGAGCCGGGTGACGAGCGCCCTCATGCCGGCCTCCCTCTCCTGTCGCCGCCGTCCCGAGTCCGCCCCGCCCCGGCGGGGGGCGGCCCGGGGCGCGCGGGCTCCGCCGCGTCGGTGTCCCCGCCCCGGTCCGGACCGCGGGCGTGCTCCTGGCCCCCGCCGGATGCGGCGAGCGTCCGCTCCCGACCACTGACGCCCCCGCCGGACCCGACCCAGTCCCCCTCACCCCCGGCACACCCGTCCGCACCGGCACCGGGAACCGCCGGACCGCCGGCGGCGCGGTCGCCCGCCCCGCGATTCCGGTCGAAGCCGTGCACCGAGTCCCGGACCACCCCCGGCCCCCCACCGGATGCGGCGCCCCGGCCACTGACGCCCCCTCCGGCCCCGGCCCCGCCGCCCTCGCCCACGGCCCACCCGCCGGCACCGGCACCGGGGACCGCCGGACCGCCCGCGGCGCGGTCGCCCGCCGCGAGGTCGGTGTCACGGTCGCGGCCGGCCGTGCTCGCCGCCGGTCCGGCGGGGAGGTCCGGTGGTGCGTCGAGGATCGCCCGTGCGGCGGTGAGGAGGTCCGGGGCGACGTGGGGCGCGGCGGCCGTCTCCTCGGGGCGGGTGCGGTCGTTGGGGACGAGGATGCCGTGGGCGCCGGCGCGCTCGGCGGCCTCCATGTCCGCGCCGATGTCGCCGACGACGACGCAGGAGGCGGGCGCGGCGCAGACGCGTCCGGCGGCCCACAGGACCATGCCGGGCTGCGGCTTGCGGCAGTGGCAGCCGTCGTCGGGGCCGTGCGGGCAGACCGCCCAGACGTCGAAGGGGCCGATCAGGTCGTCGATGCGGCGGTTGACGCGCCGTACGTCGTCGTCGCCGATCAGGCCGCGGGCCACGCCGGACTGGTTGGTGACGACGCCGACGCGGACGCCGTTCGCGCGCAGCAGCGCCACGGCCTCGCGGGCGCCGTCGACGGGCCGGACCAGGTCCGGGTCGCCGTTGTAGGGGACGTCGTGGACGAGGGTGCCGTCGCGGTCGAAGAGGACGGCTCGCACGGCACGGCGGGCGGCGCTCATGCGGCCACCTCCCGCCAGGCGGGGGCGGCGCGGTGGCGCCACAGTCCGCCGAGCCGGTGCCAGGTCGCGGCGGGCGGGATGAGCACGCTGGTGACCAGCATGGTGGTGACCTCGTGCCGGGTGCGCGGTCCGGGCGCGATGCGGGCCCAGGCGAACTCGGCGGTGCCCGCGGCCCAGCCGGCCCCGGCGAGGGCGGCGGCCCGGGGACGTCCGGCCGCCGCGAGGGCGAGGGCCGCGGCACCGGCGGCGGTGATCGCCGCGTGGCGCCGGATGCGGCCCCGGGGCGCGACCGCCTTGGCCCACCAGTCGGGGCCGTGCAGGCGCCGCATCAGGGCGTCGTCGGCGTTGCCGCGCTGCTGCTTCAGGGAGACCCAGCGCCCTGCGGGGCGGACCGGGTGGCGGGTGGTGCGGCGGCCCCGTCGGATGCGCCAGCCCGCGTCCAGGACGCGCAGCGCGAGGTCGGCGTCCTCGCGGAAGGCGCGGGTGAAGCGTTCGTCGAAGC
Source organism: Streptomyces sp. NRRL F-5650 (assembly GCF_000721365.1). Classification (NCBI taxonomy): domain Bacteria; kingdom Bacillati; phylum Actinomycetota; class Actinomycetes; order Kitasatosporales; family Streptomycetaceae; genus Streptomyces; species Streptomyces sp. NRRL F-5650. Next base: position 114,497 of record NZ_JOGV01000003.1, on the reverse strand, counting down.
CGCCGACCTGTTTGAGCACGTCGGTGCGGTAGGCCATGTCGGCGGTGATCCAGCGGGCCCGCGCGAGTCCGGCGGTGCCGCGCTCCCAGTCGGTGGGGCGGCGCTCGCCGGGCAGCGGTACGGCGATCACGCCCTGTACGGCGCCGGTGTCGGGGGCCGCCTCGGCGAGGTCCTGGACCAGTTGGTCGCACCAGTGCGGGCCGACCTGGACGTCGTCGTCGAGGAAGGCGGTCCAGGGTGAGGCGACCGCGCGGGCACCGGTGTTGCGGGCGGCGGCGGGGCCGCGGCCTCCGCTGCGCAGCACCACCGTGCGCTCGCGCAGGTCGCCGAGGACGGTCAGCGCGTGTTCCAGCGCGCCGGGGTCGGCGTCGGGGTCGGGCCGGTCGTCGACCAGGACGATCTCGTCGGGGTCCGGGCCGTGCGCGGCGACCAGCGCGGCCAGGCAGTCGGCGAGCGTGTCGCGTACGAGGGTGGGGACGACGACGGCGTAGCCCGTCCTGGTGCCGCCGGTCCCGGGGGCGGTGCTCATGCGAACGCCCGTCCCCGGCGCACCGCGAAGGGGCCGATGGCCAGCAGGTCCACGGGCGCCGAGCCGAAGCACTCCAGCGCGTCGCGCGGGTCGTCGACCATGGGCCGCCCGGCGGTGTTGAGGCTGGTGTTGACGACGACGGGCAGCCCGGTGCGCCGTTCGAAGGCGGCGAGCATGCGCGCGACGAGGGGTTCGCGGCGTTCCTCGACGGTCTGGATGCGGGCGGTGCCGTCGACGTGGACGACGGCGGGGATGCGCTCGCGCCAGGCGGGGTCGACGTCGTGCACGAAGAGCATGTAGGGGCTGGGGACGGGGCCGGTGAAGATGTCGGCGGCGCGGTCGGCGAGCACCATGGGCGCGACGGGGCGGAACTCCTCGCGGCCCTTGACGTGGTTGAGGCGTTCGAGGTTCTCCGCGCGGCCGGGGTGGGCCATCAGGGAGCGGTGGCCCAGGGCGCGCGGCCCGAACTCGCTGCGCCCCTGGAACCAGGCGACGACGCCGTCCCGGGCCAGTTCCCCGGCGACGGTCTCGGCGATGTCGTCCGGCTCCTCGTAGGGGATCGCGGCGGTCTCCAGCCAGGCGCGGATCTCGTCGTCGCTCCAGCCGCGCCCGAGGTCGGCGCCGGGCATCGGTTCGGGCGCGGCGCCCTCCTGGGCGGCGGCCACGTGCAGGGCGCCGCCCAGGGCGGTGCCGGCGTCGCCCGCGGCGGGCTGCACCCACACGTGCCGGTAGGGGCCGCGGGCGGCGATCTTGGAGTTGGCGACGCAGTTCAGGGCGACGCCGCCGGCCATGGTCAGGGCCTCGCCTCCGGCCTCGCCGTGCAGCCAGTGGACGAGTTCGAGGAGGAGTTCCTCCAGGACGGCCTGGGTGCTCGCGGCGAGGTCGGCGTGGTCCTTCGTCCAGTCCTCGCCCTTGGCGCGCGGCGGGGCGAGGGCGGTCCAGTCGACGCCGTGGGCGCGGAAGCCGCCGTCGCCGGTGGCGTGGATGTGCTCACGGAGTTGGTCGAGGTGGCGGGGGGTGCCGTAGGAGGCGAGGGCCATCACCTTGTACTCGTCGCTGCTGCGCAGGAAGCCGAGGTGCTCGGTCAGTTCCTCGTAGACCAGGCCGAGCGAGTGCGGCAGGGCCTGGGTGGCGAGGACGTCGAGCTTGCCGTCGCGGTAGCGGCCGGCCAGGTGGGAGGCGGACTCGCCGCGGCCGTCGAGGACGAGGACGTCGTTGTCGGGGTGGGGCGAGGCCGGTCCGGCGGAGGCGGCGTGCGCCACGTGGTGGGGGACGAAGACGACCCGGTCGGGGTCCAGCCCGGGCAGCGCCTCGGCGAGGAACTCGGGGGCGCGGCGGGCGTATTCGAGCCGCAGGGGGTCCCAGGGGTCGTCCAGGCCCAGATCGCGGGCGGGCCGGGCGAGCTTGGGGTCGAAGGAGTAGGCCACGGCGTCCAGTTCCCCCGGCCGCACCCCGGCGTGCTCCAGGCACCATCGCGCCGACAACTCCGGGACCTCCCAGGCGGAGAACGGCACCGGGCGCTTGCCGTGCTTGCGCCGGCTGAACCGCTCCTCCTCGGCGGCCGCGACGGTCCGGCCGTCGACGACGAGGGCGGCGGCCGGGTCGTGGAACAGGGCGTTGACACCAAGGATGCGCATGGGGCGGGCTCCTCTCTCGGCGTCGCGGGTGCCGCGGGGCGGTTGCCTCAAACACTTGGAGACAGGTCACTTCCGGAGAAAAGCGGATATGTCACCGTACGTGACCGTTCGGGGCCCGCGTCAGGCGGCGACGGCGTGCGCGAACCAGCCGATGGTCCGCTGAAGCCCCTCGTCCCAGCTCACGCGCGGCCGCCAGCCCAGCCGCTCACGGGCGAGGGCGGTGTCCGGCCGGCGCCGGCCGGGATCGTCGACGGGGCGTTCGACGAAGCGGATGCGGGAGCCGGAGCCGGTGAGTTCGACGACCCGGCGGGCCAGCTCCAGCATGGTGATCTCGTCGGCGCCGCCGATGTTCATCGGCCCGTTCTCCCGGGACGCGGCGAGGGCCAGGACGCCGGCGACGGTGTCGTCGACGTAGCACAGGGAGCGGGTCTGGCCGCCGTCGCCCGCGACGGTGAGCGGCATGCCGTCCAGCGCCTGCGCGATGAAGGTGGGTACGGCCCGGCCGTCGCCGGTGCGCATGCGGGGGCCGTAGGTGTTGAAGATGCGGACGATGGCGGCGTCGGTGCCGTGCACCTGGCGGTGCGCGGTGACCAGGGCCTCGGCGAAGCGCTTGGACTCGTCGTAGACACTGCGCGGGCCGACCGGGTTGACGTTGCCCCAGTACGTCTCGCGCTGGGGGTGCTCCAGCGGGTCGCCGTAGACCTCGGAGGTGGAGGCGAGCAGGAAGCGGGCGCCGTCGGCGTGGGCGCGTTCCAGGGCGTTGCGGGTGCCGGTGCTGCCGACGTCGAGCGTCTCCAGGGGCAGCCGGAGGTAGTCGGCGGGCGAGGCGGGGCAGGCGAAGTGCAGGACGAGGTCGAACCGGCCGGGCAGGCCGCGCAGGGCCACCGGGTCGGTCGCGTCGGCCCGGACGAACCGGAATCCGCGCCGCCGCTCCAGGTCGGCCACGTTGGCACGGGAGCCGGTGGCCAGGTTGTCGAGGCACACGACGTCGGTGCCGGCGTCGAGCAGCCGGCCGCACAGGTGGGAGCCCACGAACCCGGCTCCGCCGGTCACCAGGGCCCGGCGCCAGACGCGTCCGTCCGCGGTGGTCTCGCTCACGGGGTCCTCCTCACTCTCGCCGTCACGTGCGTGCCGGCTGAGTAACCCCGCGCCTACCATCCCTACCCCGAACACCGGTTCGAGGGGGTGCTATGAACCGGATATATACATGCAGCGTATAGTCCCCGCATGCCTTCGCTGACCAGGAAGATGACAAAAACGGGGACCAGGTTCCGCGTACTCGCGACTTTCGCCGCCGCGGCCTCGCTGACCCTCGCACTCAGCGGCTGCACGAAGCTGGAGACCACCTCGCCCAGCTCCGTCCGCAACGCCGCCGGCACTGAGCAGGCACGTGCGGGCAGTCTCGGCACCGTCGACTGCGCGCACGCCAAGTGCATCGCGCTGACCTTCGACGCCGGGCCGAGCGAGAACTCCCCCCGGCTGCTCGACATACTCAAGGAGAAGCACGTCCCGGCGACCTTCTTCCTGCTCGGCAAGCGCCACATCGACACGTATCCCGAGCTTGTCAGGCGCATGGCCGACGAGGGCCACGAGGTGGCCAGCCACACCTGGACGCACAAGATCCTCACCGACGCGAAGCCGGACGAGATACGCGAGGAGCTGGAGCGCCCGAACAAGGAGATAGAGCGCCTGACCGGCAAGCGCCCCACCCTGATGCGCCCGCCGCAGGGCCGCACCGACGACACGGTGCACGACATCTGCCGCGAGCTGGGCCTGTCGGAGGTGCTGTGGAGCGTGACCGCCAAGGACTACCAGACCGACGACTCCGACCTGATCACCGAACGCGTCCTGGACCAGTCCTCGCGGGACGGCATCATCCTGCTGCACGACATCTACGACGGCACGGTGCCCGCCGTGCCCGGCATCATCGACGCGCTCAAGAAGCGCGGCTACGTCTTCGTGACGGTCCCCCAGCTACTGGCCCCCGGCAAGGCCGAGCCGGGCAAGGTCTACCGGTAGGGGTCTCGTTCGCCGGACCCGTGCCCCGGCGTGATCCGAACGGTCCCGCCGGGCCGTGACCCGCCGTCGGGGCGCCGTCCGGCGTGCCACGATCACCCCGTGGCCACCTTCTCGCTCCACCGCACCGTCCCGCTCGCCCCGGACGAGGCCTGGCGCCGGCTCACCCGCTGGGAGCGGCACGGGGACACCGTGCCGCTGACCCGGGTCGCCGCCGCCCCGCCCGGCCCCACCCGCCGGGGCACGCTGGTCGTGGCCCGCACGGGTGCCGGACCGTTCGCCTTCGACGACCCGATGGAGGTGACCGTCTGGCAGCCGCCGGACGAGGACACGCCCGGCCGGTGCCGGATGGACAAGCGCGGCCGGGTGGTCCGGGGCTGGGCGGAGCTCGACGTCCGCTCCGCACCCGGCGGCGGGGCGCGGGTCGGATGGCGCGAGGAGCTGGACGTCCCGCTCCTCCCCTCCCTCCTCGACGGCGTCCTCGTCCGCTCGGGGCGCCTCGTCTTCGGTCGCACGGTCGACCACCTGCTGCGGCACCCGTGAACGACGGTTGCGCACCGGGTGCGGGACACGGACGAGAACGCGCCACACGCCTCGCGGCCCCCGTATCCCGCGTACCGTGCCGGCATGTCTCCCAGAGCACGCACTCTCATCCAACTGTCCCTCGCCGGAGCCCTGTTGACCGCGGCCGTGGCGGCACCGCCCGCCTGGGCCGCCGACCGGGGCCGCCCGGTCCCGCTGCGCGTCGCCACCTACAACATCCACGCCGGGGCGGGTTCGGACGGCGTCTTCGACCTCGACCGGCAGGCGGCGGTACTGCGCGCCCTCGACGCGGACGTGATCGGTCTCCAGGAGGTCGACGTGCACTGGGGGGCCCGCAGCCAGGGGCTCGACGTGGCCGGGGAGCTGGCGCGGCGGCTCGGCATGCGGGTCTCGTTCGCGCCGATCTACAGCCTCGACCCGGTGACGGCCGGCGAACCCCGGCGCGAGTACGGCGTGGCGGTGCTGTCCCGCTTCCCGGTCCGCTCCGCCGCCAACCACGAGATCACCCGGCTCTCCACGCAGGACGAGAACCCGGTGCCGGCCCCCGCGCCCGGGTTCGGCGAGGTGACGCTCAAGGTGCGCGGCGTGCCGGTGCAGGTGTTCGTGACCCACCTCGACTACCGGGCGGACCCGGCGGTGCGCGAGGCCCAGGTCGCCGACACCCGGCGGATCATGGCCCGCGAGCGGGCGGAGCTGCCCGGCGCCCGCCAGTTCCTGCTGGGCGACTTCAACGCCGGGCCCTCGGCGCCCGAGCTGGCCCCGCTGTGGAAGGAACTGCGCGACGCCGGGGCCGGGTCCCCGGACACGTATCCGGCCGAGGCGCCCGCGAAGCGGATCGACTACGTGGCCGTGGGCGAGGGCGTACGCGTGCACGACGTCGTGGTTCCCCGGGAGCCCACCGCCTCGGACCACCGGCCGGTGGTGGCGCAGGTGTCCCTGGAGCGGAGGGCCCCCGGCCGGGGCTGAGACCCGCGCGGCGGAGCCGCCGGCCCCCCGGGCGCGCGGGGAAACGGTCCTACGCCACCGCTCCCCCGCGCCCCGCCGCTGCCGCCGGGACGTCGTGGTGGATGGGGGTGCGGGCGCCGGTCAGAGGGGTGCCCGTGCCGCCGCGGCGCGTCGCGACGATCTCGGCGGCGATGGACAGGGCCGTCTCCTCGGGGGTGCGGGCGCCGAGGTCGAGGCCGATCGGTGACCTGAGGCGGGACAGCTCCAGGTCGCCCACGCCGGCCTCGCGCAGACGGGCCTCGCGGTCCAGGTGGGTGCGGCGGGAGCCCATCGCGCCGACGTACGCCACCGGGAGGCGCAGCGCCAGCCGGAGCAGGGGGATGTCGAACTTGGCGTCGTGGGTCAGGACGCACAGCACCGTACGGGCGTCGACGGCGGTGCGTGCGAGGTACTCGTGGGGCCACTCGGCGACGATCTCGTCCGCGTCCGGGAAGCGGTCCCGGGTGACGAAGACGGGGCGCGCGTCGCACACCGTCACGTGGTAGCCGAGGAACCTGCCGGCCCGCGCCAGCGCCGAGGCGAAGTCGATCGCGCCGAAGACGATCATGCGGGGTGCGGGGACGGCGGACTCGATCAGCAGGGTGAGCGGTGCTCCGCGGCGCGAGCCCCGCTCGCCGATCCGCAGCGTGCCGGTGCGGCCGGCGTCCAGGAAGGCCCTCGCCCCGGCGGCCGCGCTGCGGTCCAGCTCGGGCCCGCCGCCGAGGCCGCCGGTGCGGGAGCCGTCCGCCCGGACGGCCAGTGCGCGGCCCAGCAGTTCCGCCGGGCCGCCCACGATCCGTGCCACCGCCGCCGTCTCCCCGCGCACGGCGGCGGCGAGGACCGCGGCCAGGGCCGGGCGGGCGGGGGCCGCAGCCACTACCGGGGAGACCAGGACGTCGATGACCCCGCCGCAGGTCAGACCGGCCGCGAAGGCGTCCTCGTCGCTGTACCCGAAGCGCTCCAGGACGGTCTCGCCGTCCTGGAGCGCCTGCCGGCACAGCTCGTACACGGCCGCCTCCACGCACCCGCCGGAGACCGAACCGACCACCGTGCCGTCGGCGTCCACCGCGAGGGCGGCGCCGGCCGGCCGGGGCGCGCTGCCGCCGACGGCCACCACGGTGGCCAGGGCGAAGTCGCGGCCCTGCTCGGTCCACCGGTGCAGCTCTTCGGCGATGTCCAGCATGTTCCGGTCCTCCTCCGCACGCGGGGTACGTGAAGGGTTCCCGGCGGGGCGGCTAGTGCACGCCCATCCAGCTCTCGATCGGGTTGAGCGCGAAGTAGACGACGAAGATCACCGTCAGCCCCCACATGAACGCGCCGATCTCCCTGGCCTTGCCCTGCGCGACCTTGATGGCGACGTAGGAGATGACGCCGGCGGCGACACCGGCCGTGATGGAGTACGTGAACGGCATCAGGACGACGGTCAGGAAGACCGGGATCGCGGTGGCCCGGTCGGCCCAGTCCACGTGCCGGGCGTTCATCATCATCATCGCGCCGATGACCACCAGGGCGGCCGAGGCGACCTCCTGGGGCACGATCGCGGTGATCGGCGTGAAGAAGAGACAGGCCGCGAAGAACAGGCCGGTGACGACCGAGGAGAGCCCGGTGCGCGCCCCCTCGCCGACGCCGGTCGCGGACTCGACGAAGACGGTCTGGCCGGAGCCGCCCGCCACACCGCCGATGGCACCGCCGGCGCCGTCGATGAACAGCGCCTTCGACAGGCCCGGCATCCGGCCCTTGTCGTCGGCGAGCTTCGCCTCGGTGCCGACGCCGATGATGGTGGCCATCGCGTCGAAGAACCCGGCGAGCACGAGTGTGAAGACGATCATGCCGACGGTCATCGCGCCGACCTCGCCCCAGCCGCCGAACTCCAGGCTGCCGAAGAGCGAGAAGTCCGGCATGGAGACCGCGCTGCCGTGCAGCTCGGGGGCGCCGTTGGCCCACTGCTCGGGGTCGATGACCCCGGTGGCGTTCAGGATCGCCGCCACGATCGTGCCGGTGACGATGCCGATCAGGATGGCGCCGGGCAGGTTGCGGGCCTGGAGCATGAAGATCAGCAGCAGGGTGCCCGCGAAGAGCAGGACGGGCCAGCCGGCGAGTTCCCCGGCCGGGCCGAGGGTGAGCGGGGTCGCCTCGCCCGGGTGGACGAAGCCGCCCTTGACCAGGCCGATGATGGCGATGAACAGGCCGATGCCCATGGTGATGCCGTGCTTGAGGGCGAGCGGGATCGCGTTCATGATCATCTCGCGCAGCCCGGTGACCACGAGCAGCATGATCACCACGCCGTACATCACGCACATGCCCATCGCCTGCGGCCAGGTCATCTGCGGGACGACCTGCCCGGCGATCACCCCGGAGACGGAGAGCCCGGCGGCCAGGGCGAGCGGCACCTTGCCGACGAAGCCCATCAGGAGCGTGGTGACCGCCGCGGCGAGCGCCGTCGCGGTGATCAGGGCCTTCTGGCCCAGAGTGTCCCCCGCCGCGTCCTTGCCGGACAGGATCACGGGGTTGAGGAGGACGATGTACGCCATCGCCATGAAGGTGGTGATGCCGCCGCGCACCTCACGCGCGACCGTGGATCCCCGGTGGGATATGTGAAAGTACCGGTCGAGCCAGGACCGTCCGCCGGGAACGCGGGAACCCGCGCCCGCGTCTTCGGCGGTGATCTCGGGCTCCACTGACTGCTGGGTCATGGGGCCGTCTCCCAAGGTTCATAGGTGCACCCGGCCGGCCGCCGGGGCGGCCGCGGGATTTGGGATATGCACGACCCGGGGGACGGCCCGAGACGAACGCATGTGTGTGGTGGTACTGGTGCTTCTGGTGGTACCGGTAATGCCGATCGGCCGGTGTGCCGGTGGAGCCGGTGTGCCGGTGGTGCCAGTGGTGCCGGTGGTGCTGGCGTTCACGTACCGCGAGCGGAGCGGTACCCGGCCGGTGCTCCGGGCGGCGCGGAGTGTGTGACGTTCCGTGCGCCGCCCGGAGGGTCTTCGTTCGTCGCCTCCCGGACAGCCGCCTTCCGGCCGCAGGGCGGGCCGTTCGGGCCTGTGGAGCTGGTGCGGTACCTCAACGGAGACTCCGGGCGGGCGGTCGGCGACGAAGCGTCGGGTTCTGTTCGTGCGGAACGACGACGGCCTCAGTAGACCGTCGTGCGCTCCACCGGGGTCAGTCGCAGAAACCATGAAGGAGTTGGCTGGCCAGGGCGGGCATCTTGTAGATTCGTATGAACGGAGGTGCTCAATCGCCTCCCTGTTCTCCTCTGGAATCGGGCGACACAGCCGCGTGACCTGGAACACTTCGAGACAAAGAACGGCGGCGACGAGAATGCGGCTGCGCGCACTGCTGGACACCGACGCGCTGGGCCTCAAGCTGCTCGGCGGCGAGGACGAGCTGGACCGCACGGTCCGCGGTGTGATGACCACCGACCTGCGGGACCCCAGCCGCTACCTCTCGGGCGGCGAGCTGGTGCTCACCGGCCTGGCGTGGCGCCGCGACGCCGCCGACTCGGAACCTTTCGTCCGCATCCTGGTGCAGGCCCAGGTGACCGCGCTGGCCGCCGGTGAGGCGGAACTGGGGGACGTGCCGGAGGACCTGGTGGTGGCGTGCGCGCGGCACCGGCTGCCGCTGTTCGCGGTGCACGAGTCGGTGGCCTTCGCGACGATCACCGAGCACGTGGTGCGCCAGGTCTCCGGCGAGCGGGCCGGGGACCTCGCGGCCGTGGTGGACCGGCACCGCCGGATGATGACCTCGGGACCGGCGGGCGGCGGCCCCGACGTTGTCCTGGACCTGCTCGGCTCCGACCTCGACCTGCGGGCCTGGGTGCTCTCCCCCACCGGACGGCAGGTCGCCGGTCCGAAGGACGCGGAGCCCGCGCTCCCGGCCGAGGTGTGCGCCAAGCTCGCGGCGGAGCACCTCGCCGCCACCCGATCGGGCCGCCGCGTGCCGCACCGGGTCCCGGTGGGCTCCACGACGTACAGCCTCTTCCCGGTGCGCGGGCGGGGCCGGCCGGTGACGACGGCCGCGGGGGCCCGTGTCGCGCAGGGTGCCGCGGCGGACCGGGAGGTGCGCGAGACGGCGCTGACCGACTGGCTGCTGGTGGTGGAGGCGGACGCCGGTGACTGGGCCGAGGAGCGGCTCGACCTGCTGTACGGCGTCACGCAGCTCATCGCGGTCGAGCGGGACCGGCGGGACGCGGCACGCACGGTGCGGCGGCGGCTGGCCCAGGAGGTCCTGGAGCTGGTGCAGACGGGCGCCGCCCCCGCCGAGATCGCGGCCCGGCTCCGGGTGGCGGCGCCGGTGCTGCTGCCGGGCCTCGGCGCGGCACCGCACTGGCAGGTCGTGGTGGCCCGGGTGGAGTGGGCGGACGGCGACGGACAGACCGGCCGCATCGCGCAGACGCTGCTGGAGGAGATCCTCGTCGACCCGCACGCCACCGGCCCCGAGCAGTCGGACCGCATCGCCGTGGCGCACACCGGCGAGGAGGCGGTCGCCCTCGTACCGCTGCCGGCGGTCTCCACCGAGCACGACGGCTCCGAGGCCGGCGTCCTGGCGGAGGCCCTGCTGGAGGCCGTACGGGAGCCGCTGTCGGCCGGTCTCGACGGCGACGGGCGGGTCACGCTCGGGGTCAGTGCGGCCGTGCACTCGGCGGAGGGGCTGCGCGGGGCGCTGGAGGAGGCCCGGCACGCGCGCCGGGTCGCCGCGGCGCGCCCCGGCCGGGTCTGCGCGGCCGGCCACCAGGAGCTGGCCTCGCACGTGCTGCTGCTCCCCTTCGTCCCCGACGACGTGCGCCGCGCCTTCACCGCCCGGCTGCTCGACCCGCTGCGGGACTACGACCGCCGTCACCGCGCCGAGCTGATCCCGACGCTGGAGGCGTTCCTCGACAGCGACGGCTCGTGGACGCGCTGCGCGAACCGGCTGCACCTGCACGTCAACACGTTGCGCTACCGCGTCGGGCGGATCGAGCAGTTGACGGGGCGTGACCTGTCGCGGCTCGAGGACAAGCTCGATTTCTTCCTGGCCCTGCGGATGAGCTGAGGCCCGGGGCGCGCGCAGGCCGCGGAAGGGTCCCGCGCGCTCCCAAACCTCGACGGCCCGAAGTCCACGACTTTGTGAAATCTTTCACCCATCCTCTTGGCCGGGCCGCCGGTTCCGTGCTGAGATGCGGCCACCACTCGTGAGCTCGATGGCGTGCTAAGGGGAGGGCGACGTGGCGCATTCCGCCATGGCTGGTTCTGGCTGGGGAACGACCGAAGGTGACGATCCGCTCCAGACCGCGGTATGGCGGTTGCGCTCGCGCGGCTGCTGGGCCGACGCGGCGTCCCTGCTGGAGCCGGTCACCGCGGACACCGCCCTGCAGCGGACCGCGCTGCTGGTGGAGCGGTGCCTGTACACGGAGCAGGGGTGGGCCGAGGCCGAGGACGCGTTGCGCACCGCGGAGGCCCTGGCCCACAGCGACGACGAACGCGGGGCCGCCGCCTGTGAACGCGGTCAACTCGCGTACGCCGCGACGGTGCACGGGGTACGCGACCGGGCCGACGAGGCGCGGGCGGCGCTGGGCCGGGCGGCGGCCCTGATCGCGCCGGGGGCGAGGGGGCGGGCACTGCTCGACTTCCGGCGCGGGCTGCTCGCGGAGAACCTGGCCAGGTCTCCGCAGGCCGCCCGAGCGGCGTACCGGCGCGCACACGCCGGGGCGACGGCGCACGCCGAGCCGCTGCTGCTGTCCTTCACCTGGCGGCACCTGGCCGGTCTGGCGCTGCGCGAGGGGGAGCTGACCGAGGCGCGGCACGGGTTCGCCGAGTCGCTGCGCATCCGCGAGGAGCTGGGGTATCTCGTCGGTACGGCGCCCGCGCTGGCGTCGCTCGCGGACGCGGAGTCGGAACCGGAGGCGTCCCGGCTGCGGGAGGAGGCGCGACGGCTGTTCCGGCTGCTCGGCGGCGTGCCGACGTGGCTGGCACGGCAGTTGGCGCCGCCGGCGGCCGACGCGGCGACGGCCTGAGGGACCGCACCCGGACGGGCGTCACGGGAGCCTGCTCCAGCGCGGGGCCGTGTTGGCCCAGGCCGCGTCCCACTGGGCGAGGTTGCGCCGGTGCAGCAGGAGACCTGTGGCGGCGTGGACGGCCAGGCCGGTGACGACGACACCCAGGAAGGCGAGGATCGCCCAGCCCATGGTGCGGCTGCGGATCTCCTCCGCGGTCAGCGGTGCCTCGGTGATCCGGCCCTCGTCGTCGACCCAGACCAGGACGGTGCTGTCCGCCGGGAGTCCCGGCTCCACCTCGGTCGTCCCGGTCGTCGTCACCCCGTCGGGGCCGGTGTAGCGGACCGGCACCGGGTACCGGGTCTTCTTCGCCTCGTCCGACCCCGGTTCGGGGTGGCGCGGGGCGTCGTGGGTCAGGACGGCGGGGCGGTGTTCGCGGGTCCGCGTCTCGTGCTCGGCGGTCCCGCGGTAGTGCCGGTAGGCGCTGTCGCCGACCCCGAACATGGCCGCCGGGGCGGCCACCAGCACGGCGAGCACGAGCCCGAGCGAGATCCAGGCCCGCAGCCGGTCGCTGGGCCGCCGCAGCGGGTTGCGCCGCCACCGCCACAACACGAGGTACGGGTGCCGCACGGGCTCGGGGTCCGGAACGGCGGGTGGTGGCTGGGCCTGAGGAATCTCTCCGGCCACGGGTGTCTCCTTCCTGGGAGGGCGCGGTCTGAAGCGGTCCGCCGGAACGGAACCGCGCGCGTCGGGGCGGGGTACGGCCGACGCCGGGGCGGGCGCCGGCCGTACGAGCGGGGGACGGGGCGAATGGGGGGACTGGAGCCGAACTCCGGGAGCGGAACGGGGGGGGAACGGAGGGACGGGGGGACCGAGGGGACGGGGGGCCGGGGGTGCGGTCGATGTCGGGCCTCCGATACATCCGCACGTACGGCGCCGGTGCCGTACGACGACCGGCGGACGAGCGGTGCCCTCCCGTACGCCGGTCGTGCCGGACGCCGGAGCACCCGGCACCGGCCCGCACGGAGGGGCGGGACGAGCGGTGTCCCTCCCCCAGGACCGGCCGACACCGGGAAGCCCCGCCGCCGCGGCGCACCGGCCGCGGGCACGGTGCCCGGCCGGGACACCCGGCACCGGCCCTGCGGCCGGGGCGAGCGGTGCCCCTGCCCCGAGGTCGGCCGACACCGGGAGACCGGCCCCCTCCGGGCGCACCGGCGGCGGTACCGGCCCCGTACGGGCGGACGGGTCGAGCGGCGCCCCTCCGCCCGGAACCGGCCGCTTCCACGGCTCCCCGCCCCGGCTCGGGTCCAGGGCCGGGCACCCGGCGCCGACCCGCGGCCCGGGGGGGGCGAGCGGTGCCCCTGCCCCGAGGTCGGCCGGCACGGGAGACCAGCCCCACCGGGCGCACCGACAGCAGCACCGGGCGGCGCACGGCGGACGGAACGAGCGGCGCCCCTCCGCCCGGGACCGGCCGACGTCGGAGAGTCGGACGCGTCGGGTGCACCGGGCGCATCGGCGGCGGTACCGGTCCCGTGCGGGCGGGCGGGGACGAGCGGTGTCCCCGCCCCCGGCCGGATCGGCGGGGTGCCGGGCCCGGCTCAGTGCGGATGGCCCTCCGGTGGGTCCGTGCCCGTGGGGGACGGGTGGGTGTGCGCGGCCTCCAGGAGTCTCGCGGCGCCGCGCACCGCGGCCGTGTGCGGCGCCGGTACCGCGCGCAGCGGTACGTGCAGCCGGTCGGCGAGCCGGCAGGTGATCTCGGGACGCAGGGCGCCCCCGCCCGCCAGCAGCGGCCCCCGGCCCAGCGCGTCCAGGGTGAGGGACGTGTCGTCCTGCCGCAGCATCGAGGTCGTCATGTCGGCCAGCGCCTCCCCGATCCGCGAGGGCGGGGTCGCCTCGTCGATGTCCCCCGTGCCCAGCGCCGTGCGGCGCGCGTCGAAGACGGCGCCGTCGACGAGGAGCACCACCTCGGTGAGATGGGCGCCGATGTCCATGACGAGCAGCGGCCGGGACAGGTCGGCGCCCGCCGCGAGGGCCACCGCCCGCGCACTGGGCACGGTCAGCACGCTGCGCGGACGCAGCACCTCCACAGCCGTACGGGCCTCGGTCCGGTAGGCCAGTCCGTCCAGCACCGGCGCGGTCACCACGACCACCGGCCGGGCGAAGCGGGGCAGCCGGTGGCCCAGCAGCCGGTCGAGCATCCGGGCCGTGCCCTGCGTGTCGACGATGGAGCCGCGCTGGATCGGGTACACCGCGCCCGCCCCGGGAAAGGTCACCGTCGGCACGTCGAGGATCATGCCGCGCCCGGCGACCCAGGCGCGGGTGCGGGCGCTGCCCATGTCGAGGGCGACGCCGCTGCACTGCCGGCACAGCGGCCAGGGCCGGTGCCGGAACAGCGCGGCGCGGGACCGCCGGAGCACGGTCATCGTCCGGCCTCCCGCACCTGCTGGCAGCGGGCGCAGTAGCGGGCCTGGGGCACGATCATCAGCCGGTCGCGGTCGATGCCGCGCCGGCACAGGTGGCAACGGCCGTAACAGCCCTCGGCCAGGCGGTCGAGGGCCGCCTCCACGTCGGCCAGGACCATGCGCGCGGAGGCCGCCAGTTTGACCCGGACCTCGGTCTGCGCGGCGGACCGCCGCCGGACCAGTTCCTCGGTGCGGGACGGGACGGCCGCGATCTGCCGTAGCTGGTCCTCGCGGAACTGCCGCTGCTCCCGGAGGTTGTCCCGGAGCGCGGTCAGGTCCTCGGGCGACAGGCGCGTGTCGCGGTCGTCGATGATCTGGTTGTTCACCACTTCACCCCTTGGGCAGGGCGGGAGGGACGAGTACGGAACGGAAGGGGCGCGGTCAGGCCGCGGCGCGGCGCTGGCAGGCGACGCAGTACCGCGTGTAGGGAAGGATCTCCAGGCGTTCCCCCGGCACGGGCTTGCCGCAGCCCAGGCAGGTGCCGTAGGTGCCGTCCTCGACCCGGGCGAAGGCCTCTTCGATCTCCTTGAGCACCCGCTCGATCGCGGCCTGCTGCGCGGACATGAGCTGGTCGTCCGCCTGGCCGCTCTCACCGAGGGCCTGGAGCTGGGTCATGCGGGTGTTGCGGGCGTGTTCGAGACGCTGGCGCGCCTCGTGAGCGGTCAGCCGCTCGGGGCGGGGTTCGATGCGGGAGGCGTCGAGCGACACGGTGAAGGTCCTTTTCTCGGAAGGTTCTGCGGGTTCTCGTGCTCGGAAGGTTCTGCGCGGTCTCGGAGAGTTCTGCGGGATCTCGAAGGTGCTGCGGGTATGCCGAGCGCCGGGCCGATCGGACCCGGTCGTCCTCAACCATGGCCGGGCCCCCGGGGGAAACCCATCGGGCGCAGGACCCATTTGCGCGGGGACGCGGGATCCACTCGACGGTGCGCTCCCGCGCCCGAATGGGTATGCCGCGATCCGGAAATGGGGACCGCGCCCCATCGACCGGGCGGGCCCGGGAGGAGCACGCTGGTCGCTTGCTCGGTCGCTATCTGGGCCCAGCTCCCACCGAGGGTGCGCGATGACCGACAGTAGAGGCGTACCAAGTCGACACGTCGCTGAAGGAGGCGTACCCCCGGTGTCCCTGTTCTGGCGGATCTTCGGGCTGAACGCGGTGGTGCTGGGCTTCGCCACGGCACTGCTGCTGTGGGCTCCGGTGACCGTCTCCGTGCCGATCGTGCTGACCGAGGCCGTCGTCCTCGTGGTCGGCATGGGCGTCATGCTGGTGGCCAACGGCGCGCTGCTGCGCTGGGGGCTGGCACCGCTGGAGCGGCTCACCAAGCTGATGACCACCGTCGACCTGCTGCGTCCCGGCCAGCGGCTGCCGGTCTCCGGCGGCGGCGACGTCCCGGAGCTGATCCGCACGTTCAACGCCATGCTGGACCGTCTGGAGAACGAGCGGGCCACGAGCAGTGCCCGGGTCCTGCTCGCCCAGGAGGCGGAGCGGCGCCGCATCGCCCAGGAGCTGCACGACGAGGTCGGGCAGAGCATGACGGCGATCCTGCTGGTCCTGGGCCGTGCGGCGGACGACGCCCACGACCCGCTGCGCGACGAGCTGCACCAGGCGCAGGAGATCACCCGGGAGTGTCTGGACGAGGTACGCCGCCTGGTGCGCCGGCTGCGGCCCGGTGTCCTGGACGACCTCGGTCTGGTCAGCGCGCTGTCCTCGCTCACGCACGACTTCGCCACCCACACCGGTCTGCGGGTGGTGCGCCGTTTCGACGCCGACCTGCCGGTGCTGGACCAGGAGACCGAGCTGGTCCTCTACCGTGTGGCGCAGGAGAGCCTGACCAACGCCGCCCGCCACGCGGACGCCGAACGGCTGGAGGTGGGCCTGTCCGGCGCCGACGGCGCGGTGACCCTCACCATCGCCGACGACGGCCGCGGCATCGAGGCGGCGCACGAGGGCGCCGGCATCCGCGGCATGCGTGAACGGGCCCTGCTCGTCGGGGCCGCCCTCGACATCACGTCGGCGCCCGGCGTCGGCACCCGCATCCGGCTCACCGCACCCCTTCCCAGGAAGTAGCCCAGACCATGTCCGACCCGTCCCTGCCCGAGCCGTCCGTGTCCGGCCGCTCCGCCGCCGCGCCGACGACCGGGGCGTCCACGGCATCCGCGACCTCCGCGGCCTCCGCGTACGGCCCCTCCCAGGGGTCCGCCCCGGCGACGATCCGCATCCTGCTCGCCGACGACCACGCGCTGGTGCGCCGCGGGGTGCGCCTCATCCTCGACCGGGAGCCGGACCTCGAGGTGGTCGCCGAGGCCGGGGACGGCGCGGAGGCCATCGACATGGCGCGGGCCCACGAGGCGGACCTCGCGGTGCTGGACATCGCGATGCCCCGCCTCACCGGTCTGCAGGCGGCCCGCGAACTGGCCGCGCTGAAGCCGGGGCTGCGCATCCTGATGCTGACGATGCACGACAACGAGCAGTACCTGTTCCAGGCGCTGAAGTCGGGCGCCTGCGGTTACGTGCTCAAGTCGGTCGCCGACCGGGACCTCGTCGCCGCCTGCCGTGCCGCGATGCGCGACGAGCCCTTCCTGTACCCGGGTGCGGTGACGGCGCTCATCCGCAACTACCTCGACCGGGTGCGGCACGGCGAGGAGACCTCCGACCACATCCTCACCCCGCGCGAGGAGGAGGTCCTCAAGCTCGTCGCCGAGGGCCACTCGTCGAAGGAGATCGCCGAGATCCTCTTCATCAGCATCAAGACCGTCCAGCGGCACCGGGCGAACCTGCTGCAGAAACTCGGCCTGCGCGACCGTCTGGAGCTGACCCGGTACGCCATCCGCGCCGGGCTCATCGAGCCCTGACGCCCCCTGAACCGCCCGTGGCTCTGGCCGCCCACTCCCCGGCCGGAGCCCCGGGCTTCCCTCCAGGAAGAACCCACCACCAGCCGCTCATCCGCCACGAAAGGGGACGGTGATGCGCCGACGGCTCGGGGCCGTGCTCACCGTCCTGCTGACCGTCCTGCTGCCGCTGGTCCCGGCGTGGCCCGCGGCCGGGGCACGGGTCGGCCCCGACGGTCCCCTGGCGGCGGCCGCCGCGACGGCCGTGCCGCACCCGGCGCTCGACCTCCACGCCGACGACGGCTGCACGCCGGTCTGCGCCGCCCAGCCCCGGGCCCGGCACGACCAGCCGGCCGGGCGTCCGGCGGCACCGGACCAGCACGCGACCGCCACCGCGCACCGCGCGGGCACGCTCCCCGGCTCCCGGGCCCGCACCTCGGCGGCGCCCGGGCCGGTGCCGGTCTCCCCCGGCCGTACGAGCCACGACAGCGGCCGGGCGCCACCCGTCTCCTCCGGCATCTGAGACACCACACCCGACGTTTTCCCTTCTTCTCTCCCTTCTTCCGCCGCGGCCGCGCTCGGCCGCCGCCGCGGCGTGCCCGCCGGAGGTCCGTGTTGAAACGCTCCCGTCCCCCTTCCCGCCCCCGCCCCCGTTCGCGCTCGCGTTCGCGTTCCCTGAACGTCCGTGCGCTCGTCGCGCTCGCCGTGATGGCCGCGTCCGTGGCCATCACCCTGACCATGCCGGTCCGTCTCGGTCTCGACCTGCGCGGCGGCACCCAGATCGTGCTGGAGACCAAGTCCACCGAGACCACCGGGGCCGACCGCGAGGCCACCGACCGCACGGTGGAGGTGCTGCGCGGCCGCATCGACGCCCTCGGTGTCGCCGAGCCGACCATCGTCCGCTCCGGCGAGAACCGCGTCGTCGTCGAGCTGCCGGGCGTCCAGGACCCGAAGAAGGCCGCCGACGTCCTCGGCCGCACCGCGCAGCTCACCGTCCACTCGGTCCTCGGCCCGGCCGAGGACCCGGCCGCAGAGAACGGCAAGACAGGCAAGGACGCCGAAGACGCCAAGGACACCAAGGACGGCGAACGGGTGCTGCCGGACGAGTCCGGGCAGTCCCTGCGCCTGAAGGCGGCCGCGCTGACCGGCCAGGACGTCAAGGGCGCCGACGCCCGCTTCGACCAGCAGAACGGCGCGGGCTGGCACGTCACCGTCGACTTCAAGGACGCCGGCAGCGACCGCTGGGCCCGGGTGACCGGCGAGGCGGCCTGCAACCCGGCCGGTGACCCGCAGCGCCGGGTCGCCATCGTCCTCGACAACAAGATCATCTCCTCGCCGCAGGTCGACCCCTCCGTGTCCTGCGGGGCGGGCATCACCGGCGGCTCCACCCAGATCACCGGCTCCTTCGACGACGCCGAGGCCCGCGAACTGGCCCTGCTCATCAAGGGCGGCGCCCTGCCCGTGCCGGTGGAGACCGTCGAGCAGCGCACCATCGGCGCCACCCTGGGCGACGAGGCCATCACGGCCGGCGCCTGGGCCGCCGTCATCGGCACCGCGCTGACCGCGCTGTTCATCATCGTCATCTACCGGCTGATGGGCGCCCTGGCCACCGTGGCACTGCTCTGCTACGGCGTGATCTCCTACGCCGCCCTGGCCCTGGTCGGCGCGACCCTGACCCTGCCGGGCCTCGCCGGTTTCGTCCTGGCGATCGGCATGGCGGTGGACGCCAACGTCCTCGTCTTCGAACGGGCCCGCGAGGAACAGGCGGCCCGGACCCGTCCGAGCACGCGGTCCGCGCTCACCGCCGGTTTCCGCAGCGCGTTCAGTGCGATCGCCGACTCCAACATCACCACGCTCATCGCCGCCGCCCTGCTGTTCTTCCTGGCCTCCGGCCCGGTCAAGGGCTTCGGCGTCACGCTGGGCATCGGTGTGCTCGCCTCCATGGTCAGCGCCCTGGTGATCACCCGGGTGCTGGCCGAGTTCGCCGCGAGCCGCCCGGCGGTCTTCCGCCGCCCCGCTCTCACCGGCATCTCGACCACGGGGCCGGTCCGCGACGCCCTGCTGCGCCGCAACCCGTTCCTGATGAGCCGGCCGCGCCGCTGGCTGGCGGCCTCCCTGATCGTCATGGTGGTGGCGGGCTCCGGCATCCTGGTGCGCGGTCTGAACTTCGGCATCGAGTTCACCGGCGGCCGGCTCATCGAGTACTCGACCGCCACCCAGGTCGATCCCGAACGGGCCCGGGACGCCCTCGCCGACGCGGGCTTCCCGCGCGCCGTCGTCCAGTCCTCCGGCGAGGGCGACCTCACCGTGCGCACGGAGGAGCTGACCGACACCGAGGCGGCGACCGTCACTAAGACCGTCGCCGGACTGGGCGGCGAGACGGAGAAGGTCCGCGACGAGCTGATCGGCCCGAGCCTGGGCGAGGAACTGCGCCGCAACGCCCTGATCGCCCTGGGTCTCGCCCTGGGCGCCCAGTTGCTGTACCTCGCCGCCCGGTTCCGGCTGCTGTTCGGCACCGCGGCGGTCAGTGCGCTCGCCCACGACGTGGTCATCCTGGTCGGCGTGTTCGCCTGGCTGGGCAAGCCGATCGACGGGGTGTTCCTGGCCGCGCTGCTGACCGTGATCGGCTACTCGGTCAACGACTCGGTGGTCCTCTTCGACCGGGTCCGCGAGCTGCTGGGCAAGGAGCGCAGGACGCCGTTCGCCCGGCTCACCAACGACGCGATCCTGCAGACCCTGCCCCGCACGGTCAACACGGGCATGGGCGCGGTGCTCATCCTCGCCTCGCTCGCGGTCCTGGCCGACGACTCGCTCACCGACTTCGCGCTCGCGCTGCTCATCGGCGTGGGGGTCGGGACGTACTCCTCGGTCTTCACCGCTTCCCCGCTCGCCATCGAACTGCACGACCGGGGCACCGGGTCCCGCTCCACGCGCCGCAGGGGTGGCGAGGCGCGCGGTACGGGCAAGACCGGGAAGCCCGGCAAGCAGGTGCCCGCGAGCCGCACGGAACGGCAGGAGGTCCCGTAGGGGCCGAGAGGAGCTGAGAGAGGACCTGAGAGGAGTCGAAAGGAGCTGAGAAGAGCCGAGAAGAGCCGGCAGAACCCGACCCGGCTCCACGGGCGCCCCCGCCCCGGGGGGCGCCCCCTCTCAGTGGGCGCCCCCTCTCAGTGCGTGCTGCCGAAGTGCTGCCCGACCAGGACCCGCACCACGTCCGGGTCACCGGCGATCAGCGCGTCGAGGAGCGCGGTGTGCTCGTGCGCGTCGGCGACCAGATCGGCCCGGCCGCGCACGGAGGGTGCACCGGCCGGCGGCCACTGGGCGCGGCGGTGCACGTCACCGGCGATCCGGACGAGCTGCTCGTTGCCGGCCAGCACGAGCACCGCGCGGTGGAAGGCGCGGTCGGCGTCGGCGTAGGCGACCGGGCAGCCGGAGGACGCGGCCCGGACGGTGGCCTCGGCGAGGGGGCGCAGCTCCGCCCAGCGCTCGGCGGGCACCGTACGGGCCAGGCGGAGCCACACCGGGGCCTCGATGAGGGCCCGCACCTCGGCCAGTTCGGCCAGTTCGCGGTCGCCCCGTTCGACGACGCGGAAACCTCGGTTGGGGACGACCTCGACGGCGCCCTCCAGGGCGAGCTGCTGCATGGCCTCCCGCACGGGGGTGGCCGAGACGCCGAACCGCTCGCCGAGCACGGGCGCCGAGTGGACCTCGCCGGGCCGCAGCTCGCCGGTGACCAGCGCGGCGCGCAGGGCGTCGAGGATCTGCCCGCGCACGGAGGAACGCCGGACGGCGGCCCGCGGACCGGGCGCGGAGGCGCGGAACGGAGACCGGGACGGGGACGATATCTGGGGTTCGCCGTGGGTGTGCTCGCCGCGTGCCGTGCCGTCCGCCGCCCCGGGCTGGGCCGGGATGCGCACCGCCCCGGCCGCCGGGCCCGTCCTTGCGGCGCCCTGCGCGCTGTGCTCCACGGGTCCTCCTGCGGGACGTGTCGGTACTTGAGGTCATTGAGGCGGGTTGTCACCGGTCCGTCAAGCACCCTAAGCGCACGGGCCGTCAGTTCAAATCCGAAAGACTTGGATAAGGTAAGGCTTACCTGCTCGCCTTCGAGCAGCCCGTTGTCCCGACGCGGATCGGTGGTGCCGCATGCCTGTCGCCCCTACGGCCTTCACGGACGCCTACGCGCGCCTGTCCGAGGTCCTGCCCGGGCTGGGCGTCACCGAACTGGCGGCGGCCGACGCGGTCCCGGACGGCGGCGGCTGGGTCACGGCCGCCTCGCTCGCCGCCGGCGGGACGGAGCTGACGGCGTTCCTCACCTGGGACGAGGCACAGGTGCTGCGGGACTACGGACAGCGGGCCCGGCCGGACGTGATCGCGAGCTTCGGCCTGCACCGCTACGCGTGGCCGGCCTGCCTGCTGATCACCGTGCCGTGGTTCCTGCACCGCCGGGTGCCCCGCCTCCCGGCACACCACGTGGCTTACGACCGCACGGCCGCCGGGCTCCCCCTCGGCCGGATGGCCGTCCACGCCGCCTCGTTCGCCTGCCTGCCCGGCGATCCGGCCGCCGTCCTGCCCGGCGCCCGGGTGGTCGCCGACGAGGAGGCGCTGCGCGCCGAGGTGCGGGCGTCGGTCGCCGAGCACCTGGAGCCGGTCCTGGCCGGATTCGGCCCCCGGATGCGGCGGCGCGGACGCGCCCTGTGGGGCATGGCGACCGACGAGGTCGTCGAGGGGCTGTGGTACGTCGCCCACCTGCTCGGCGAGCAGGAGCGGGCGCGGCACGAGCTGGAGCTGCTGCTGCCGGGCGCCACCAGGCCCTACGTCGGGGACGCGGCCTTCCGCGAACTGAAGGGGCCGGACGGCACGCCGCTGCACACCCGGGACCGGGCGAGCTGCTGCATGTTCTACACCCTGCGCCCCGAGGACACCTGCGCCACCTGTCCGCGGACCTGCGACGCGGACCGCGTCGAGAAGCTGCTCGCCACGGCGGGCGGAACAGCCGTCGGCTAAGATCACCCGCGTTGTTTCACAACTCCCCCACCCGTCGCGGGAATTTTCCGTGGAACCACTCGTACGGGTATTCTTAATCGAACTCAACTCCCGCCCCTCACGCGGCAGTTCGAGCAGAATGCCGCCCTGGGCACTCCCTCTGCACTTCCTTGGCGGCCTCTTGCCCCGAAACCCCCTGAGGGCCGCCGGGTTTGGGCCACCATGGCGGGCGTTACGCCCTATCCCACTGCAAGGGACCCCTGATGAGACTGACCGACATATCGCTGAACTGGCTGCTTCCGGGCGCCGTGCTGCTCCTGGGCATGCTGGCGGCGGTGGCGGTGCTCGCGCGCGGCAAGCGTTCCTCGGGGAAGGACGCGGGCGCGGACGACTCGTGGGAGCGGATGGAGGAGCGCCGCAGGCGCAAGGAGGCCCTCTACGGCACCTTCTCCTACGTCCTGCTCTTCTGCTGTGCCGCGGTCGCCGCGGCGCTCTCCTTCCACGGTCTGGTCGGCTTCGGCGAGCAGAACCTCGGCCTGAGCGGCGGCTGGCAGTACCTCGTGCCGTTCGGCCTCGACGGCGCGGCGATGTTCTGCTCCGTCCTCGCGGTGCGCGAGGCCAGCCACGGTGACGCGGCGCTCGGCTCGCGCATACTCGTGTGGGCCTTCGCGTTCGCCGCGGCCTGGTTCAACTGGGTGCACGCCCCGCGCGGCCTGGGGCACGCGGGCGCCCCGCACTTCTTCGCGGGCATGTCCCTGTCGGCGGCGGTGCTGTTCGACCGGGCCCTGAAGCAGACCCGCCGGGCCGCGCTGCGCGAGCAGGGTCTGGTGCCGCGTCCGCTGCCGCAGATCCGCATGGTCCGCTGGCTGCGCGCTCCCCGGGAGACCTACCGCGCCTGGTCGCTGATGCTCCTGGAGGGCGTGCGCAGCCTGGACGAGGCGGTCGACGAGGTGCGCGAGGACCGGCGGCAGAAGGAGGAGAAGAAGCTGCGGCGGCGCGAGCAGGAGCGGCTGGAGCGGGCACAGCTGAAGGCGATCAGCCGGGGCCACGGCCACCGGGGCTTCCCGGGACGCGGCGGCCGCCAGGTCGAGGTCGAGGTGCAGCAGGTGGAGCGGGGCTCGGAACGCGCCGCCGCGGAGCCTGCCATATCGACCCCGGAGCCGTTGCCCGCGGCAGGCCGGCGCCCCTCCCTGCAGCCCGTGCGGAGCGGCGCTGAGCACACGGCCGTGGAGACCGTCGACCTCACCGCGGAGGACGACACCCAGGCCCTGCCCCGCCTGGACTCCCTGGAGCGCAAACTCAAGGACCTGGAGCAGCAGTTCGGCTAGGACGTGTCGTCCGGATCGGGTCGCTGGAAACCGGCGGCTCCTCGTGAGCGCCGGTGACCCCGCGTCTGCGGCATGATCCGGACCGGACCCCCACGGTCCGGGCGCTCCCGCTCCGACGGCCTGAGGCACCGGCCCCCGGTGTCTCAGGCCGCTTCCGCGTCTGCCTCCGCCACCGGCTCCACCCCCAGTTCGAACCAGACCGACTTGCCCGCCCCGCAGGGCCGGACGCCCCAGTCGTCGGCCAGCGACTCGACCAGGAACAGGCCCCTGCCGTTGGTGCTCCCCTCCTGCGGGGCGCGCGGCCTGGGCGGCCGGCCCCGGCCCGCGAAGTCCTGGACCTCGACCCGCAGGGCGCGCGGCCCGACCGTCGCGGTCAGCACGGCGCCCTCGTCGGTGTGGACGAGCGCGTTGGTGACCAGTTCGCTGGTGAGCAGCTCCGCCACCTCGGACTGGCCGGGCCCGCCCCAGTGCCGCAGCAGCTCACGCACGGCCCGCCGGGCCTCGGGCACCGCCCGCACATCGGCCCGGCCGAGCCGCCGGCTGAGCTGTGACACCGCCTCCTCCTTCATGTCCCCCGTCGGCGCGCTGATGTCGCTTCCCCCCGTCCATTCCGTCTGGGTCGAACATCTTCACGGTGAAAGCCTTGCCCGTTCGAGCCCTCGGCAGTCATCGAGTTTCGGGGAGGCGGTCCGGCCGGTCACGGCCGGGGGACGTTGCGCAGGTTGGAGCGGGCCATCTGGACCATGCGTCCGACACCGCCGTCCAGCACGATCTTCGAGGCGGACAGGGCGAACCCGGTGACCATGTCGGCGCTGATCCTCGGCGGAATGGACAGGGCGTTGGGGTCGGTGACGACGTCGACGAGGGCGGGACCCCTGTGCTTGAACGCCGCCTTCAGCGCCCCGGGCAGGTCCTTGGGCTTTTCCACCCGTACGCCGAAGACACCGCAGGCCTCGGCGACGGCGGCGAAGTCCGGGTTCTTGTTGGCCACGCCGTGCGAGGGCAGGCCGGCCACCAGCATCTCCAACTCCACCATGCTCAGCGCGGAGTTGTTGAAGAGCACGACCTTCACCGGCAGATCGTGCTGGACGAGGGTGAGGAAGTCGCCCATCAGCATGGTGAACCCGCCGTCGCCGGACATCGAGACGACCTGTCGGCGCCGGTCGGTGAACTGGGCGCCGATCGCCATCGGCAGCGCGTTGGCCATCGAGCCGTGGGAGAAGGAACCGATGATGCGGCGGCGGCCGTTGGGCGAGAGGTAGCGGGCCGCCCAGACGTTGCACATTCCGGTGTCGACGGTGAACACGGCGTCGTCGTCGGCCAGTTCGTCCAGCACGGCGGCGGCGTACTCGGGGTGGATCGGGACGTGCTTGTCGACCTTGCGGGTGTATGCCTTGACGACGCCCTCCAGCGCGTCCGCGTGCTTCTTCAGCATCCGGTCGAGGAAGCGGCGGTTCTTCTTCTCCTTCACCCGCGGGATCAGGCAGCGCAGCGTCTCCCGCGCGTCGCCCCACACCGCGAGGTCCAGCTTGGAACGCCGACCCAGGTGCTCGGGCCGCACGTCGATCTGGGCGATCTTCACGTCGTCCGGCAGGAAGGCGTTGTACGGGAAGTCGGTGCCGATCAGGAGCAGCAGGTCGCACTCGTGGGTGGCCTCGTAGGCGGCGCCGTAGCCGAGGAGGCCGCTCATGCCGACGTCGTACGGGTTGTCGTACTGGATGAACTCCTTGCCCCGCAGGGCGTGCCCCACCGGGGCCTTGAGCTTCCCGGCGAACTCCATGACCTCGGCGTGCGCGCCGGCCGTGCCGCTGCCGCAGAACAGGGTGACCTTGTCGGCGTCGTCGATCATCCGCACCAGCCGGTCGATCTCCTCGTCGCCGGGGCGGACGGTGGGCCGGGAGGTGACGAGTGCCGTCTCGGCGGCCCGCTCCGGGGCGGGCTCGTCGGCGATGTCGCCGGGCAGCGAGACGACGCTGACGCCGCCCTGGCCGACGGCGTGCTGGATCGCGGTCTGCAGCAGCCTGGGCATCTGCTTCGGGCTGGAGATCAGCTCGCTGTAGTGGCTGCACTCGCGGAAGAGCTGGTCGGGGTGGGTCTCCTGGAAGAAGCCGAGACCGATCTCGCTGGACGGGATCTGCGAGGCGAGGGCGAGGACGGGGGCCATGGAGCGGTGGGCGTCGTAGAGCCCGTTGATGAGGTGGAGGTTGCCGGGGCCGCAGGAGCCGGCGCACGCGGCCAGCTTCCCGGTGATCTGCGCCTCCGCGCCGGCGGCGAAGGCGGCGGTCTCCTCGTGCCGCACGTGCACCCATTCGATGCCGGAGTGGCGGCGCACGGCGTCCACGATCGGGTTGAGGCTGTCCCCGACGACTCCGTAGAGGCGCTCCACCCCGGCGCGGGTGAGGATGTCGACGAACTGTTCCGCGACGTTCTGTTTGGCCATGGGTCCAGCTATGCCACAGCGAACGGCCTCACGCCTCCCAAACGGCGGCGGCCGTACGGTCGTCCGCGTACCCCTTGACCCGGACGCCGCCGTCGGAGAGGAACTCCCCCAGCCCCGGCGCCGGACGGCCGGCCCATCTGCGGGCGAGGAGTTCGCCCAGCTCGGGTTCGTTGCGCAGCGGCTCGGCGAGGCCCTCGGTGCACATCAGCAGCACATCACCCGGGCGGGCTACCGACGCCCGGAAGCGGAAGGGCTCGCGGGGCGGCTCGGCGGGCGGTCCGTCGTACGGTCCCGGGGCCGAGGTGACGCCGAGGTCCATGGTGAGCCGGTCGCCGTCGGGCGTTTCGCCCGTCGCGTCCCGGGGCGTGCCGCCGGGTGTGCCCCTGGGTGCGGAGCCGAAGCCGAGGACGGGCTCGCCGGTGAGATCGCGGACGTCCGGCTCCATGTCCTGCCAGACGCCGTCGCGCAGCCGGAGCAGTCCGCCGGCGCCGACGCCGAAGAACACCCGCGTGCGGCACTCCGGGTCGGCGGGCAGCAGCAGACAGCGCAAGGTCGCCGCGTACTCGTCCGGGGCGAGGCCCTGTTCGGCGGCGCCGGCCCGGAGCCGGCCCAGGCTGCGGTCGGTGAGGCGGTGCAGTCCGGACTTCAGGTCGCCGCGCCGGGCCGCCCGCAGGTCCTCGGCGAGCCGCGCGTGGCTGCGCCCCACGGCCCGCCCGATCCACCGGCACACCTCGGCCGCCGCCCGGTGCGCCCCGGCGGTGGCACGGGCGCCGGTCGCCATCGCCACCAGGACCAGCCCCTGCTCACCGGCGCCGAACCGGGCGACGAGCAGCGCGTCGCGCCGCGGCTCGCCCCGGTACCGCGCGGAGTCACCGCGCACGGAGACGGCCCGCAGCGTGCACGTCCCGTACCGGGCGCCCTCCAGCACGGTGTCGGGGACCAGCCCGTCGAGTCCGTCGGGATCGGCGGGCGGCAGGGCGGTGGGTTCGGCGTCGTAGGTGGGCGGCCCGGAACCCACGTAGTCGCGGTCGGCGCCGTGCGGCCCGGCGGGCGGCGAGGGGAGGAACGGCGGCGGAGGCGGAGGCAGGTCGGCCGCGGTCCTGGGCGGCGGAACGGGCGCGGGCGGTTCGCTCAGGTCCGCGGGCCCGCTCCCGGAGGTGGTGAGCCCGCGCGGGGTCCCGCCCCGGGGACGCGGCGCGGGTCCCGGGGGCGGCGGCGAAGAGGTGCCGCAGGTGCGGCAGGTGCCGCAGGTGCGGCAGGTGCCGCAGGTGCGGCAGGTGCCGCAGGTGCGGCAGGTGCCGCAGGTGGGACCGGTGCCGCAGGTGGGACCGGTGCCGCAGGTGGGACCGGTGCCGCAGGTGCGCCGGGTGCCGGCGGGGCGGGCGCGGCGGGTCCGGGCTCCCGGGGGTCCCTGGACCGAGCGGCGCGCGCGGCACCCGACACCGCACCACCGCGCAGGGCACTGTCCCCGTCACCGGCGAGTGGCGGGCGGGCAGGACCCGACGGAGCACGGCGTCCCAAGCCACCGTCACCACCCGCCGACGGGCGGACCGGAGCCGACGAGGCACTGCCGCCTCCACCACCGCCGTCACCAGGCGCCGACGGGCCGGCCGGGCCCAGGGGCGCGCTCCGCGTCCTGCCTTCGCCTCCGTCTGCCGACGGGCCCGAGGGACCGGGTTCACGGCCGCCTCTCGGAGACTCTTCCCCGGCCCCCGTCGCACTCCCGGGGCCGGGCGGCCGGACGGCTTCCGAGCCACCGTCACCGCCCCCCGCCGGACCCGCGGAGTCCTGCGGCCCCCCGGTGCGAGGCCCCGGGATGTCCGACAGGCGCGTCGGGGTCGCCCACCACGGGGCCCGGGGTTCGGGCGGGGCGGGAGGCGGCGGGTCCGCCGGGTTGCCGGGGCCGGGGCCCGGACCGCGCGCCACCGTGCCGGACGCCGAGGCGAAGCGGTCGTCCAGGGAATCGGGTGCGGCCGTGGGGCCGGTGTCGTCGGTGGAGTCGTCGTAGAGCTGTCCCCACCAGTCGTCCTCAGGACCGGTGGGACCGGTGGGCCTTCCCCCCTGCTGACTCATGCTCCCGATTGTCCACCGCGAGGGCCGGATGGAAATGGGGCATCGGAAAATTCGGACGCACCGCCACGGCCCGGGCGGCGTGTCGGGGGACGTGTCGAACGGTTCTCCGAGGTGGGGTGGCCGAGCGGCCCCACCCCCCACGGGAGGACCGCTCGGCGACGCCACCTTGGCAGAGTGACCAGGGGTACGGCGATGATGTCCGCGGGCGGGTTTACGCCGTGGCCGTTTTCCGCCACGGAGATCCCCGCGGCTGGAGACGATCATGGTTCCGGGGAGGGGCGACGCCTGATGCTGGGAGTGCTGGGGCTGGAGGACACGCAGGAGGCGGCCTACCGGGCGCTGGTGTCGGTGGGCGCGGCCGACGTACCCGATCTGGCGCGGAGGCTGGCGCTCGCCGATCAGGACACCGAGCGCGCGCTGCGCGGGCTGGAGCAGCAGGGGCTGGCCGCCCAGTCCTCGGCCCGCCCGGGGCGCTGGGTCGCGGCCCCGCCGGGCGTCGCGCTGGGCGCCCTGCTCACCCAGCAGCGGCACGAACTGGACCGGGCGGAGCTGGCGGCGGCGCTGCTGGCGGAGGAGTACCGCGCGGCGGCGGCCGAGCCCGCCGTGCACGACCTGGTGGAGGTCGTGACCGGGGCCGCGGCCGTGGCCCGGCGTTTCCTCCAGTTGCAGCTCGGCGCGAGCGACGAGGTCTGCGCGCTGGTCACCGACCGGCCGGTGGCCGTGACCGGCATGGAGAACGACGCGGAGGAACAGGCCACCGGACGAGGCGTGCGCTACCGCGTGGTGGTCGAGCGGTCGGTGCTCGACCTGCCGACCGGCATCACCGAGCTGACCGCCGCGCTCGGCCGCGACGAGCAGGTCCGGGTCGTGGACCGGGTGCCGACCAAGCTGATCGTGGCCGACCGTTCCCTGGCCCTGGTGCCGCTCACCGCGCACTCCTCGGAGCCGGCCGCGCTGGTCGTGCACGCCAGCGGCCTGCTCGAACTGCTCTCGGGCCTCTTCGAGGCGGTGTGGCGGGACGCCCTCCCGCTGCGCCTGGGCACCTCCGGCGTCACCGAGCACGGCCCCGACGGCCCCGACGGCACCGACCTGGAGATCCTCTCCCTGCTGCTCGCCGGTCTGACCGACGCCAGCGTCGCCAAGCAGCTCGACCTGGGCCTGCGGACCGTGCAGCGGCGGGTGAAGCGCCTGATGGAGCTGACCGGCGTGACCACCCGGCTCCAGCTCGGCTGGCACGCCTACGAACGGGACTGGGTGGCCCGGGGGCCCAGGGAATCCAGGGCGCCCGAGGAGCCGGGCCGGCTCGGAGACCACTGAGGAGCGGCCCCGCCACCACGGACTTCTGCGGACCGGGCCCGGTTCCGGCACCCTGGACGGATGGGAGCGTGGGACCTCCTGCTGACCGGCCTGGTCATCCTGCTCGGGCTGTGCGGCGTCCTGCTCCCCGGCGTGCCCGGGTCGTGGCTGGTGTGGGCCGGGGTCCTGTGGTGGGCGCTGAAGGACCCGCGGCCGATCGCGTGGGCCGTCCTCGTCGGCGCCACCGTCGTCCTCCTGCTGTCGCGCGCGGTGCGCTGGGCGCTGCCGAACCGCAGGAGACGCCGGGACGAGGCGATGCGCCGGATGACGGCCTACGGGGGCGCGGGCGCCGTCCTCGGCTTCGTGGTCGTCCCCGTGCTCGGCGCGGTCCCCGGCTTCCTGGGCGGCGTCTACCTCGCCGAGCGCCTGCGGCTCGGGCGGCACGGCGAGGCGATGGCGTCCCTGCGGAGCGCGATGCGCCACGGCGGCGCCGGGCTGCTGACGGAGCTGTTCGCGTGCCTGCTGATCACCGGGGCGTGGCTGGGAGCGGTACTGGCCGGATGACGGGCGCGCCCTCCAGGGCCAGCAGCCGCGTCTTGCGTTCCAGTCCGCCCGCGTACCCGGTCAGGGAGCCGTCGGCGCCGATCACCCGGTGGCAGGGGCGCAGGATCAGCAGCGGGTTGGCGCCCACCGCGCCCCCGACGGCACGCACCGCCGGACGCGAGGCCCCGATGCGCGCGGCGATCTCGCCGTACGTCGTCGTCGCCCCGTAGGGCACGTCGTCCAGGGCGGCCCACACGCGCTCCCGGAAGGCGGTGCCCTCGGCGCGCAGCGGCAGCCGGAACTGTGTCAGCTCCCCGGCGAAGTAGGCGGCGAGCTGCTCCTCGGCCGCCCGGAAGGGCCCGGCGTCGTGCCGCCAGCCGTCCTGGACGCTCCGGCCGCCCTTCTGGCCGGGCACGGACAGGGAGGTGAGTGCGCCGTCGGGGCCGGCGGCGGTCAGCAGCAGCGGCCCGACGGGACTGTCGGTCCGGTGCCAGTAGGTGACGGTGGTCATCGGTCGTTCTCCCACTCTCCTGCGGCGCGCAGGTGGTTCAGTGCGTACGAGCGCCAGGGGCGCCAGGTGCCGGGGACGGCGGTGCCGGGCGGCGCGACGTCGGGGTCGCCGAGGGCGCGGGTGCGTACGACGGCGGCCGTAGTGGCGTCCAGGCCGGGCACGGCGAGCAGGGCCCGCTCGGCCTCGTCCCGGTCGGCGCCCGGGTCCAGGCGTACGGTGCCGTCGGCGAGGGCGGCGGCGAGCGCCCCCGGGGTGCCCTGCGGCGCGGCCTCGGCGAGGACGGCCGGTGCGGGGAAGAGGTGGGTGAGGCTGCCGCAGGGCGCGTCGAGCACCTTGCCGTACCGCTGCACCAGGCGCTCGGCCTCCGCGCGCCCCACCAGGGCCCGCACCGCGAGTTCGTCGGGGTCGGCGGTGCCCGGCGAGCGCAGTCCGGGGCGGGCGGCGACCAGGGGGGCGAGCCGGGGGTCGGCGCCGAGCCGCTCGTCGACGGCCCAGGGGTCGGCGTCGAGGTCGAACAGCCGCCGCAGCCGCTGGACGGAGGTGGTGAGGTCGCGCAGGTCGGTGAGGTGGAGGCGGGCGTCGAGCCAGCCACCGCCGCCGGTGCGCGGCCTGCCGGGCCGTTCCTGGACGGCGGCGATCCCGGTGCCGTACGGCAGGCGCAGGGTGCGCCGGTAGACGCGGTGGCCGGGTGCGCCGCTCACTTCCTCGATCCCGGCGACGGCCTCGCGTTCGAGCAGGTCGAAGACGGGGCCGGGCTGGTAGGGGCCGCGGTGGGCCAGGCGCAGCGGGATGCCGGCGGTGGGGGTGGCGGTGGGCCGGGCGGGCCGGTCGCGGGCCGGGGCGGCGGCGCGCAGCTCGCTCGGGGTGGCCGCGTAGACGGCCCGGATCGTGTCGTTGAACTGCCGCACGCTGGCGAATCCGGCGGCGAAGGCGATCTCGGTGACCGGCAGGCCGGTGGTCTGCAGCAGGACACGCGCGGTGTGGGCCCGCTGGGCGCGGGCGAGGGCCACGGGTCCGGCGCCGACCTCGGCGGTGAGCTGGCGCTGCACCTGGCGGGCGCTGTAGCCGAGGCGTCCGGCGAGTCCGGCGACGCCCTCGCGGTCGACGACGCCGTCGCCGATCAGCCGCATGGCCCGGCCGACGACGTCGGCGCGGACGTTCCAGTCGGCGGAGCCCGGCACGGCGTCGGGACGGCACCGCCGGCAGGCCCGGAAACCCGAGCCCTGCGCGGCGGCGGCCGTCGCGAAGAACCGCACGTTGTGCCGTTTCGGGGTGACCGCGGGACAGCTCGGCCGGCAGTAGATGCCGGTCGTCTCCACGGCGAAGAAGAACGCGCCGTCGAACCGGGCGTCCCGGCTGCGCACGGCCTCGTACCTGACGTCCTCGTGGGTGTGCTCGTGCTCCGCTGTCGGTCTCACGTGCTCCAGTCTCCGCCAGTCCGGAGCGCCGGACTGGCGGAAATCGGACATCACGTTGGACCGACGGCCGGTCGCCTAACGCAGACCGCCCCGCTTGGCCTCCATCGCCGCCCTGCCGATGGCGCCCCGGCGCTTGTACTCCTTGCGGATCTCGGCCCGCAGCCGGGCGTCGGTCTTGGCGACGATGCGCTGGTTCTCCCGCACGAGCTTGCGGTAGCTCTCCAGCCGCCGCTGGGGCAGTTCGCCGCCGTCGATGGCGGCGAGGACGGCGCAGCCCGGCTCGCTCTCGTGGGCGCAGTCGTGGAAGCGGCACCCTTCGGCCAGTTCCTCGATCTCGGCGAAGACCTGCCCGACCCCGCTGCCCGCGTCGAAGAGCCCGACACCCCGCAGCCCGGGGGTGTCGATGAGCACTCCCCCGCCGGGCAGGGCGAGGAGGTTGCGGGTGGTGGTGGTGTGCCGGCCCTTGCCGTCGACGTCGCGGACGGCCTGCACCCCCATGACGTCCTCGCCGAGCAGTGCGTTGGCGAGGGTGGACTTGCCGGCGCCGGACTGTCCCAGCAGCACGGCGGTGCCGCCGGAGACGACGGCGGCGAGCACGTCGAGCCCTTCCCCCTGCTCGGCGCTGACGGACAGCACCGGCACACCGGGCGCGGCGGTCTCCACGTCCTGGACGAGGTGCGCCAGGGTCACCGGGTCGGGCACGAGGTCGGCCTTGGTGAGGACGACCAGGGGCTGCGCCCCGGATTCCCAGGCGAGGGCGAGGAACCGTTCGACGCGGGCGAGGTCCAGCTCGGCGGCGAGCGACACGGCGACGATCGCGTGGTCGACGTTGGCCGCGAGGATCTGCCCCTCGGAGCGCTTGGAGGAGGTGGAGCGCACGAAGGCGGTACGGCGCGGCAGACACGTCCGTACGTAGCGCGGGTTGCCGCCCTCGGGGTCGACGGCGGCCCAGTCGCCGGTGCAGACGACGCGCAGGGGGTCGTGCGGCGTGACGAACGCGGTGTCGGCGCGCACGACGCCGTCCGCGGTGACGACGTCGCACTGCCCGCGGTCGACCCGGACGACCCGGCCGGGCAGCAGGCCCTGGGCGGCGTACGGGGCGAACGCGTCGGCCCAGTCGTCGTCCCAGCCGTAGGCGGCGAGGGCGGAGTGGGCGTGGGAAACGGACGGGGATGACGTGGAAGTCAAGGGGTGACCCTTCAGGGTGCGGCCCCGGTGCGAGGACTCAGGGAGCGGCTGAGATCAGCCGGCGGCCGCGGAGGTGGACTCGATGAGCTCCTGGATGCGGGCAGCGCCCGTCACAGTGACAGCCATGGTCGACACCTCCTCCGCAAATCCCCTGCCGCGGCGGCCGTTGGGGCCGCCGCGCTCGAACGTCACTCACCTTAGACACGCATCCGGGGCCGCGCCACCGAATAAACCGCGGGCCCGCGGACGCCCGGGCTCAGACCTCCACCGGCGCGTCCGCCGGCAGGCTGTCCATGAAGGAGCTGACCGAGAAGACCGCGTTGCCGGCGCCGGGAGGGCCGTAGCCGGGGGGCGAGGAGAGGCCGAAGTCGTCCATGGTCTGGCGGTAGGCCTGGAGCAGGCGGATGTGGTACTCCAGCGGGGCGCCGTCGGGGTTGGTCTTGCCGAGCGGGGTGGTGGGCTCGGGGCACCAGGTGGTGAAGCGGGGCGTGATGCCGTGCGACATGAAGAAGCGCAGGCCCTCGGTGGTGGAGGCGATGGCCTCGTCGACGGTCTTGAAGCCGAAGGGCTCGGCCATCTCGACGCCCGCGACGAAGTTGGGGATGACGTTGCGCGCGCCGAAGACGTCGGTGGAGTCGAGGATGCGCCGGTGCCACTCGTCACGGCCGACGTAGCGCTCCTTGCCGGGGCAGTACATCTTGAACAGGTACTCGTCCCACACCTCGAAGTTGGGGTGGTAGATCTGCACGCCGTAGTCCTTGAAGCGCTGGACGTCCGCCTTGGGCAGGGCCTGGGCGACGACCTTGCCGATCCAGCGGCCGGGGAAGTGCTCCTCGATGGCCTTGGCGTAGCGCCCGTAGAAGTCGGCCTCGTCCAGTCCCTGGACCTTCGAGGTGATCGCGCCGCCGGTGAGCGTGTACGCGGTGGAGATCTTCGCGGTGTCGTACTTGTCGATGATCTCCAGCGCCTCCAGGACCTCGTCGACGTCCTTCACGCCCGTGTACGGCCGCCCGGCCGCCTTGTGCTGGCGCCAGTTGTGGTTGATGTCGCAGTACTGGCACTCCTCCTTGGCGCCGAAGTACTGGCAGACGCGGAAGGCGGTCAGGTAGATCAGGTAGCCCCACTGGATGGTGGGGGCGACCTCCATGACGGACTTCCCGTTGGCGAGCTTGTGCCGGTAGTACTCGGGCATCGGCGGCACGCCGACGTCCGAGATGCGCCTGCCGTCGAGGTAGAGGCCGAGCTGGTTGTGCTCGTCGGCGGCGACGCGGTACGGGGAGGACGGGTTCACCCGGACGGAGACGACGGTGCGGCGCAGGTCGTAGGGGCCGCCGGTGAGGATGATCTCCTCGGGCGGGCGGCGCAGGGCGGCCTCGCCCAGCTCGGGCAGGGTGCCGTGGTCGAAGGAGAAGATGAAGTACGACTTCGGCTTGACCTCGCCGTCCTCGTTGTCGCTGAGCGCGGAGGGGTCGAAGGCGACGCCGCCGCGGAGCAGGTCCTCCTTGAAGACGGCCTCGCGCGGTACGTTCGGGAACCGCTCCATCAGATCCTCGACCAACGCGGTACGGCTGTCCATCCCGTGTCTCCTCCCAGCTCCGGCGTTCGACTTCTCACGGTATGCCCCCGCGGGAGCGGCTTCCCGCCCGGGTCCCCCTCCAGGCGCGCCGGGTAGGTTTCCGCGGTATGAGCGACATCACGGTGACCAACTGGGCCGGCAACATCACGTACGCGGCCAAGGAACTGCTCCGGCCGCACTCCCTGGAGGCGCTGCGGACCCTGGTGGCGGACAGCGCCCGGGTGCGCGTGCTGGGCAGCGGGCACTCCTTCAACGAGATCGCCGAGCCGGGCGCGCAGGGCGTCCTGCTGTCGCTGGCGGACCTGCCGTCCGAGGTGGACGTGGACACGGCGGCCCGCACGGTGCGGGTCGGCGGCGGGGTCCGGTACGCCGAGCTGGCCCGGGCGGTGCACGCACGGGGGCTGGCGCTGGCGAACATGGCCTCGCTGCCGCACATCTCGGTCGCCGGGTCCGTGGCGACCGGCACGCACGGTTCCGGGGTGGGCAACGGTCCGCTGGCGTCGGCGGTGCGCGAGGTGGAGCTGGTGACCGCGGACGGTGCGACCGTGGTGCTCGGGCGGGACGACGAGCGGTTCGGCGGCGCGGTGACCTCGCTGGGCGCGCTGGGCGTGGTGACCTCGCTCACTCTGGATCTGGAGCCCGCCTACGAGGTCGAGCAGCACGTCTTCGCCGAACTGCCGCTGGCCGGCCTGGACACGGCGACGTTCGAGACGGTGACGGCGGCGGCGTACAGCGTGAGCCTGTTCACGGACTGGCGGGCGCCGGGATTCCGGCAGGTGTGGCTCAAGCGGCGCACCGACCAGCCGCTGCCCGGCTTCCCGTACGCGGCGCCCGCCGCCGAGAAGATGCACCCGGTGCCGGGCATGCCCGCGGTCAACTGCACGGAGCAGTTCGGGGTGCCCGGGCCCTGGCACGAGCGGCTGCCGCACTTCCGCGCGGAGTTCACGCCCAGCAGCGGTGCCGAGCTGCAGTCGGAGTACCTGATGCCCCGCGAGCACGCCCTGGCCGCCCTGCACGCCATGGACGCGATACGCGACGTGCTCGCGCCGGTGCTGCAGACCTGCGAGATCCGTACGGTCGCCGCCGACGGGCAGTGGCTGAGCCCGTCCTACGGCCGGGACACCGTGGCCGCGCACTTCACCTGGGTCGAGGACACGGCGGCGGTGCTGCCGGTGGTGCGGCGCCTGGAGCGGGCGCTCGCCCCGTTCGCGGCGCGCCCGCACTGGGGGAAGGTGTTCACGACCCCGGCGGACGAACTGCGCGCGCTCTACCCCCGGCTGGCCGACTTCCGGGCGCTGGCCGGGGCGCTGGACCCGGCGGGGAAGTTCACCAACGCGTTCGTGCGCGGGGTGCTGGCGGGCTGAGCACCCCGCGCCTCGCGGGCCCCGCGCGGGGTCAGTGGACGGCGCAGCAGGGGGTCGGGTCCGGGTCCTCGAACGGCACCAGGACGCCGCCCGCCGCGGGCATCGCGGCCAGGACGAGACGGCCGTCCTGCCAGTGCGGGCGGACGTGATCGCGGGTGTTCAGCCGGGTGTCCGGGCCCGGCTCCTCCGGCGTGCCCAGGACCGTCACCCGGTCGATCGCCGACCGGGCGAGCAGTTCGGCGAGCGTCAGCGTGCCGGTGGCGCGGTCCGCGCCCGGGTAGAGCACCGCGCGGCCGGTCGCGTCCCAGGCGCCGTCACGGAGCGCGTACCCGCGGGCGGTGAGCCGGTCCCGGGCGGTGCGCGGGACCGGCTCCGTGCCGTCGGCGAGGGACAGGGCGATCCGCGGGCGGCCGTCCCGCACCAGGTGCGTGCAGCCGAAGACGCCCTCGGGGAGGGCGAGTTCGACGGCGAGCGCCTGGAGCAGGTGATCGGCCTCGCGCAGGGTCGTCGCGTCGGTGTCGATGCCGAGGACGTACGGCGCGGCGGGCGGTGTCACGAGGGCAGGACCCAGACGGGGTTGGAGTAGAACCACAGGTCGCGCCACGGGTCGGCGTCGCCCACGACGTCGATGGCGGGACCGGCCGGGTCCACCTTGGCACCGCGTGCGCCGACGGCGGAGCGGTTGCCGTCGGTACCGCGGGTGCGGAGGTAGACGGGGCGGTCGACGCGGCCGAGGTCGTAGGTGAGGCGGACGGTGCCGCTGTCCTTGTTCACCTCGTAGGACTTGACGACGCGGGCGGTCGGCTCGGTGAAGGTGTCCTTGTCGGCGACGGGGCCGGTCACGTCGCCCTGGATGACGTCCACGCGGGCCAGCTTCGGCACGAATCCGGCCCAGTTGGGGCCGCCGGCCAGGGCGACGTCGACGGAGAGGGCCACCCGGGTGCCCTTGCGGACGTGCAGGGCGCCGCCGAGCGTGGCCCAGCGTCCGCCGCCCGAGACGCGGACGTCGAGGCCGCTGACGAGCTGCCCGTGGTCGACCCAGATGCGCCCGGCGCGGATGCCGTCCATGACGGCGGCGTAGGAGAAGCCGTCGGAACCGACGTGGGTGCGGCTGTACTGGCCGGGCCAGAAGTCGTTCTGGGTGATGTCGATCCGTCCGGCGTACACGGGGTCGTCGTAGCGGCCGTTGGCGTTGAAGTCGCCGCCGCCGCGGGCGCCGGTGTCGGCGTAGACCTGGTGGGAGTCGGAGTTGGCGGTGATCCACCAGGGGCGGCCCTCGGCGATGAGGCTGTCCCACAGGCCGCCGACGGTGGCCGTCATCCAGTCGAAGCCGCCCCAGGTGCGGTAGCTCTCCAGCGGGTAGCCGGCGAAGGAGTTGGCACTCGGGCTGCCGTCGTAGATGCCGCGGGCGCCGCCGGGTCCGAGGGGCTTGGGCAGGCCGCCCGCCTGGTGGCCCGGGGCGCCCTCGAAGCCGACGGCGATCCGGCGGCCGCGGGAGGTGGCGTCGCGCCAGGCGCGGATCTCGTGCGGGGAGTCGATGCCCTTGCGCGCCGGGTGGTTGGCGAGCATCAGGGCGTCCTTGACCTTGCGGCGCTCCACCTGGTCGGCGAGGAAGGACAGGCCCGCGACGGCGAGGGCCTCGTTGGCGGGCGTGGAGTCGGTGGCGCCCTTGACGGCGCCGTCGTAGTCGGTCTCGAACTGCTTGAGGACGGAGACCTCGTGCTTGCCGGGGTGCACGAAGACGGTGCCGTGCTCGGCGGCCGGGATGTTCCACTCCAGCCCCTGGAAGACGAGGGTGTCCTCGTGGGCGTCGCGGGCCTCGCGGATGTCGGGGTTGACCTTCTCCACGCCGATCCTCGCGTGGGTGGCGCTGCCGTGGTCGGTGATGACCAGCCAGTCCATGCCGTGCCGGGCGCCCTGGCGGACCTGGTCGACGACGCGGTACTTGCCGTCGCTGCTGTACTGGGTGTGGATGTGGTGGTCGCCGGCCAGCCAGAGGAAGCCCTTGGAGCGGCGGCCGTTGCCCGCGGCCCGCGCGGGCGAGGCGGTGGCGGTCTGGGCGAGGACGGTACCGGCGGCCAGTCCGGCGCCCAGCAGGCCGGCCCGGCGCAGCAGCCCGCGCCGCGACTGCTGTTCGGGGCTCAGGGCCTCGTCCGGGACGCTCGTGTCGAAGGCGGCGGGCAGGGCCGGCGCGGTGGCGTGCTCGTGGTCGTGCGGGTGTGCGTGGTGGTGGTGACCGTGCGGGTGTCCGTGCCCCATGTGTGTTCCTCCCGGATACCGCCGCAGTGCGCGGCTCCGAGGAGAATCGGCGCGGAAGGTGAACGTTGAACGACTGCCGGGTGAGCCGTGCCTGCCGCCCGGCCTGCCCTAGCATGAAACCTGGAATCCCAGGCTGCAGGAAGGTGGCCCATGCCCCGAGCGGGCCTTACCACGGACCGCGTCGTCACCGCGGCCGCCGACCTCGCCGACGAGACCGGGTTCGAGACCGTGACCGTCTCCGCGCTGGCCCGGCGCCTCGGGGTGAAGGACGCGAGTCTGTACACGCACGTGCGCGGGCTGCGGGACCTGCGGGAGCGGATGGCGCTGCTGGCCGGCGGCGAGCTGATCGAGGAGATCGCCGAGGCGGTGGCCGGCCGGGCCGGGAAGGAGGCGCTGGCCGCCTTCGCGGGCGCCTACCGGGCGTACGCCCTGCGCCACCCCGGCCGCTACGCCGCCACCCAGATCCCCGTCGACCAGGCCCGGTTGGCCGGCTCCCCCGCCCTGCGCCGCACCGGCGAGATCACCTACGGCATGCTGCGCGCCTACGGCCTGGGCGAACCCGACCTCACCGACGCCGTACGCCTGCTGCGCTCCGCCTTCCACGGGTACTGCGCGCTGGAGGCCGCCGGGAGCTTCGGCGCCCCGCGTGACGTCCAGGCGTCCTGGGACAAGGCGGTCGACGCCCTGCACGTGGCGCTGGAGAACTGGCCGCGGGGCGGGAGCGGCGGTTAGCCGGTCAGCGCGCTCACCTCGTCGTACGTGGGTGCCGGGCCGCCCGGGTCCCGGCCGGCCCGGATGCCGGCGGCCGTCTCCAGGGCGGCTCCCAGGGCCCTGCGGTACAGCAGCGACCCGAGGCTGACGCGGCTCACGCCGAGGTCGGCCAGGTGGGGCAGCGCGGGGCCCGCGGGTGCGTGCAGGACGTTGAGGGGGACGTCGTAACGGGCGGTGAGGGACGCGATGCGGGCGGGGTCGGTGAGGCCGGGGACGAAGACGCCGTCGGCGCCGGCCTCGCGGTAGGCGTCCAGGCGCCGCAGGGTGTCGGACCAGTCGCCGTCGCCCGACCAGTAGGTGTCCGTACGGGCGTTGACGAACAGGCCGGGGGCGGCCCGCCGTACCGCGGCGATCTTCGCGGCGTGCCGGTCCGGCGGGCCCAGGGCGTCCTCCAGGTTGATCCCGACGGCGCCGACCGCGGCCAGGTGCCGCGCCGTCTCCCCCACCTCGTCCGGGTCGTCGCTGAATCCGCTCTCCATGTCGACGGAGAGCAGGAAGGGCGCCGAGCCGAGGACGAGGGCCAGCCGCAGCGTCTCGTCCCGGGTCGCCGCCGCGCCGTCGGGAAGACCGGCCGCCGCCGCGACACCGAGGCTGGTGGTGCCGACGGCGCGGAACCCGAGCCCGGCGAGGGCGAGTGCGCAGGCGTGGTCCCAGGCGCAGGGCAGGAGCAGGGGCTCGCCGGGCCGGTGGAGTTCGGCGAACGCGGTCACGACAGGTCACCCACCGCGTCGGCGTAGTACACGGATTCCGAGACGTGGGCGGCGAGTTCGCGGAAGCTCCAGCCCTCGCCGGGCGAGTGGTCGAGCTGCTCGTCGGTGAGCGCGTCGAGGCGGAGGGCCCAGATCCGGGCGAGCCGGGTGAGGCGGCTGCGCGCCTCGTCCAGGTCCTCGCCGGTGAAGCGGGCCCGGTCGGCGTCCGTGGTGACCGTCGAGGCGTGCCAGTGGTCGGGCTCGGTCGCCTCCCCCGCCAGCCGGGCCTCCAGTTCGGCGAGATGGTCGACCAGGTGATCGGCGACCCGCCGGATCGCCTTGTGCGGGGTGTACACGCGGCCGTCGACGTGCGCGGGCCGCCCGTCCCAGTGGGTCCAGGTGACGGCCAGGGAAAGGACGTGGTCGACCGCGCCGGTGACGGCGGCGGCGGGCGTGGGGGTGCTGGTGGCGGTGAGGGTGCTGGTGGCGGTGGGTGTGTCGGTCATGTCCCGTACGCTAGGCGCCGGTCGCTTCGGCACCGGCCGAAGTGTTCCGGTCGGCACCCCGGTGGACGCCCGCGCCTCAGGTCACCAGCCCGTGCCGGTAGGCGAAGACGACCGCCTGGACGCGGTCGCGCAGGTCGAGCTTGGTGAGGATGCGGGAGACGAAGGTCTTGACGGTCTCAGGGCTGATCACGAGGGCCGCGGCGATCTCGCTGTTGGACAGGCCGTCGGCGATCAGCCGCAGGACCTCCATCTCGCGCGGGGTGAGCGGGATGTCCCGGGTGGTGCCCTCGGCAGGCCGGATGCGGGCGGCGTAGCGGCCCACGAGGCGGCGGGTCACGTCGGGATCGAGGAGCGCCGCGCCCATGGCCACGGTGCGGATGCCGTGCAGGAGCCGGTCGGGGGGCGCGTCCTTGAGCAGGAAGCCGCTCGCGCCCGCGCGCAGTGCCTCGTAGACGTACTCGTCGAGGTTGAACGTCGTGACGACGAGCACCTTGACGGGGTGCTCCACCCCGGCGCCGGCCAGCAGGCGGGTGGCTTCGAGGCCGTCGAGCACCGGCATACGGATGTCCATCACCACGACGTCCGGGCGCAGTTCGCGGGCCAGGTCGACGCCGGTGCGCCCGTCCCCGCACTCGCCGACCACCTCCAGGTCGGGCTGGGCGTCGACGATGGTCGCCAGACCGGTGCGGATCAGTGCCTGGTCGTCGCAGATCACGACCCGGACCGGTGCGCTCATGCCGCGCTCCCCCCGGGTATCCGGGCCCGGACGACGAATCCGCCGCCCGTCGGGCGCTCCGTGCTGAACTCGCCGCCCAGGACGTCGACGCGTTCCCGCAGTCCGGCCAGGCCCCGCCCGCTGCCGCCCGGGGACGCGGCCCCCGTGCCGGAGCCGTCCGTGCCCACTTCCACCGTGATCTCTCTTTCTCCGTGGCGCACCAGGACCGAGGTCCTGGCGCCGTGGTCGTACTTGAGGGCGTTGGTCAGGGCCTCCTGCACGACGCGGTAGGCCACGAGGTCGGAGCTTCCGGTGGCCGTCGCCGGGGTGCCCTCCTCGGTGAACTCCACCGGCTGTCCGGCCCGGCGCGTCTGCTCGACCAGGGTGAGGACCCGGCCGACGGGGGGCGTCCTGGGCTCGGCGGTGCCGTGGTCCGGGTTGAGCAGGTCGAGCAGGTGCCGCAGGTCGGTGATGGCGCGGCGGCCGGTGTCGCTGACCGCGGCCAGCGTCTCGTCGAGCCGGTCCGGGGCGGCGGTCAGGTAGCGGGCCGCCTCGGACTGGACGACCATCGCCGTCACGTGGTGGGTCACCACGTCGTGCAACTCGCGGGCGATCCGGGCCCGTTCGGCGTTGCGGGCGTCCTCGGCGACCCGGCTGCGGCGCTCGGCCTCCGCGGCGCGGGCGGAGCGCAGCCACGCGCCGATGCCCCACGTCAGGGCGAGCAGCAGGTAGAACGTCACGTACTCGACCGGCGATTCGTCGCCGCCACGCGCGTTCAGCCCCACGGCCAGACCCACGTACGCCAGGGTCGCCACGACCTGTGCCGAGCGCCGGTACTTCTCCAGGTAGGCGCCCGCGCTGATCAGCGCGATGGGGAGCGCGGTGCCGGCGAACAGGTGGTAGCCGCGCAGTTGGTCGAGGGCGAAGCCCAGCGAGACCAGGGCCAGGCAGACGAGCGTCCACCGCCGGCGCACGGCCAGGGAGAGGCCCTGGAGGGCGGCCGCCACGACGGTCAGCGCGTCGGCGGGGCGGGTCGGCAGTCCGCCGAGGTCCGTGCCGTGGCCGCGGAGCGCCGGCAGCAGGGACGCGACGAGGAACAGCACCCCGAGCGGGAGGTCCCGGACCGTGACGTCGAGGCGGCGCCACCGCTCCAGGGACCTTCGGCGATCGATCACCGGGGAAGTGTAGCGGCGGAGTTGACGCCCGCGGCACGCCGCCGGGAGCCAAACCGCACGATGTTCCCGCGCCGGTGCGCCAGCCACAGGAACACCAGCGTGAGCAGGGCCCCGAAGCCGACCGAGTACACGCTGCCCTCGGGGCCGAAGTCGCCGCCGGTGAGCAGCTCGGGACCCGACATGGTGGTGTCCAGCAGACCCTTGCTGCTGCCGTTGCCGGAGACGACGGTGCTGAAGATGCCGCCCGCGGCGAAGTTCCAGCCGAAGTGCACGCCGATCGTCAGCCACAGGTTGCGGGTCGCGGCGTACGCCGCGGCGAGCATGAACCCGGCCTCGATGGCGATGGCCACGGCGCCCCACAGGGTCGCGTCCTCGTTGAGCAGGTGCGAGAGCCCGAAGACGAGGCCGGTCAGGCCCAGCGCGAGGTAGGTGCCGATGTGCTCCTCGACGATCCGGAACAGCACCCCGCGGTACACGATCTCCTCCGTGACGGCGGCTCCGGCCATGAAGCCGACCAGCCCGACCGCGCCCTGCACCGAGCCCACCCCGTGGACGTCGTAGTACCCGGAGGCGAAGAGGTTCGTGATGACGGCCGAGAACATCCCGACGCCGATCAGCACACCCCAGGCGGTCTTGGCGACGGCGCCCTCCCGGGCCACGTCCAGGGCCTGCCGGTGCTCGGTCCGCCGTACCACCCAGGCGTACACGAACACCATCAGGGCGGACGCCGTGAGGCCGACGACCAGGGTGAGCCAGTCGTTGTCCTGCACCGCCTGGATGGCCACTCCGCTGAGGGCGTAGGCCGCCAGCACGGCCAGGAACTGCCAGACGAATCTCACGGTGACTCCTCGGTCGGGCCCGGGACTTCGGTGCCCCGGGCGATGACAAGGACGCTACGGACCGGGGGGCCGGAGATCGTCACCTCACGGTGGACACCTGCCTGTAGCTCGCACGGGGGACAAGACGCCCCGGCGCGGGGGAACGACGTAGCCTCGAAGCCATGACCAGCGACTTCGCCGACGCCCTCGCCGCGGGCCCGCTCGTGCTCGACGGCGGGCTGTCCAACCAGTTGGAGGCGGCCGGGCACGACCTGGGCGACGAGCTGTGGTCGGCCCGGCTGCTCGCCGAGGACCCCGAGGCGATCACGCGGGCCCACCTCGCCTACTTCGAGGCGGGCGCGGACGTGGCCATCACCTCCAGCTACCAGGCCACCTTCGAGGGCTTCGCCCGGCGCGGCATCGACCGGGAGTGGGCCGCCCAACTGCTCGCGCTCAGCGTGGAGTCGGCACGGGAGGCGGCCCGCCGGGCGCGGGCGGGAACGCCGGGGCGCCGCCTGTGGGTGGCCGCGTCGGCGGGCCCGTACGGGGCGATGCTCGCCGACGGCTCCGAGTACCGGGGACGGTACGGCCTGGGCGTGGACGAACTGGAGCGCTTCCACCGCCCCCGCCTGGAGGTCCTGGCCGCGGCCCGTCCGGACGTCCTCGCGCTGGAGACGGTCCCGGACACCGACGAGGCGGCGGCGCTGCTGAGGGCGGTGCGCGGGCTGGGGGTGCCCGCGTGGCTGTCGTACACCGTCGCGGGGGACCGCACGCGCGCCGGTCAGCCGCTGGAGGATGCCTTCGCCCTGGCCGCCGACGCGGAGGAGGTGGTCGCGGTGGGCGTCAACTGCTGTGCTCCCGAGGACGTGACCGGCGCGGTCGAGACCGCCGCCCGCGTCACCGGGAAGCCGGTCGTCGCCTATCCCAACAGCGGGGAGACGTGGGACCCGGACTCCCGGGCGTGGCGGGGGCGTTCGCGGTTCTCCCCGCGGCTGGTGCGTCAGTGGCGGGCTGCCGGGGCCCGGTTGGTCGGGGGCTGCTGCCGGGTGGGGCCGGAGGGGATCAGGTCGATCGCGACGCCGCCCTCGTCACCCTGACGGACGGCCACCACGGAACGCCCGTGACACCGTCACGGCGAGCACGCCGACGGAGGCGTGCCGCCGTCCCTCGCCGCACCGGCCGGCCCGCCCTGCCCTGCCCTGCCCGCGGCAGCCACCCACCGCGTGGCGGACTCGCC
Source organism: Streptomyces sp. NRRL F-5650 (assembly GCF_000721365.1). Lineage (NCBI taxonomy): Bacteria > Bacillati > Actinomycetota > Actinomycetes > Kitasatosporales > Streptomycetaceae > Streptomyces > Streptomyces sp. NRRL F-5650. Next base: position 70,645 of record NZ_JOGV01000003.1, on the reverse strand, counting down.
CTGGGGCGGCGGGTGCGACATGTGCCAGGATGGCACTGAACAGGCGTTCGGGGGCGACGGGTTCGGCGGGGGGCGTGGACGGCATGGCGGACGGGGAGCGGACCGGACACCGCGCGGCGCCGGGGGCGGTGGTCGCCGTCGGAGTCGTCGCGGCGCTCGCGGTCGCCGCGCTCGTGCTGCGGCCCGAGGAGGGGCTGCTGCACTCGGGCAGGGGACCGCTCGGCCGGATGGGCTTCGTGACGATCCTCGCGGCCGGGGCCTGGACGCTCGGTGTCTGGACGGTCGTCCGGGATCTCCGCCACCGGTTCGGCGCCGGCCGTCTTTCCCTCCCCCCGCGCGAGGAGCGGCTGCGCGACGCCGCCGCACGACTGCTGTTCGCCGCGGCGGGCGTCGTCGGCGTCCTGGCCGTCGTCCTGCACCGGTTCTCCACCGGCGGCGGCACGACCGGTGCGCCGCCGGCCCTCGAGACGGAACCGGCGCCCTTGCCGTCCCTCGCCGTCACTCCCCCGCCCCCACGGCCCCCGCGAGAGCCCTCGGAGCACTCCGCCCTGCCGGTGTACGCCGTGCTCGCCGTACTGGCCGCGGTCGTCGTCGTCCTCGTCGTGGTGGCCGTCGTACGGCGGCTGCGCCGGTTCGGGCTGAGGGTGCCGCAGCGCCCCGGCCCGGCGGGCGTCGTGGCGGGGGACGACGACGCGCGGCTGCTGCTGTCCGCCGTGGACTCGGGCCGCCGCGCCCTGGCCGGCGCCGACGACGCCCGGGCGGCCGTCATCGCCTGTTACGCCGCGATGGAGGACGCCCTGGTGGCGTCCGGCGTACCGCGGCACGCTTCCGACAGCCCCGCGGACCTGCTCACCCGGGCGGCCGACGCGGGCTTCACCCCGGGGCCGGCCGCTCCGCGCCTCACCGCCCTCTTCCGCGAGGCCCGTTACTCCTCGCACCCGATGGACGGCACCCACCGCGAGGCCGCGGCCGCCGCCCTGGAGGAGATCGCCTCCCTGCTCCGTGACGCGGGAGCGGGAGCGGGAGCGGACACGGGCGCCGGCACGGGCGCGGACACCGGAACGGCTCCGGCCCCGGAGGCCCGGCGATGAACCGGTCCGCGGAAGGAGCCCCGCGCAGGGGGCCGGACGTGTTCACCCTGCGCCGGCTCGGAGCGCTCGCGGGCGCGGTCGCAGGCTCGGGCGCCCTGCTCGTCCTGCTCCTGGACGGCCCGGAGGCGGCGGGCGCCCTGGTGGCGCTGCTCGTCGCCGCGGCCCTGCTCGTCGCCCGGTACGCCGTCGGGGCGGGCACCCTCGACTCCGGCCACCGGGACGAGGTGCGGCTGTTGCAGACTCGAGTGCCGGGCATGGGCGAGTGGCGCCGGAACGTGGTCACCTCCACCGGACCCGACGGCACCACCTACTACCGCGCGGTGCTCCGGCCCGAGCTGCGTCACCTCTACGCCGCCGTGCTCGCCGAGCACCACCACGTGTCCCTGGAGCACCAGCCCGAGCGGGCGGCCGAGTTGATCGGCCCCGACCTGTGGCCGTGGCTGGGGCCCGTGCCGCCGGGCGCCGGATCCAAGGGCGAGGTGCCCGTCGACGTCCTGCGCCGTCTCGTCGACCGGCTCGAAGCACTGGGCACACCCCGCCCCCGTGACCCCCGTACAGGTAAGGACGAAGCGAAGTGACGACTGCCTCCACGCCCGGGCTCCGCACCGCAGAACAGGTCGGCGAGCAGGCCGGTGCCGTACTGCGCGAGATCGGCCGTGCCGTCGTCGGCAAGCCGCAGGCGCTCGAACACGTGATGCTGGCCGTGCTGGCCGGCGGGCACGTCCTGGTCGAGGACCTGCCGGGTCTCGGCAAGACGCTGCTCGCGCGCTCCTTCGCCACCACGCTCGGCCTGGACTTCCGCCGCATCCAGTTCACGCCCGACCTGCTGCCCTCCGACGTCACCGGCACGCCGCTGTACGACCAGCGCACCGGCGAGATGGTGTTCCACCCCGGCCCGGTCTTCACGCACCTCCTGCTCGCCGACGAGATCAACCGGACGCCGCCCAAGACGCAGGCGGCGCTGCTGGAGGCGATGGCCGAGTCGCAGGTGACGGTGGACGGCGCGACCCGGCCGCTCGCCGACCCGTTCCTGGTGATCGCGACCGCCAACCCGGTGGAGTACGAGGGCACGTACTCCCTCCCCGAGGCCCAGCTCGACCGGTTCCAGTTGCGGGTGCGGATGGGGTACCTGGCCGCCCGGGAGGAGCTGGCGATGCTGCGGGCCCGGATCGACCGGGCGGCGCCCGAGGCCGTGCTCGAACCGCTCGCGGGACCGGACGACGTGGTGGCCTGGCGGGCCGTCGTGGAGCGGGTGGAGATCGACGACGACCTGCTGGAGTACGCCGTCGCGCTCGTCGGCGCGACCCGCGACCACCCCCGCATCAGCATCGGCGCCTCGCCGCGCGGCGGACTCGCCCTGGTCCAGCTCGCGCGCGCCCGCGCCGTGCTGGACGGCCGCGACTACGTCGTCCCGGAGGACGTCAAGGACCTGGCGGTGCCCGCGCTGGCCCACCGGGTGTCGCTGCGGCCGGAGATGTGGGTGCACGAGACGTCCACGGACGACGTGCTGCGCGAGATCGTCGACAGCGTCGGTACGCCGACCACGCGGCGTACGGCCGCGGTGCCGTCGTGACCCCACCCGCGCCGGTCCCCGCTGCCGCCGCCCCTCGGCCCCGGCCGAACGCGGCAGTGGTGCGCGCGCTGGAGGGCCGTACCTCCCCGGCACAGCCGCCGTCGCCGCCGCCCGGCGGGCCGCGGCCGGGCGAGCGCACGCTGCGCCTGCTGACCGTGGCCGCCGTGGCGCTGGCCGCCGCGCTGCTCTTTGGCCGGGCGTGGCTGCTCGCGCTCGCGGCGGCGCCGCTGGTGCTGCTCGCCCTGGCGCTGCCCCGCGCCCACGCCCGCCGCGTCGAGACGTCGGTGACCGTCGAGCCGAGGCGCTGCTTCGAGGGCGACACGGTCACCGTCCGCATCGAGGTGGCCCACGACGGGGACGCGGTACGCCTCGACCCCGGGGTCACGCTCGGCCCCGGCCTGCGCCTCGACGACGTGGTCGTCGGCCGCTCCTCGGTTACCCTGCGTCACACGGCGCTGACCTGGGGCCGCTGGTCGCTCGGCCCGGTCGACCTCGACGTGTACGACCCCGGCGGCACCGTGCGCCGCACCGTGCGCGTCGAGGCCGCCGAGGTGTCCGTGTTCCCGCACCCCGCGCAGGCGAGGTTCACGCCGATCCCGGTGCGGCTGCCGCAGCGGCTCGGCGAGCACGCCACCCCGCAGTCCGGGGAGGGCGTCGAGGTCATCGGGGTGGGGCCGTGGGTTCCCGGGGAGCGGCAGCGGCGCATCCACTGGCCGTCGACGACCCGGCGCGGGTCCGTGCAACTGCACCGGTTCGCCGCCGAGCGGGCCGCCGACACGGTGATGCTGCTCGACGCGTTCGGGGACGTCCTCGACCCGGTGACCGGCCTGTCCTCGCTGGACGAGACGGTACGCGCCGCCGCCGGGCTCACCCGTGCCTACCTGCGCACCCACGACCGGGTGGGGGTCGTCTCGACCGGCGGCACCACCCGCTGGCTCGCGCCGGGCACCGGGGACGCGACGTTCTACCGCATCGTCGAGAGCGTCCTCGACGTCCGCAAGGACCGCAGCTTCGGCGGGGACGGGCTGGAGCAGGTCCCGCCGCCCGCGCTGCCGGAGGGCGCGCTCGTGTACGTGTTCACGCCGCTCAGCGACGCGCGGATCCTGTCGGTGCTGCGTGACCTCCAGGCGCGGGGCCGCCGTCCGGTCGTCGTGGAGATCCCGAGCGGCGACCCGCAGGTGGAACCCGGCGACGAGGCGGGCGCGTTGGGCCTGCGCCTGTGGCGTGCGGAGCGCGACGCGATGCGGTTCGCCCTGCGGGACAGCGGGGTGCCGGTGCTCCGGCGCCCCGCGGGCGAGTCGTTGGACACGGCGCTGGCGCCGCTGCTGTCGGGGCGGGTCGGCGGGAGGGGGCGCGCGGGATGACGGCACGGGACACGCGGGTGGGCGTCCGGGAGTACCTGGGCTACTGGATCGGCACCCTGCCGGTCCGGGTCGTCGCGGTGGCGGCCGTGGTGACGGCGTGGCGGCCGTGGGCGACGGTGACCACGGCCGGGCAGGCGGTCCTGCTCGGCTGCGCGGTCGTCGTCGCCGCGTGGGCGGCGCCCGCCGTGGACCAGCGGCCCTCGCTGCACTTCTTCTGGTGGACCCGCCGGCTGCTGCGCCAACGGACCACGCTGCTCGCCTGTGCCGTCGTCGTGATCGCGGCCTTCGCGGACCCGCCCCGGTGGGAAGGCGCCGGTGTGGTCGTTCTGCTGGTCGCCTACCTGGTGACGAGCGAGACGTGGCCGTGGCGTTGGGGACGCGGGAGGGCCCGCGTCTGGGCCGAGGCGGTCGCCGCCTGTGCGGGAGCGGGCGTCGTGGTGGGCGCCGCCGCGGTTCCGGTGAGCGGGACGGGTTCGGGCCTCGGGCGGGTCGTCGCCGCCGGGTCGGTGGTGGCCCTCGCGGTGTTCGGCGGCGGGGTGTTGCGTGCCCTGTGGCGGGACGATGCCCCGGACTCCTCCTCCCCGGCGCCCGAAAGGGCAACGGAATAGGCCCGTGAGGCACCGGGAAAAACCCTCTCCCGGAGGCGCCCGGAAAGTCCTTCCCCAATTCGGTCGCACAACATTCACACCCCGTCGATTTCCGTCCCGGCCGTTCATATGACGGCTGGTAGCGTGCCCAGCGCTTCACCCCCACAGACCGAAGTAACCGATCTTTGGACTTCACTTCATGACTGGTACGCCAGACGAAACCCCCACCCAAACCTTCACGCCGGGCGGTCGGCGCAGGCACCGCAGGGCGAGAGTGAGCCGCGTCGGCGCGCGACGGGCCCTCGTGCTCGCGATGGCCGTGCCCGTGGCCTCCGCCACGCTGGCCGGGACCTCGGCCTTCGCCGCCGACGGCAACTCCGCCCAGGCGCAGGGCATTTCGGTCGACGACCTCTCCGCCGACGACGCGCAGCTCGTCAAGAACCTCAACGAGCGCCTTGCCGACGAGCGGCTGGGCACCGACGTCAGCGGCGTCGTGCTCGACGCCGAGTCGGACACCGCCCTGTGGGACCACAACGGCTCGACGGCCCTCATGCCGGCCTCCAACGCCAAGCTCGCCACGGCCACCACGGCCCTCACGCTGCTCGGCGCGAACCACGAGTTCACCACCAAGGTCGTGTACGGCGAGGGCACCCTCACCCTCGTCGGCGGCGGCGACCGCACCCTCACGAGTGAGGACGTCGCCGAGCTGGCCAGGACCGCGGCCGACGGGCTGAAGGCGGCGGGCCGGACGGACGTCGAGGTCCGGGTGGACGACAGCCTGTTCGCCGCCCCGAGCCTCGCCGAGGGCTGGAACGAGGGCTACTACCCCACCGAGGTCGCGCCGGTCCGTTCGCTGGTCGTGGACGGCGCCGCCGTCCAGGACACGTCGATCGACGCGGGCAAGGTCTTCGCCGAGAAGCTCGCCGCGCAGGGCATCACGGTCGGCGGCGAAGTGTCCCGCACGACGGCGAAGCAGTCCGACGTCCCGGTGGCGCAGCACAAGTCGGCGCCGCTGTCGGAGATCGTCAAGAAGATGCTCAAGACCAGCGACAACAACATCGCCGAGACCCTGCTGCGGATGACCGCGGTGGAGCTGGGCAAGCCGGGCACGTTCGAGGGCGGCACCGCGCTGGTCCGCCAGGTGCTCAGCTCGTACGGCATCTCCCTCGACAACTTCGAGATGCACGACGGCAGCGGCCTCTCCCGCGCCGACCGCATCCCGGCCGCGACCCTCGCCCAGCTCCTCGACGCGATCACGGAGTCCCCCGCCCTGGGCTCGATCCTGGAGGGCCTGCCGGTCGCCGGCGAGGCCGGTGCCAGCCTGGGCCCGGAGTGGGGCCGCTTCGACGACCCCAACTCCGAGTGCGCCATCGGCAAGGTGCAGGCGAAGACCGGCACGCTCACCGGCGCCATCGCCCTGAGCGGTGTCACGCGGACCGACGACGGCGACTGGCGGATCTTCTCCTTCATCGAGAACAACTCGACGGCCGACCCGAGCGACATCAAGGACGCCATGGACGGCCTCGCCGCGACCGTGAACGGCTGCTGGGCCTGACGCCCGGCGCGTGAGGGGGCGAGGAGATTCGGTGAAGGCCCCCGGGGGCAGACGGTGGTGCCCCGTCAGTCCCCGGGACCGGCGCACACATGCCGTCGGGCCGCGCCGCGCTCCCGCTCCCTCACGCGGAGCCCGGCGTCCTGCGGGCGGTGCCCCGCTCGCGGAGCCCGGCGGGCCACGTCACCGCCGGACCAGGCGCCTGGGCCGCGTCACCCGGGACGGGCCGGCGTCGGCCTTCCACAGGGCGTACTCGGCGTCCAGCGGACCGTGGACCGTGTGCGGGGCGCCGTCCCCGAAGACCCGTACGGGATGCGTGGCGTCCCAGGCCTGCCACCCGGGGTCCCCGGACCGAGCGAACCGCACCCACGCCCCGTGCATCGCGTCGGCCAGCTCCTGCGGGGCGCCCTCGCCCGCGAGCCTGCGCGCGTCGGGGCCGTCGCCGGAGTCGAAGACGAAACCCAGCTCCAGGGCGTGACAGGCGCCGAGATCGGGCAGGTTGGACGGCCAGGCGAACTCGTAGACGTACGAGGGTGCGGGCCGCGCGTCGGCCAGGCGGTGCACCGGGATGCGCAGCAGGTGGTCGGTGACGAGCTGGCCCACGGTTTCGGCGGCCCCCGCGCCGGGGCGCAGCGCACGGTAGCCGCGTACCACCTCGTTGCCGCAGTGGCAGCGGGCGCGGGCGCCCGCGAGGGCGACGGCGCCGAGCCGGTCGACGCGTTCGAGGAGGCCGCCGGGGACGAGCCAGAGCCGGTACTCGTCGCGGGTCCAGCCCATCATGAGGTCGACGTCGGGGGACGCGCCGCCGTCGAGGAGCGCCTCCAGCGGATCGCGGGGCAGCACGTCGCCGTCGACGACGAGACCGAAGCCCGGGCCGCCGAGCACGGGGCTGCTGAACCTGCCCACCTCGGCCTGGGCCCGCAGGAGCTGGTCGCGGTCGGCGGCGGCGAAGGCCTCGGCGGTGGCGGGGATCTTGAGCCGGGAGGCCATGCGGCGGACCATGCGCCGCACCTTGTCGCGGTCGGTGGCCTCGGGCGCGCCGCTCTGGAGCACGGCCCGCCGGAACAGCCCCCGGGCCTGGGGTGCGGCCAGGAGCGCGCCGGTGCTGATGGCGCCCGCGGACTGGCCCGCGACGGTGACCCGGCCCGGGTCGCCCCCGAAGGCGGCGACGGAGTCCCGCACCCACCGGAGGGCGGCGATCTGGTCGCGCAGGCCGGCGTTGGCGGGCGCGTCCGGGAACAGTCCGTAGCCCTCCACACCCAGTCGGTAGTTGACCGAGACGCACACCACCCCGTCCCGGGCGAAGGTGTGGCCGTCGTAGACGGGTACGGCGGAGGAGCCCCTGGTCAGGGCGCCGCCGTGCAGCCAGACCAGGACCGGCAGACGGGCGCCGGGGCCCGGTTCGGGGGTCCAGACGTTGAGGTTGAGGCAGTCGTCGCCGGCGATCGAGGGGTCGGAGAGGTACCGGGCGAAGGCCTCGGAGTACGGCGGTTTGGGTGCCGTGGGGCCGAAGGAGCCCGCGTCGCGGACGCCGTCCCAGGGCTCGGGGGGCAGGGGCGGGCGGAACCGGCCCGGACCGAAGGGGGGCGCCGCGTAGGGGATGCCCCGGAAGACGGCGACGCCGTGCTCGTACCTGCCGCGTACCGCCCCGTGCACCGTTCTGACCACGGGGTCCGTCTGGCCTGACCGCATGTGCCCACCAGCCCTTCGCCGCACTGTTCGTACCGCGTCATGCACAGCGCCGCACGGTGCGGATCTATTCCGGGCCCTCTCGCGCCGCGCCGGGGGGGGACAATGGACACCAGGCACGCCACGCACGCGAGGAGCGACCGAGGAGGCTGTCGTGAGGGACGCACCGGTGAGGATCGCCGAGGCCGGCGGGCGGCAGGCGGTGCTGGCCTTCTCCGGGACCCTGGACGCGCCCGCGCTGGGCCTGCTGGAGGAGCTGCTGCTCGACCCGCGGCTGCGGGAGCCGGGGGCCTGGACCCTGGACATGAGCGGCCTGGAGCACATCGATCTGGCCTGCGCGTACGCGCTGCTGCGGACGGTGACCAGGACGCCGGAGCCGGTCTCCCTGACCGTCCGGGGCGCCCGCCCGGCCGTCCACCGGACCCTGCGGCAGGCGGGACTCGACACGGTGGCCGCGTTCACGGCGTAGCCGGTCAGCCGCCCTCGTCCACGTGGTTGCGGGGTGCCCCGTCGCCGTACCGGGGCAGGTCGCCGCGCTCGACCGGCGGGGTGGGCGCGGGGTCGGCGGAGGGCGGGAGGCGGTCGGTCCCGGCGGCGTCGGGCCGGTGGGCGGCGAGGGCGGCGGCGCGCAGGACGTCGCGCGGTACGGCGTCCGTCTCGGCGGAGACGCGGACGACGTAACCCTGCTCGGGCCGGGCGTACTCGTGGCGTCCGGCACCGGTGCGGTACCAGGCGTCGCCGTCCCGCTCGCAGGTGGTGTGCTCGCCGGGCAGGCCGCCGACGGGCTGCCGGGGGCAGGTGGCGGCGGTGATCGTGCCCCGTTCGACGGCGAGGAGCAGCAGCGCGTCGGTCCCGTCCTCGACCCAGGTGGCGGAGAAGCCGTCGTCGCCGAGGACCCCGACGGACTGCTGGGCCAGGGTGAAGCCGGGAGCCTCGGTGACGTGGACCAGCTCGGGGGCGGTGCCCATCTCCCGGGCGCGGGCCACGAGTTCACCCGTGCCGGCCGGCGCCGCAGCGGACGGGGAACCCGAGGGCCGGCCGGTGTCCGCCTTCTCGGTGCCGCAGGCCGTGAGCAGCAGCGGGGTCAGCAACAGCACCGGCAGGAGGCGCGCGTGACGGTTCATGCGGCCATCCTGCCGCACGGGTGTGCGCGGCTCGGGCGGTTCGTGATCGATTAGGGTGGCACGATGCTCGAAGATAAGTTCGAAGGTGCTCTGGTCAGGCTGCGCGCGCTGCGCTCCGAGGACGCGGAGCACCACCTGCGGTGGCGCAACGATCCCGAGGTCGTGCGCTGGGCCACGGCGGGCGACCCGGGTTTCGGCCCGGTGACGGCGGAGGCGGTCGCCCTCGGCTTCGACACCATGCTGCGCCTGAACCCGCGCGAGTCGGCCGTGTTCACCGTCGAGGACCGCACCGGCGGCAGGGTGATCGGCATGGCCGACTACCGGGACCTGGACCCGTACGCCGGGGTGGCCACGCTCGGAGTCACCATCGGCGAGCGGGAGTTCTGGGGGTCGGGACACGGCAGTGACGCGCTGCGGCTGCTCGTGGACCACCTGTTCGGCGCCTACCCCCTCAACCGGCTGGAGCTGGACACCTGGAGCGGCAACGAACGCGCCGTGCGCGCCTTCACCCGGCTGGGCTTCCGCGAGGAGGGCCGCCGCCGGTCGGCCGTACTGCTGGACGGCAAGCGCTACGACGGCGTGCTCTTCGGCATGCTCCGCGAGGAGTGGGAGAACACCTCCGGAGCCCTCTAAGGGCCGTGCGCCGCGGCGTCCTTCGTCAGCCTGACGGCCTGGCGCAGGCTCAGGCCGGGGGTCGTCGCGCGCAGGGCCTTGACCGCGTGGACGGAGTCGACGGGGCCCTCGTGACCGGCCGCGGCGAGGCGTTCGTGGACCCAGCGGGCGAGCAGCTCCGCGTCGGAGGCCGCGGCGGCCTGCTCGACCAGGGCGGCGGCGCGCTCCAGTCCGGGCCGTTCCTCGGGCGTCGCCTCGACGAGCGCCTGGCGGATGCCGCGGGCGGCCAGGTCCGTGTCGCGCAGGAGGAGGACGTTGAGTTCCGGTGGGGCGAGTCGTCCGAACATACGGCCATGATCGGCCCTGCGCCGCTTGCCTTCAACGGACTTGAGGAGCATCTGAGACACGGTGCGCGGGCCCGGGCGCGACGTCCGGGTGTCCGTTTTCTTCAAGACCGGGCGCGTGCGCCCCGCCTACGGTGACCGCATGACCGCACGATTCGACGCCATCAGCCTCATCGTCTCCGACATGGCCGCCTCCGTGGCCTTCTACCGCCGGCTCGGTTTCGCGTTCCCCGAGGGGGCCGGGAAGGAACCGCACGCCGAGGCGGGGCTGCCCGGCGGCATCCGGCTGCTGCTCGACACCGAGGAGTCCGTCCGCTCCTTCACGCCCGGCTGGGAACCGCCGGCCGGCGGCGGCCGGCACTCACTCGCCCTGCTGTGCGACACGCCGGCCGAGGTGGACGCCCTGTACGCGGAGCTGACCGGCGCCGGGTGCCACGGCGAACGGGCGCCCTGGGACGCCTTCTGGGGCCAGCGGTACGCCGTCGTCCACGACCCCGACGGGCACGGCGTCGACCTGTTCGCGCCGCTGCCCGCGCAGTAGCTCGCCCGGCGTCGCGCCCGCCAGCTCCCGGACGTCCCGCGCCAGATGGGCCTGGTCCGCGTAGCCGGTACGGGCTGCGGTCTCGGCGAGGGGCGTACCGCTGCGGGCCAGGGCGAGGGCACGCTGCAGGCGCAGCACGCGGGCCAGCGTCTTGGGTCCGTAGCCGAAGGCCGCGAGGGAACGGCGGTGCAGCCGGCGTGCGCCGATGCCGAGTTCGTCGGCGGTCGCGGCGACCGGGCGGCCCGCTTCCAGGGCGGCGACGATCCGGGCCGGCAGCGGGTCGGGGGGACCGGCGTCGGCGGCCCGGGACAACGCGGCCTCCTCCAGGCCGGTCGCCGGGTCGGGGGCCGCGTTCACCCGCGCGGTCAGCCGACGGGCGCGGGCGGCAGGCCAGAGGTCGGCGAGGTCGACGCGGCGGTCGCGCAGCTCGGCGGCGGGCACCCCGAGGAGGGCGGGCGCGGTGCCGGGGTAGAAGCGGACGCCCGCCCAGGGGCCCCGGGCGCCCTCGGTGACGTAGGCGCGGGTGTCGGGGCCCGCGACCAGGAGCCGGCCGTCGTGCCAGAGCAGGTCCATGCAGCCGTCGGGCAGCACGCGTCCCGTGCCGGGCCCGGTCGGGGTGCTGGTCCACAGCACCGCGCCGGCCAGCCGGGACGCCCGTTCCGCGTACACGCGTGCCAGGTTACGCCGGGGACGGGGCCGGAGCCGCAGAGGGCGCCGACGGCGGGACCGGGGCCGCGGACGCGGTCCGGTACTCCTGCGGGCTGACGCCGTAGACCCGCTTGAAGGCGGTGGACAGGGCGAAGGCGCTGCCGTAGCCGACCCGGCGGGCGATGGTGCCGAGGGTGTCCTCGCTGTCGCGCAGCCGGTCGGCGGCCAGGGCGAGGCGCCAGCCGGTGAGGTAGCCCATGGGCGGCTCGCCGACCAGGTCGGTGAAGCGGCGGGCGAACGCGGCGCGGGAGACCCCGGCCGCGGCGGCGAGGGCCGCGACGGTCCACGGGTGCGCCGGGTCGTCCTGGACCAGCCGCAGCGCCCGGCCGACGACCGGGTCGCCCATGGCCCGGTACCAGGCGGGTGCCTCGGCCGAGGGCCGGGCGAACCAGGACCGCAGCGCGGCGATCACCAGCAGGTCCAGGAGCCGGTCCAGGACGACCTCCTGCCCCGGCTCGTCGCGCGTGACCTCGTTCATCAGCAGGGGCGTGAGGGGGTTGTCCCACGCCTCGGCGGTGAGGGACAGCAGTGGGGGCAGGGCGTCGAGGAGGCGGCCGCCTATCTCGCCGCGCACCAGGTAGGTGCCGATGAGGACGACCACCTCGCCGTCGGCGCGGTCGCCCCAGGTGCGTACGCCGAGGTCCATCGAGCCGTTGAGGGGGCGTCCGTCGGGGTAGCTGCACTCCCCGCCCGGCAGGATCACCGCCTGCGGGGCGGTGGCGGGGTCGTCGGCGCACAGGTACGGGTCGGGGCCGCGCGCGATGGCCAGGTCCCCGGCCCGCAGCCGCAGCCGCTCCCCGGTGTCCGGGACGATCCAGGCGTCGCCGCGGACCACCAGCATCACCGTCAGCGGCGCCCGGTCCTCCACACGCACCGCCCAGGGCGGATCGAAACAGGCACGGATCATGAAGGCCCCTCGGGCACGCGGGCCCTCCAGCATTCCGGCGAGTGCGTCCATGCCGAGAGCCTAGACGCACGCGCATGCGGGCGAGCCTCTCGGCGATGGGCGGGCGGCCCGCCCGGCGGTTGACTCGTCGTCATGACGCAGACGAACACGACACGGACGCACACGGCACCGGCGGACAAGACGCGGGCGGGCGCGGCACCGGCGGGCACGGCAGAAACGGGGACTGCACGGACGGGCACGGCACGGGCCGCGGCGGGGACGGCGGCGGCCGGGAGCGCGGTGCGGGACATGACCGTGGTGGTCACGGGGGCGACCGGGCGTTCCGGACGGCGGGTGGCCGAGGCGGCGCGGGCCGCCGGGCTGACCGTACGGGCCGCTTCCCGGGCCACGGGGTTCGACTGGGGCGACCGTTCGACCTGGGCGGACACCCTGCGCGGCGCCGACGCCGCGTACCTGGTGCACCCGAGCAACATCGGTGCCCCCGACGCCGCCGAGGCGGTCGGGGCGCTGGCGCGGGAGGCGGTGGGGCTCGGGGTGCGGCGGCTGGTGCTGCTGTCGGCGCGGGGGGAGGAGCAGGCCGGGCCCGCGGAGGAGGCGCTGGCGGCGTCGGGTGCGCGGTGGACGGTGGTGCGGGCCGCGTGGTTCGCGCAGAACTTCAGCGAGGGCCCGCTGGTCGAGGGGCTGCGCGCGCACGGAGAGCTGGTGTTCCCGGCGGGCGGGGTCGCGGAGCCGTTCGTGGACCTGCGGGACGTGGCGGACGTGGTGGTGGCGGTGCTGACCTCCGGCGACCGGTACGCCGGCCGGGTGCTGGAGGTCTCGGGTCCGCGGCTGCTCACGTTCGGTGCGGCGGTCGCGGAGATCGCGCGGGAGACGGGCCGTGCGCTGACGTACCGGGCCGTGTCGCCGAAGGAGTACGGCGAGGTCCTGACCGGGTTCGGCATACCGGAGGAGGAGGCCGGGTTCCTGGTGGGGCTGTTCGCCTCGCTGCTCGACGGGCGCAACGCCCGCCTGTCGGACGGCGTGGGACGGGTGCTGGGCCGCGAGCCCGGGGACTTCCGGGAGTTCGTGCGCGAGGGTGTGCGGGCGGGCACCTGGCGGGAGCAGCCGGCGGCGTGAGCCGTCCCGGGCGGACGGCCGCGGGGGGGGCGGCCCCGGGACCGCGGTGGGCGGGTCGCGGGGTCCGGGTCAGGGTCCTACGATGCCTCCGGCCTGCCGTGGCCGTGGCCCTCGTCGTGGTGCTCGGGGGGCCGGCCGTGGTTCGCGGGCGGCTGGTTCTTCGCGTGGGTGCGCAGGCGGGCCGTGACGTCCTCGGGGGGCAGGAAGCGGGACCAGCGTTCGGGGAACTCGGAGGGCATGTCGGGGTCGCCCCCGCCGTTCGCCGAGGTGCGGGCCACGTACTCGGCGACCTGGGCCTGGCGCAGCCGCTCGTTGGCCTCGCGGGCCGCCGCCGTCGCGGCGGCCGGCCACACCCGGTCGATGGCCGCGTTGACCGCCGCGCCGACCAGCACGGCGAACGCCGACACGCCGATCCACAGCAGTACGGCGACGGGCGCGGCCAGGGAGCCGTAGATGGTGGGGCCCTCGACGGTGCTGGTGAGGTAGATGCGCAGCAGGAAGCTGCCCAGGACCCACATGGCGAGGGCGACCAGTGCGCCGGGGACGTCCTCGATCCACGGGGAGCGCACGGGCACGGACACGTGGTACAGCGTGGTCAGGAAGGCCACGGACAGGATGATGACGACCGGCCAGTACAGGACCTGGACGACCGTCGTCGACCACGGCACGACGCGCACCACGGCGTCCGGTCCCGCCACCATCAGCGGCAGCGCGACCGATCCGATCAGCAGGGCCACGATGAAGAGGAGGAAGGCCATCAGGCGGGTCCTGACGATGCCCCGGACGCCGTCCAGGCCGTACATGACGGTGATCGTGTCGATGAAGACGTTCACCGCGCGGGAGCCCGACCACAGGGCGAACAGGAAGCCGATGGAGATGACGTCGGGCCGGCCCCCCTTCATCACGTCGTCCAGTATCGGCTCGGTGATCTGCTTGACGCCCTTCTCGGAGAGCACCGCGCGGGAGGCGTCCAGGATGTTGTTGCGCAGGCTCTCGGTGGTGTCGGCGCCGATCCAGGAGTCGACGTAGCCGAGCAGTCCGAGCAGGCTCAGCAGCAGCGGCGGCACCGAGAGCAGGGTGAAGAACGCGGCCTCGGCGGCGAGACCGAGGATGCGGTACTCCATGCACGAGTTGACCGTGTCCTTGAGCAGCAGCCAGGCGGTCTTGCGTTTGGAGACGTTGCGGTACAGAACCCGGACACGGTGGAGCCGGCCCGAGGGCCGTTCGGGGGAGTCACTTGCTGGCTGCACGCCCTAAAGGTATCCGGCGCGGCGACGGGCACTCATCCGCGGATGCCGCTGTTCGCGGACCGGGCCCGCCGGGGCCGCGCGGCGCGGTAGGTTCACGTCCATGGCAGGCAGTACCCACACCGTGACGAATCAGGCGCCGCCGCTGACCGGCTACGACGTCTTCACCTCCGACCGGGCCCTGGCGGAGGCGGTCGGACGGCATCTGCCGGCGGAGCTGCGCGAGGAGGCCCTGGCCGAGCTGTCGGGGACGGGCCTCGCCTGCGGGGCGCCGCAGATCCAGGAGTGGGGTGCGCAGGCCGAAGTGAATCCCCCGGTGCTGCGCACCCACGACCGCTACGGGCACCGGATCGACGAGGTCGGCTTCCACCCGGCCTGGCACCGGCTCCTGGGCAAGGGTGTCTCCACGGGCCTGACCGACGCCTGGTCCCGGCCCGGCGGGCAGGTGCGGCGCGCGGCGGCGTTCGTGCTGTGGACGCAGGTGGAGGCGGGCGTCTGCGGCCCGCTGTCGACGACCCACGCGGCGGTGCCGGCCCTGCGCACCGACCCGGCGCTGGCCGCCGAGTGGGAGCCCCGGCTGACCTCCCGGGTCTACGACCGGGAACTGCGGCCGGCGCACCGGAAGGCGGGCGTGCTGTTCGGGTCGGGCGGGACGGAGAAGCAGGGGGGCAGCGACGTACGGGCGAGCAGCACGTCGGCGCGGCCGCTGGCCGAGGACGGGACGTACGAGCTGCGCGGGCACGAGTGGTTCTGCTCGGCGCCGATGTCGGACGGCTTCCTGGTGCTGGCGCGGGCGCTCGGTGGCCCGACCTGCTTCCTGGTGCCGCGCGTGCTGGCGGACGGCACCCGCAACGCCTTTCTGCTCCAGCGACTCAAGGACAAACTGGGCAACCGGTCCAACGCCACCGCCGAGGTGGAGTTCGCCGGGACCTGGGCGCGCCGGGTCGGCGAGGAGGGGCGCGGGGTGGCCACCGTGCTCGAGGCGGTGGCGGTGGCCCGGCTGGACTGCGTGCTGGGCTCGGCGGGGCTGATGCGGCAGGCGGTGGCGCAGGCGGTGCACCACTGCGCCTACCGGGAGGCGTTCGGCGCGAAGCAGGCCGACCAGCCGCTGACGCGCAACGTCCTGGCGGACCTGGCGGTCGAGTCGGAGGCGGCCACGGCGCTCGGCCTGCGGCTCGCGGCGGCCCACGACGCCGCCGAGGCCGGTGACGAGCGGGAGCGGGCGCTGCTGCGGCTCGCGGTACCGGCGGCCAAGTACTGGGTGACCAAGCGGTGTGCGCCGGTGGCGCTTGAGGCCGCCGAGTGCCTGGGCGGCGACGGGTACGTCGAGGAGTCCGGGATGCCCCGGCTGGTGCGCGAGTCGCCGCTGAACTCGCTCTGGGAGGGCGCCGGGAACGTGCAGGCGCTGGACGTGCTGAGGGCGCTGGGGCGGGAGCCGGCGACGCTGGACGCGTATCTGACCGAGGTGGGCGCGGCGCGGGGGGCCGATCACCGGCTGGACGCGGCGATCCGCGGGCTGCTGACGGAACTGGCCGACCTCGCGGACGGCGAGGGGCGGGCGCGGCGGCTGGCGGAGCGGCTGGCGCTGGTGCTGCAGGGCGCGCTGCTGGTCCGGTACGCGCCGCCGGAGGTCGCCGACGCGTTCTGCGCCTCGCGGCTGGGCGGCGACGGGGGCGCGGCGTTCGGCACGCTGCCGCCGACCCTGGATCTCGCGGCGGTGGTGGAGCGGGCCCGGCCGATGGTCTGATTCCGGCCGCGTGGCGCGGGGGTGGTGCTGCGCCGACACGGCACCACCCCCGCCACACGGGCCTGTTCGGGCCGCGTACGCCGCTCGGGACGGCGTGGTTCAAGTCTGGCCATGCGCGAAGTCGTCCACCAGGGTTGCAGGGGGTTGCAACTTGCGGTCGGCTGTGTGCGGACTGTGCCCGCCGGGGGTGGGCAACCGGTCAGGATGAGACGGACATTCGGCTTCCGGAAGGACGGGGTCCCTTGGCGCTCTCGCCCATGGACGTGACGCAGTTCGCCGCCGTCGACACGGCGCGCGCGGCCCGGATGCTCAGCGAGGTCCGCTCCGCGCGGCTCTCCGGCGGGCGAGCCCCGGTGGCGCCGCGGCCGGTGATCGAGCAGTCCTGGGACCGGATGCTGCGCAGCGGGGTCGACCCGGAGCACGACTTCCGCTCCGGACTGCTGGCACCGGAGGAGGTGCGGCGGCGGCGCGAGTCCTCGGAGTTGCGGCACGTGCTGCCGGTACTGCGGGAGGCGCTGCTGTCCGTCGCCGACGTGGCGCACCACATCATGGTGGTCGCGGACGAGGACGGCCGGGTGCTCTGGCGGGAGGGGAGCGCGCGGGTGCTGCGCCGGGCGGACGGGCTCGGGTTCGAACTCGGCGCGGACTGGCGGGAGGAGGTGGTCGGCACCAACGGCCTGGGGACGCCGGCGGTGACCCGGCGGCCCGTACAGGTCTTCGCCTCCGAGCACTTCGTGCGGTCCCAGGCCACCTGGACCTGTGCCGGGGCGCCGATCACGGACCCGCGCAACGGACGCCTGCTCGGCGTGGTCGACGTGAGCGGGCCGCTGGAGACGGTGCATCCGGCGACGCTGGCGTGGGTGGACTCGGTGGCCAAGCTGGCTCAGGCCAGGCTGCGGGAGCTGCACACGCAGTCCCTCGAACGGCTGCGGGCGGTGGCGGCGCCGGTGCTGGCCCGGCTGGAGGGGCGGGCGCTGGTGGCGGACCGCGACGGCTGGACGGCGGCGGTGACCGGGATGCCGTACCTGGAGCGGGTGGTGCTGCCCAGGTCGCCGGAGGCGGGGGTGCGGTGGCTGCCGGGGTTCGGGGCGTGCACGGTGGAGCCGCTGGCGGAGGGCTGGCTGGTGCGGGCCGCGGCGGGGCCGGCGCCGCGGGGCTCCGTCCGGATCGTGCTGGACCTCGCCCAGTCGCGCCGCTGGTCGGTGCGGGTGCTGGGCGGCGCGGAGGACTGGGCGCGGGAACTGAGCCCGCGGCACGCGGAGTTGCTGTACCTGCTGGCGGTGCACCGGGGTGGCCGCAGCGCCGCCGGGCTGGCCGAGGACATGTTCGGCGACCCGGCCCGCACGGTGACGGTACGGGCGGAGATGTCGCGGGTGCGCCGGTATCTGGGGGCCTATCTCGAACACCGGCCGTATCGTTTCTGCGAGGACGCGGAGATCGAGGTCCTCCTCCCGCCCGACCCCCGCGACCTCCTCCCCCACTCCACCGCCCCGGCGGTGACGGAGGAACGGGCGGCGGCGGGAGCGGTGCGGTGACGAGCGGGCGGCGGCGGGAGCGTTGCGGTGACGCGGGCCGCCCGGCCCGGGGGCGCGGACTGCCGGGCCCGGGGAAGCGCGGGCCGCCCTCGCCGGGGAGCGGCACGGTGACGCGGACTGCCCGAAGGTGACGCCGACTGCCCGCAACGGGGAGCGGCACAGTGACGCCGCCCCCTCGGTCGGTCGTGTGCGGCACCCCGTGCCGGTGCGGCCGCAGCCGCTCCCCGGCCGCGCCTTCCTCGCCAACTCCCCTGCGCCAGGCCGCCCCACCCGGGCGAGGCGCTCCCTCGCCCGGCGGCACGGCGGCCCGGACGGCCGTGAAGACGGGTCGATTCCGCATATTTGCATCGTCTGCGCCCACCGGACCGTCCGTCTGTCGTAGCATCCTCTACGGACCGCCTCATCCGCTCCACGGTCAACGCGTCCACCGTCGAGCACAGTTGGTCCGGTGTCCGTGGAGGTTGTATGAAGCAGCGCGGCAGACACCGCCGGCGCAGACGGGGCAGGGCGCTGCGCGCGGCCCTGACCGGTGCGGCCCTCGCGCTGACCGGCGCGGCCACGCTGATCAGCGCTTCGCAGGCCACCGTGGCCGACGACCCCGGCGCCCTCAAGCCCCTCACCTCCGCCGCCGACACCGCGGCGCTGCGGCTGACCGAGCACCGGGTGCCGACGTCCTGGCTCGACCGGCTCTCCGCGTCGATGGGCGACCCGGTGGGCGTCGACACCGTCCTGGACTCCGCCGACCACAGCCTGCGCGACGGCGACGACTGCACGGCCCGGGAGCGCGAGGCCCTGCCGGTCTCCCCCGCCGCGACCCGCGCCTACTGCTGGGACCGGGCCGACACCGACGGCTGGCGCCCCGGCGCGGTCACCACCTCGGCCGACGCCGAGGCGGACGGCCGCTGGGACGGCCACCGCGTCGTCCTCTCCGCCTGGTCCCGCGACGACGGCACCCCCCAGGGCGGACTCGCCCGGGTCTCCTTCGTCGACGCCGACGACCCCGGCCGGCTCGCCTACACCTCGGCGCTCCTCGCCGTCCCCGTCGACGGCGGCCACGACTACCGGGGACTCGCCTCCCCCGTCACCGGCATGGTCTGGTACCAGGACAAGCTGCTGGTCACCGCCGCCGCCGGGGACCGCGACGCGCTGTACGTGTACGACGTGCAACGGGTGCAGCGCGCCACCGCCGCGGCGGACGCCGTCGGCCGTGTGCCCGGCGGCTGGGCGGCGGGCGGCCACCGGTACGTGCTGCCCGCCATCGCCTCCTACCGGCTCCCCGACACCGACGGCGCGGCCCGTCCCGGCGCCCTCTCCCTGGACCGCGGCACGACGCCCGACAGCCTGGTGGCGGGCGAGCACGTGAACGCGGACGGCGACCGGCCCGCCCGCCTGTGGCGCTACTCGCTGCGCTCCTCCGCCGACCCCGAGCGCGGCGGCCTGCCCGTCACGGACTCCGGCGGGCACGTGAACGCGGTGGAGGCGTACGAGACCGGTGCGGCCGAGGTCGGCGGCGTGCTGTCGCACCGCCCGCCCGGTGCGGCGGGGACCGACTGGTACCTGGGGCGCGCGGCCGGGGGCCAGGACGGGCGCGGGACGCTGTGGCGCCAGGACGCGAAGGGCGCGCGGGCGGCGGAGTGCGGCGCGGACCGGTCGCAGCAGTGCTGGAGCGGGCCGGCGGGCTCGCTGTCGTACTCGGCGCCGACCGGCGAGGTCTGGTCCCAGTCCGGCCGCATGCTGTTCGCGCTGCCGCTGTCGTCGATCGAGGACGCGCTCGACTGACGCACGCCGTCCCAGGCGTCGCCCCCCCGGCCGCCCGGGCCGGGGATCGACAGACCCGCGAAGCGGATGATTCCCTGACCGGCATGACCAACATCGCCGTGACCACCTGGTCCCTGGAGCAGACGGCGCCGACCGACCTGCTGCCGGCCGCCGCACCGGAGGGGGACGTCCGGATCGTCCGCTCCGAGGTGCCCTCCCCCGAGTTCAGCCGCTTCCTGTACGCCTCGGTCGGCGGCGACATCCGGTGGACGGACCGGCTCGGCTGGAGCTACGCGCGCTGGCAGGAGCACCTGGAGCGCCCGGGTGTGGAGACCTGGGTCGCCCTCGACCGCGGCACACCCGCCGGATACGTGGAGCTGTCCCCGGGCGACGACGGCGTCGTGGAGATCGAGTACTTCGGCCTGATCCCGGCCTTCCGCGGCCGGCGCATCGGCGGCCACCTCCTGTCGTACGGCACCGCCCGCGCCTGGGACCTGGCCGAGCGGTGGCCGGGCCTGGCCACCACCAAGCGGGTCTGGCTGCACACCTGCAGCAAGGACGGCGAGTACGCCATGGACAACTACCAGCGGCGCGGCTTCCGCCTGTTCGACACCAAGGTGGAGGAGGAGGCGGACGTGGCCACTCCGGGTCCGTGGCCCGGGGCCTTCCCCGCCTGACCTGCGCCGACACGTCCCTTTTCAGCCGTGCCACGCCGGACGCGGCACGCCTGTGACCCACGACACCCTTGTCTCGCTGTACGGGACAAGGGTGTCCATATTCTGGATTAAGCTGGACCAGTCACAGATCGCCGTGCCACGCTTCCGTCATGCCTGGAACTGGAATTGCCTTGGTGAGTCGGCGGCACGTCGACCTCGGCCGCATGTCCAGCGCCATCTGTCCGGGCCGCTGAGAGCACCCTCCAGCACCTCCGCAACACCCGCGTTCACCCCGCTCCCGCGCAATGACGCGCACACGTGTCTCACGTATGCCTCCGCAGGCCGTGCGCCGTGCGCGCAGGTCAGAGCCGCCCCGTCCGCTACCCGACCACCCCCTCGTCGACGGCGCCACGCGCCGACCCCACCTGCTCCTGCCTTGAAGGACGTGTGTCAACCATGGCCGCCACGCCACCCAACCCCGCTGCCGCGACCCCGCGCCGCAAGGTGAGCCGTCACCGCGGCGAGGGCCAGTGGGCGGCCGGACACTTCACCCCGCTCAACGGCAACGAACAGACCAAGAAGGACGACGACGGTCTCAATGTGCGGACGCGCATTGAGACGATCTACTCCAAGCGGGGTTTCGACTCGATCGACCCGGGCGATCTGCGCGGCCGTATGCGCTGGTGGGGGCTGTACACCCAGCGCCGCCAGGGCATCGACGGCGGCAAGACCGCGATCCTGGAGCCGGAGGAGCTGGACGACCGCTACTTCATGCTCCGCGTCCGCATCGACGGCGGCGCGCTGACCACCGCTCAGCTCCGCGTCGTCGGCGAGATCTCGCAGGAGTTCGCGCGCGGCACGGCCGACATCACCGACCGGCAGAACGTCCAGTACCACTGGATCCGGATCGAGGACGTGCCGGAGATCTGGAACCGGCTGGAGGGCGTCGGCCTGTCCACGGTGACCGCCTGCGGCGACACGCCCCGCGTGATGATCGGCTCCCCCGTGGCGGGCATCGCCGAGGACGAGATCATCGACGGCACACCGGCTCTGGAGGAGATGAAGCGCCGGGTGCTGAACAACCCGGCGTACTCGAACCTCCCCCGCAAGTTCAAGACCGCGATCTCCGGGTCGCCGGTGCAGGACGTCGTCCACGAGATCAACGACGTGGCGTTCGTCGGCGTCGAGCACCCCGAGCACGGGCCGGGCTTCGACCTGTGGGTCGGCGGCGGTCTGTCCACCAACCCCAAGCTGGGGGTGCGGCTGAACGCCTGGGTGCCGATCGAGGACGTGCCCGACGTCTACGAGGGCGTCATCTCCATCTTCCGCGACTACGGCTACCGCCGGCTGCGCAACCGCGCCCGCCTGAAGTTCCTGGTCGCCGACTGGGGCGCGGAGAAGTTCCGGCAGGTGCTGGAGGACGAGTACCTGAAGCGGAAGCTGACCGACGGTCCGGCGCCCGCCGAGCCCGCCGGCCGCTGGCGCGACCACATCGGCGTGCACCGGCAGAAGGACGGCCGCTACTACGTCGGCTTCGCTCCGCGCGTCGGCCGGGTCGACGGCACGATCCTGACCAAGGTCGCCGACCTGGCGGAGGCGCACGGCTCGGGCCGGGTGCGCACCACGGTCGAACAGAAGATGATCGTCCTCGACGTCGAGGAGGCGCAGGTCGACTCCCTGGTGGAGTCCCTGGAGGCGCTCGACCTCACGGCCCGTCCCTCCACCTTCCGCCGCGGCACCATGGCCTGCACCGGCATCGAGTTCTGCAAGCTCGCCATCGTCGAGACGAAGGCGCGCGGCGCCGCGCTCATCGACGAACTGGAGCGCCGCCTCCCCGACTTCGACGAGCCTCTCACCATCAACCTCAACGGCTGCCCCAACGCCTGCGCCCGCATCCAGACCGCGGACATCGGCCTCAAGGGCCAGCTCGTGCTCGACGAGCACGGCGAGCAGGTCGAGGGCTACCAGGTGCACCTGGGCGGCGCCCTGGGCCTGCAGGCCGGCTTCGGCCGCAAGGTGCGCGGCCTCAAGGTCACGGCACAGGACCTGCCGGACTACATCGAGCGCGTCCTCAAGCGCTTCCAGGCCGAGCGCGAGGAGGGCGAGCGCTTCGCCGCCTGGGCGGCCCGGGCCTCCGAGGAGGCCCTGTCGTGAGCGAGCGCGCCGCACCCTTCTACTGCCCCTACTGCGGGGACGAGGACCTGCGTCCCGGCGAGCAGGGCCACGGGGCCTGGGAATGCGGGGCGTGCAACCGCGCATTCCAGTTGAAGTTCCTCGGGCTGCTCGCCCAGGGACTTCAGCCCAACTCCACGGGAGGGGAACCGATATGACGGCGGTTCAGGACGAGCGCACGACCGACGGCCTCAGGGCACTGGCCGAGCGGGCGGGCCGTGAGCTGGAGGACGCCTCCGCGCTGGAGATCCTCCAGTGGGCGGCGAAGACCTTCGGCGACCGCTTCTGCGTGACCTCCTCCATGGAGGACGCGGTCGTCGCGCACCTCGCCTCCCGCGCCCTGCCCGGCGTCGACGTGGTGTTCCTCGACACCGGCTACCACTTCCCGGAAACCATCGGCACCCGCGACGCGGTCGAGGCCGTGATGGACGTGAACGTCATCACGCTCACGCCTCGGCAGACGGTCGCCGAGCAGGACGCCGAGTACGGCCCGAGGCTGCACGACCGCGACCCCGACCTGTGCTGCGCGCTGCGCAAGGTGAAGCCGCTGGAGGAGGGGCTGAAGGGCTACCAGGCCTGGGCGACCGGGCTGCGCCGCGACGAGTCCGAGACGCGGGCGAACACACCGGTCGTCGGCTGGGACGAGAAGCGGGGCAAGGTGAAGATCTCCCCCATCGCCAAGTGGTCACAGGAAGATGTGCAAACGTACGTCACCGAGCACGGCGTCCTCACCAACCCGCTGCTGATGGACGGCTATGCCTCCGTGGGCTGCGCGCCCTGCACCCGCCGTGTGCTGGAGGGCGAGGACGCCCGCGCCGGACGCTGGGCGGGCCGCTCCAAGACCGAGTGCGGACTGCACGGCTGACATGACGACCACCACCGGACCGACCACCACCGGACCGTCGGCCCCGGGGCCGACGACCGCCGGACCATCGAGATCCAGGGAGAACCACGTGACGACCGGAGCCACCGTCTGGCTCACGGGGCTGCCCAGCGCGGGCAAGACCACCATCGCCCGCGAGCTGGCCGACCGCCTGCGTGAGGAGGGCCGGCGCGTCGAGCTGCTCGACGGCGACGAGATCCGCGAGTTCCTCTCGGCGGGCCTCGGCTTCGACCGCGCGGACCGGCACACCAACGTGCAGCGCATCGGTTTCGTCGCCGAACTGCTCGCCCGCAACGGCGTCACGGCGCTGGTCCCGGTGATCGCCCCGTACGCCGACAGCCGCGACGCGGTGCGCGAGCGGCACGAGGCGAACGGCACGGCGTACGTCGAGGTGCACGTGGCCACCCCCGTCGAGGTGTGCTCGGTGCGCGACGTGAAGGGCCTGTACGCCAAGCAGGCGGCGGGCGAGCTGACGGGGCTGACCGGGGTGGACGACCCCTACGAGGAGCCCGTCGGGCCCGACCTGCGCATCGAGTCGCAGAACCAGACCGTCCAGGAGTCCGCCGCGGCGGTCCACGCCCTGCTCACCGAAAGGGGACTGGCATGACGACGTCCGTGACGCCCGCGGCGGCCGAGGAGGGTACGGACAGCCCGTACGCCCTCTCCCACCTGGACGCCCTGGAGTCCGAGGCGGTGCACATCTTCCGCGAGGTGGCGGGCGAGTTCGAGCGGCCGGTGATCCTGTTCTCCGGCGGCAAGGACTCGATCGTGATGCTGCACCTGGCGCTGAAGGCATTCGCTCCCGCGGCCGTCCCCTTCTCACTGCTGCACGTGGACACCGGGCACAACTTCCCCGAGGTCCTGGACTACCGCGACCGCACGGTGGACAGGCACGGGCTGCGCCTGCACGTGGCCTCCGTGCAGGACTACATCGACCGGGGCGTGCTCAAGGAGCGCCCGGACGGGACCCGCAACCCGCTGCAGACGCTGCCGCTGACCGAGAAGATCCAGGCCGAGAAGTTCGACGCCGTCTTCGGCGGCGGTCGCCGGGACGAGGAGAAGGCGCGGGCCAAGGAGCGGGTGTTCTCGCTGCGCGACGAGTTCTCCCAGTGGGACCCGCGCCGCCAGCGCCCCGAGCTGTGGAACCTGTACAACGGCCGGCACGCCCCCGGCGAACACGTCCGCGTCTTCCCGCTTTCCAACTGGACCGAGTTGGACGTGTGGCAGTACATCGCCCGCGAGGGTATCGAGCTTCCGGCGATCTACTACGCCCACGAGCGCGAGGTCTTCAGCCGCAACGGCATGTGGCTGACGGCCGGCGAGTGGGGCGGACCCAAGGAGGGCGAGACGGTGGAGAAGCGCAGGGTCCGCTACCGCACCGTCGGCGACATGTCCTGCACCGGTGCCGTCGACTCCGACGCCGACGACATGGAGAAGGTGATCGCCGAGATCGCGGTCTCCCGCCTCACCGAGCGCGGCGCCACGCGTGCCGACGACAAGATGTCCGAGGCCGCGATGGAAGACCGCAAGCGCGAGGGGTACTTCTAACCATGACCAGCACCACCGAACCCATCGAGCCCGCCCGCGCGGCCGAGTCCGCCGAGGCGCTGTCGGTCTGGCAGCTCTCGGAGACGACCCTGCTGCGCTTCGCCACCGCCGGCTCGGTCGACGACGGCAAGTCCACGCTGGTCGGCCGGCTCCTGCACGACTCCAAGTCGGTCCTCACCGACCAACTGGAGGCCGTGGAGCGGGCGTCCGCGAGCCGCGGCCAGGGGGCGCCGGACCTCGCGCTGCTCACCGACGGCCTGCGGGCCGAGCGCGAACAGGGCATCACCATCGACGTGGCCTACCGCTACTTCGCCACCCCGCGCCGCCGGTTCATCCTGGCGGACACGCCGGGCCACGTGCAGTACACGCGGAACATGGTCACGGGCGCCTCCACGGCCGAGCTGACGGTGATCCTCGTCGACGCCCGCAACGGCGTCGTCGAGCAGACCCGCCGGCACGCCGCGATCGCCGCCCTGCTGCGCGTCCCGCACGTCGTCCTCGCCGTCAACAAGATGGACCTGGTCGGCTACGAGGAGTCCGTGTTCGCCGCCATCGCCGAGGAGTTCACGGCGTACGCCACCGAACTGGGCGTCCCGGAGGTCACCGCGATCCCCATCTCGGCGCTCGAGGGCGACAACGTGGTGGAGGCGTCGGCGGTCATGGACTGGTACGGCGGCCCGACGGTGCTCGAACACCTGGAGACCGTGCCGGTCAGCCACGACCTGGCGCACTGCCACGCCCGGCTGCCCGTGCAGTACGTGATCCGGCCGCAGACCGCCGAGCACCCCGACTACCGCGGCTACGCGGGCCAGATAGCCGCCGGCACCTTCCGCGTCGGCGACGAGGTCACCGTCCTGCCCTCCGGGCGCACCTCCAAGGTGTCCGGCATCGACCTGCTCGGCCGGCCGGTCACCGAGGCGTGGACGCCGCAGTCGGTGACGCTGCTGCTCGACGACGACATCGACATCTCCCGCGGCGACCTGATCGTGCCCAGCCAGGACGCCCCGGCCACCACCCAGGACGTCGAGGCCACCGTCTGCCACGTCGCCGACGCTCCGCTCACCGTGGGCCACCGGGTGCTGCTCAAGCACGGCACCCGCACCGTCAAGGCGATCGTCAAGGACATCCCGGCCCGGCTCACGCTGGACGACCTGTCCCTGCACCCGCACCCCGGGCAGCTCGTCGCCAACGACATCGGCCGGGTCAAGATCCGCACCGCCGAGCCGCTGCCCGCCGACTCCTACGCCGACTCGCGGCGCACGGGCTCGTTCATCCTGATCGACCCCGGTGACGGCACCACGCTCACCGCCGGCATGGCGGGCGAGTCGTTCGCCGCGCCGGAGCCGGTCAAGGACGCGGCGGACGACGACGGGTGGGACTTCTGAGCATGGGCTCCCCCGACTTCTACTCCACGTTCGCCAAGGAGGGCGGCCGCGTCGGCAGCGGCGTCCTCGGCAGCGGGCAGGGCGGAGTGGCGCGATGTGTGCGCTGACGTACGCGCACCGCTCGCGCGCCCTCACCCCCCACAGCCGAAGACCTGCCGACCTCCCGGCCACGACCTGACACCTCGGACCATCCGACAGGCGTGCGTGCCGGACCAACGAGAGGAACACCTCCCGTGCCTGCCACCACCGCCCTGCGCCGCACCCTCGCGGCCGTAGCAGCCCTTCCCCTGCTCACCCTGGCCGCCTGCGGGTACGGCTCCGAGGCGAAGGACGACGACACCGCCAAGGTCGCCGACGGGGCCGAGAAGGTCGACGGTCTCGACTCCGTGCGGATCGGGTACTTCGGCAACATCACGCACGCCACGCCGCTGGTCGCCAACCAGAAGGGCTTCTTCCAGAAGGCGCTGGGCGGCACCGAGGCCAAGTACGCGGTCTTCAACGCCGGTCCGTCCGAGATCGAGGCGCTGAACTCCGGCTCCATCGACATCGGCTGGATCGGCCCGTCCCCGTCGATCAACGGCTACACCAAGTCCGGCGGCAAGAACCTGCGCATCATCGGCGGTTCGGCCTCGGGCGGCGTGAAGCTCGTGGTGAACCCGGACCGGATCAAGTCCCTGGAGGACGTCAAGGGCAAGCGGATCGCCACCCCACAGCTCGGCAACACGCAGGACGTCGCCTTCCTCAACTGGATCGCCGAGCAGGGCTGGAAGGTCGACGCCCAGAGCGGCAAGGGCGACGTGACGGTCGTCCGCAGCGACAACAAGGTCACCCCGGACGCCTACAAGTCCGGTTCCCTGGACGGCGCGTGGGTGCCCGAGCCCACCGCCTCCAAGCTGGTCGCCGAGGGCGGCAAGGTGCTGCTCGACGAGTCCACGCTGTGGCCGGACCAGAAGTTCGTGATCACGAACATCATCGTGTCGCAGAAGTTCCTCAAGGAGCACCCCAAGGCCGTCGAGGCGGTCCTCGGGGCGTCGGTCGACACCAACGCGTGGATCACGGCCCACCCGGACGAGGCGAAGGCCGCGGCGAACCAGCAGTTGGAGAAGGACTCCGGCAAGGCGCTGCCGGCCGACGTGCTGGACCCGGCCTGGAAGTCGATCAAGCTCACCGACGACCCGCTGGCCTCCACCCTGGACGCCCAGGCGGAGCACGCCGTGAAGGCCGGTCTGCTGGAGAAGCCCGACCTGAACGGCATCTACGACCTCACGCTGCTCAACAAGGTCCTCAAGGCCAAGGGGAAGCCCGCGGTCGACGACGCCGGGCTCGGCGTCGAGTAAAGCCCGGATCCGACCACCCAGGAGGTGACGACCATGGCCACGACCACGACCCTCGCCAAGGCCGCCGACGGCACCGAGCCGGCCGCGTACGCCGCCCGGATCGAGCACGTCTCGAAGTCCTTCGCGGGCCCCGCCGGGCAGCAGCTCGTCCTGGACGACATCACCCTCGATGTCGCGCCCGGCGAGTTCGTCACCCTCCTGGGCGCCTCCGGCTGCGGCAAGTCCACGCTGCTGAACCTGGTGGCGGGCCTGGACGAGCCGAGCGCGGGCGCCATCAGCACGGACGGGCGGCCGGCCCTGATGTTCCAGGAGCACGCCCTGTTCCCGTGGCTGACCGCGGGCAAGAACATCGAACTCGCCCTGAAGCTGCGGGGCGTGCCGAAGAACGAGCGCCGCGACAAGGCGGAGGAACTGCTCGAACTCGTCCGTCTCAAGGGCGCGTACGGCAAGCGGGTGCACGAGCTGTCCGGCGGGATGCGCCAGCGGGTCGCGATGGCCCGGGCACTCGCGCAGGAGAGCCAACTCCTGCTGATGGACGAGCCGTTCGCGGCCCTGGACGCCATCACGCGGGACGTGCTGCACGACGAGCTGACCCGGATCTGGCGCGAGACGAAGCTGTCCGTGCTGTTCGTGACGCACAACGTCCGCGAGGCCGTGCGGCTGGCCGAGCGGGTGGTCCTGCTGTCCTCGCGGCCCGGCCGGGTGGCGCGCCAGTGGACGGTGGGCATCCCGCAGCCGCGCCGCATCGAGGACACCGCCGTGGCGGAGCTGTCCGTCGAGATCACCGAAGAACTGCGTGGGGAGATCCGCCGACATGGCCAGCACTGACACGAAGCGCTCCGCCGGGGACGCGGGCGCGAGGGACGGCGGCGACCTCGCCGGCCTGGAGGCGGGCCTGGACGCACTGGAGTCGGTGCAGCAGGGGCGCAAGCCGCTGCGGCAGACCTTCGTGGAGAAGATCCTGCCGCCCGCCGTGGCGGTCCTGCTCGTCCTCGCGGTGTGGCAGGCGCTGGTCTCCTTCGAGATCGTCGACGACCCGACCAAGCTGCCCGCCCCCTCCGACGTGTGGCACGTGGTCCAGCAGGCGTGGCTGGAGGGGGAACTGCTCGGCTACATCTGGACCAGCGTCTCGCGCGGCCTGCTCGGCTTCTTCTTCGCGCTGCTGATCGGCACCCCGCTGGGGCTGCTGGTGGCGCGGGTGAAGTTCGTGCGCGCGGCGATCGGCCCGATCCTGTCCGGCCTCCAGTCGCTGCCGTCGGTGGCCTGGGTGCCGCCGGCCGTGATCTGGCTGGGCCTGAACAACTCGATGATGTACGCCGTGATCCTGCTCGGCGCGGTGCCCTCCATCGCCAACGGGCTGGTCTCCGGCGTCGACCAGGTCTCCCCGATCTACCTGAGGGCGGGCCGCACCCTGGGCGCCACGGGGCTGAAGGGCACCTGGCACATCGTGCTGCCGGCCGCGCTCCCCGGCTATGTCGCCGGTCTCAAGCAGGGCTGGGCGTTCTCCTGGCGCTCGCTGATGGCCGCCGAGATCATCGCCTCCTTCCCCGACCTCGGGGTGGGGCTGGGGCAGTTGCTGGAGAACGGCCGCAACGCCAGCGACATGGCCATGGTCTTCGAGGCCATCCTGCTCATCCTGGTCGTCGGCATCGCCATCGACCTGCTGATCTTCAGCCCGCTGGAGCGCCGGGTGCTGCGCAGCCGCGGTCTGCTGGTGAAGAGCTGAGGCGCGACATGTCCGCTCCGGTCCGCCCCGTACTCCTGGTGGTCGCCCACGGCAGCCGCGACCCGCGGCACGCCGCGACCGTGCACGCCCTGGTCCGCCGGGTCAGGGCGCTGCGTCCGCGGACACGGGTGGAGACCGGCTTCCTGGACTTCAACGTCCCCTCGGTGCAGGGCGTCCTCGAGTCCCTGGACGCGGAGGGCGTGCGGGACGTGGTGGCCCTGCCGCTGCTGCTGACCCGCGCCTTCCACGCCAAGGCGGACATCCCCGCCGTCCTGGCGGCGGCGCCGCCGCGCCTGCGGGTGCGGCAGGCCGAGGTGCTCGGCCCCTCGCCGCTGCTGCTGACGGCACTGGAGCGGCGCCTGTACGAGGCGGGTCTGACGCCCGCCGACAAGTCCTCGACCGGGGTCGTGCTGGCCGCGGCGGGGTCCTCCGACCCGGAGGCGATCGCAGTGATCGCTGATACCGCGCGGGAGTGGCGGCACACCGGTTGGTGCGCCGTGCGGCCTGCGTTCGCCTCCGCATCCCTTCCGCGCACCGAGGACGCGGTACGGCGGTTGCGCGAGCTGGGCTGCGCCCGCGTCGCCGTCGCCCCCTACGTCCTGGCACCCGGTTTCCTGCCGGACCGCATCGCCCGGGGCGCGACCGGCGCGGACGTGCTGGCGGACGTCCTGGGCCCCGCCCCCGAGGTGGCACGGGTCCTGCTGGACCGTTACGACGCGGCCCGGGCGCCGTTGGCGGTGGCGGTCGGGGCCTGAGGCCGGACCCGGGATCAGGGTCCGGTCAGTTCCACGAGTTTAATGACCGTGTTCCAGTTGCGGCTGGTGGCGACGAGTCCCTTGGTGACACGGGGTCTGGCGAGGGCCTCGGCTAGCTTGGAGCGGCCCAGGCCGTCGGGCGCGTAGAGGTAGAGGGCGCGGTCGCCGAGGCGGAACTCCTCGGGGCGGAAGGCCGGTGCGTCGATCGCCGCGAAGCGGTCCGCGTCGACGGGTGCGGAGAAGTAGGTGACGTGCACCTGCTTGGCCTCCAGCTCGGCGGCCGGGAACGGGCACGCCTCGACGATCCCCTTCAGATAGGCGTGGTCGCGCACGATCACGTCCACCGGGAAGCCGAAGCGCCGCTCGACCGCCGCCGCCAGCTCGGCGGCCAGGGAGTCCTCGTCGCCGCGCGCGGAGGCGAAGACGGCCTGGCCGCTCTGCAGATGGGTGCGTACGGCGTCGTGGCCGAGTGAGGTCAGCAGCGCGCGCAGGTCGGCCATCGGCACCTTGCGGCTGCCGCCCACGTTGATCCCGCGCAGCAGCGCCGCGTACTTGGTCGTCATCCGCCCACCCTAGAACGGCCGTCGGGCCCCGCGGAGCGTGCACGGCGGCGGGTCCGCCGTCGCCCGTCACCGCAGAGCACGACGCGACGGTCTCACGCGGGCCACCCCGTCGAAAGGCCGGGCGGCGGCAGGGAACCTGCGCCGACGGGCCGCCGTCGGGATCCGGGCGCCGTAGGTCGTCCTGGTGGCCGCCCCCGGCTCGGCGGCCGGCCGGGCCGGCGTCGGGGACGGCGACCGGACGCACCCCGCGGCGCGGGGCCCGTCGGTTCGACGGGGACCGTCGGGCCCCGCGCCTCGTCGTACGGGGTCAGCCGCGTGCGGCCGCCAGTTCGGCCTCGATGAGGTCGGCGGCCCGCCGGGTGCCGCCCTCCTCGGCCATCCGCGCCTGGATCTCCCCGAGGCGTCCTGCCACCTCCGGGTCGTCGACCAGGCCGAGGGCGGCGGTGCGCAGCGCCTCGGCGGTGGCCTCCTCGGTCGCGAGCGTGCGGGCGACGCCGAGGCCCTGGAGCATGTCGGCGTTGCCGAACTGGTCCGCGGCCTGCGGTACGGCGATCATCGGCGTGATGGTCGCCAGGCCCTCCTGGCTGCCTCCGGCGCCCGCGTGGGTGACGAACAGGTCCGCCTGCTGGAGGATCGCCAACTGCGGTACCCAGGTGTGCACTTCCACGCTGTCCGGTACGTCGCCCAGCTCGGCCGGGTCGATGTGCCGGCCGACCTGGAGCACCGTGTGCCAGCCGGGCAGGTCGCCGAAGGCCCTGACGCACTCCCGGTAGAACGCGGGCTGCTTGGTGAAGGCGGACCCGAGGGAGACGAGGACGACCTTGCCGGCGCCCTCGGGACGCGTCCAGTCGCCCTCGGCGGTGCGGTCCCCCTGGCAGGCGCCGACGAAGGTGTACGTCTTCTCGTCGACCCTGTCGGCGTGGGGCTGCAGCGCCCTGGGGATCAGCACCAGGGAGCGGTCGGGGCGGCCGACGAAGGGGTCGGGGTGGTCGGCGATCCCGTTCTCCTCCAGCCAGGCGTGGAAGCGGGCGTAGTACGCCTGCCCGCGCTCGGTCTTCAGCGGTTCCTCCCACATCGGCTGTCCGACCTCCTGCTCGTACCCCTCCCAGGCGACCATGCAGGGCGACAGGGAGATCACGGGCACGTTCCAGCGGCGGCCGAGGACTCGGGCGGTGTAGGAACCGATGTCGTGCAGGATCAGGTCCGGCTCGTCCCCCTCGTACGCCTCGGCGATCTGCGGGAGCGACTGGATCGCGTCGTCGAGGAAGGGCTCGACGTTGTCCAGCAGGGTGCTCCCCCACGCCTCCGGATCGGCGTCGGGGCCGGGCAGTGTGCTGTTCCAGAGCTTGGGTTCGGCACCCGCCTCGGCGACCTTGTCCGCGAGGAGGGGCGGGATCGCGTACGTCACCCGGTGCCCCCGCGCGACGAGTTCCCGGATCACCTCCAGGCTGGGGTTCACGTGGCCGTGGGCGGCGATGGAGAACATGGCGATGTGAGCGGGGCGAGTGGTCATGCGACGACCGTAGGCGAGACGAGACGTCTCGTGCAAGTGCATTTCCCTCATGAGGCCAGCTCCTCGTGCAGCCGCAGCCAGCCGTCGGGGGCGACCTCGCCGACGAGCAGGGCGGGATCGAGCCGGGCGGCGCGGAAGGCCGCGTCCACCCGGCGACGGGGGTGGGCGCGCCGCAGGGAGGCGTGCAGCGAGCCGCCGACCCCGGAGAAGCCCAGCTCGACCAGGTCCGCCCAGCCGCGCAGGGCTGCGGCGGTGAGCAACGGCGTGGGACGGCGTTCGATGCGCAGGACACCGGCGTCGACGCGCGGTGCCGGGCGGAAGCGGAGGCGGCCCACCCGGCCGGCCAGCCGCCATTCGTGGCGCGGCCAGGTCAGGACCGTGAGGCGGGACCAGCGGCCGTAGTCGCCGGTGCGTTTGCGGGCGTACTCGAGCTGCGTGATGAGGGTGGCCTCGGTGAGGGCGGGCGCGGTCAGGCACCAGTCGACGATGTCGGCCGTGCGGGAGAAGGGCACGTTCCCGGCGACCGAGAACGGCGTGCGCGGCGGCCGGACGGCGAGGAAGTCCCCGGCGACGACGCTCACGTGCGGGCTGTGCGCGAAACGGGCGCGGAGTCCCGGGACGAGCCGGGGGTCGATCTCGTAGGCGCGCAGTTCGCGGCTGCGGCGGGCCAGCGGCTCGGTGAGGGCGCCTCGGCCCGCGCCCACTTCGAGCACGAGGGGAGGGCGGGAGCGGTCGGGGGCGGCGAGCCGCGCGACGCGTTCGGCGGTGGCGCGGTCGGCGAGGAAGTTCTGCGAGAGCGTGCGGGCACGCTGGGTGGGGCGGGCCATTGCCTGCGGTCCTTGTCTTCCGTGACAGGAGGGGAAAAGGGCAGCCGAGGGCCCTGACCGGAAGACGAAGGCAAAAAAGGGAATGCGGGGGCTCGGCCCCGTCGCGCGCACCGGGAACGCGTCGAACGCGTCCGGTGGGTCAGCGGCGGGAGGACCCCGGGCCGGTCAGGGCTCCGGGGCCACGACGCAGCCTGATGGCGTGCGTGCAGCCCCGGCCGAGACCGGAGTTGAAGATCGCGTTGAAAGCTGCCACGGACGCGACGTTAGAGGGGGGTTCGCCCGGCGGGCAACCGCTTTTCGCCGGGGCCGCCGCCGGGCGGCGGCGGCGGAGGACCGTCAGCGCTGGTAGCGGGCGAGCACCAGGTTTCCGTCCTCCTCCAGCCGGTGGCGCAGGTCGCCCATGCCGATCGCCCCGCTGTAGTACTCCTGCAGCGCCGGGGTCGCGACCTTGTCCTTCCACTCGGCGTAGCCCCGCACGGACTGGGCTGGTGCCGGGCGCAGGTGTGCGGCGAGGGCGGTGCCGGTGGCCCAGCCGCGCTCGGCCGTGTGCAGGGCGGGGTCCGCCAGCGCCTGCCGCCCGGTGGGCAGCATCCAGTCGCCGAGCGCGAGGCGGACCATGCGGTCCGGCCGCAGGAGGAAGTCGAGGAACGCGACGGCCTCCTTCTTGTGCGGGCTGTCCTCGGCGACCGACAGGGTCTGCGGGCTGACCCCCTGGGTGAGCCCGTCGGCCCCGGCCGGGGCGGGCAGCACCTGCCAGTCGAAACCCTCGGGGGCCTGCTGCTCGATCTGCTGGCGGTAGGAGAAGCCGAGGGGCACCATCGCGTACTTGCCGGCGAAGAAGCCGGGCAGCGTGTCGGAGCCGCCGCTGCCCAGGGTGGTGGGAGAGGCACTGCGGTCGGTCTCCACCTGGTCGTGGACGGTGCGCGGCACCACCTGGTCGCCCGCCTCGAAGCGGACGGTCACCCTGCCGTCGGCGCCGCGGTGG
This sequence comes from Streptomyces sp. NRRL F-5650, assembly GCF_000721365.1. Classification (NCBI taxonomy): domain Bacteria; kingdom Bacillati; phylum Actinomycetota; class Actinomycetes; order Kitasatosporales; family Streptomycetaceae; genus Streptomyces; species Streptomyces sp. NRRL F-5650. The sequence goes on along the minus strand of NZ_JOGV01000003.1, from coordinate 36,800 downwards.
AAGAGCCGGCCGCCGGTGGACAGGGAGAGGTTGAGCGTGGCGGAGACGGGCTCCTTGAGCGCCCAGGCCACCCCGTACCTCCCCTCGCCGCTCAGCTCCTTGGTCACCTGCCGGAACTCCGCCCAGGTCCAGGGGTCTTCCGGCGTCGGGATCCGCACGCCCGACTCCTTCAGCAGGGTCGCGTTGGCGATCAGCACCCGCGGCTCCTGGAGGAACGGCACGCCGTAGACGCCGTCGCCGAAGGTGACCGTCTGCCAGCTCTGCCCGGGTATGTCCGACGTCAGCCGCGCGGGCAGCAGTCCGGTGAGGTCGGCGAGGTGGCCGCCGTGGGCGAAGTCGGCGAGGTCGTCGGAGGCGTCGTGGACGATGTCGGGCGCCTCGCCGCCCTCGAAGGAGGTGAGGAGCTGGTCGTGGACGCCGTCCCAGCTTCCCTGGACGTACTCGACGCGCACGTCGGGGTGGGCGGCGTTCCACTCCCGCACCAGTTCCTTCGTGGCCCGCACCGACTCGTCCTGCCAGGCCAGGGACTGGAAGCGGAGGGTGATCCGGCCGTCGGCGCGGTCGTCGCCGCCCGGCGTGCAGCCGGCCAGGAGCAGGACGAGGGCGAGGAGCAGGGTGGCGGTCCCGGTGCGCATCAGCTCTTCACCGCCCCGGCGAGCATGCCGCCCGTGATCCGCCGCTGGACGAGGGCGAAGACGACCAGCGAGGGCAGGGTGGCGAGGAAGGCCGCCGCGGCGAGGGGCCCGAGGTCGGCGACGCCCTCGGCGCCGATGAAGTGGGTGAGCACCACGGGCAGCGTCTGTTTCTCCGGCGTCTTCAGCAGGACCAGGGCGAAGAAGAACTCGTTCCACGCGGTGACGAACGCGAACAGGGCCGTCGCCACGATCCCCGGCGCGAGCAGCGGCGCGGTCACCGAGACCAGGGTGCGCAGGGACCCGGCGCCGTCGACCGCGGCAGCCTCCTCCAGCTCGCGGGGCACGGCGCGGACGTATCCGGCCAGCATCCACAACGCGAAGGGCAGCGACCACACGACGTACACCATCACCAGGCCGGCGACCGAGTCGATCAGGCCGAGGTGCTTGAGGACCAGGAACAGCGGGATGATCAGCAGGACGAAGGGGAATGCCTGGCCGACCACGACCCATCCGGTGGCCGCCTTGGCGAACCGGCCGCGCCGGCGGGCCATGACGTACGCCGCCGGGGTCGCGACCAGCACCGCGATCACGGCGGCGCCGAGGGCGGCGAGCAGGGAGTTGAGCCCGGCGCGCAGCAGCGGCTGCTCGTCGAAGGCCTGCCGGAAGTTGTCGAGGGTGGGGTTCTCCGGGATCCAGGAGGGATGCAGTCCGGCCAGCTCGCGCGGCGGTTTGAACGCGACGGAGATCAGCCACAGGAACGGGAAGGCCAGGAAGACCAGATACGCGAGCAGCGCGGCGTACTGGCCCGCGCGGGCACCCTTCGAGGTCCTCACGCCCCGTCACCTCCCCGGTCCCCGCCGCGGAGCCGGCCGGCGAGGAAGACGGCCAGCAGGATCGAGATCACGGCGACCATGACGCAGCCCATCGCCGCCGCGTAGCCGAACTGCCCGTAGCGGAAGGCCTCCTCGTAGGCGAAGAGCATGGGCAGCCGGGTGCGTCCGCCGGGGCCGCCGTTGGTCAGCACGTAGACCAGGGCGAAGGAGTTGAAGTTCCAGATGACGTTGAGGGCGGTGATGGCGAGGGCGACGGGTCTGAGGGCGGGCCAGGTGACCGTGCGGAAGCGGCGCCAGGCGCCCGCGCCGTCCACGGCGGCCGCCTCGTGCAGCTCGCGCGGGGTGTTCTGGAGTCCGGCGAGCAGGGCGACGGTGGTCTGCGGCAGGCCGGCCCAGACACCGACGACGACGACGGCGGGCAGGGCGGTGCCCAGGCCGCTGAGCCAGTCGTGGCCGTCGCCGAGGCCGAGGTCGCGCAGCGTCTCGTTGAGGATGCCGGCGTCCGTGTTGTAGACCAGGCGCCACATGATGCCGACGACGACCTCGGGCATCGCCCAGGGGACGATCGCCAGCGCCCGGGCCGCCCAGCGCAGCCGGAGGTCCTGGTTGAGCAGCAGGGCGAGACCGAGCGCGAGCAGGAACTGCGGCACCGTGACCGCGGCGGCCCACACCAGGCCGATCCGGAACGACTCCCAGAACAGCGTGTCGTGCAGGAGGTCCCGGAAGTTCAGGGCGCCGATCCACCGGGTGGGCTCCGTGCGGCCCGACTGTGCGTCGGTGAACGCCAGCAGGATGCCGTGGAGCAGCGGTCCCACGCTGAGGACCAGGATCGGGATGAGCGCGGGCAGCACCAGGAACCAGGCGCCGTGGGCCGGTCCGCCCCGCGGGGCGTCCGCGCTCCCGCCCGTACCCGGGCCGGGCGCACGGCGCGCCGGTCTCCTCGGCTCGGTCACCGGTGTCACGCGGCCAACCCCCCTGCACGGCTCGGACGGCCCCGTCATGGTCGTGAAGTGACCGCGTCCCGTCAAGGGCCCGCGTACACGCCCCCACCAGTGCGAATGCGACACTGGCCCCCGGCATGGCCGGAACCGGCACGGACACGGAGGCGCGAGGCGATGGACGAGGCACGGGCGCGGGAGGTGCTCGCCGCGGCGGGAGTGCTGCCCGGCGCGGCGCGGGAGGCGCGGCTGCTGGCCCTCGGCGAGAACGCGGTGTTCGCCGCCGGCGGCCTGGCGGTCAAGGTGGGCCGCGACGCCGAGCTCCTCGCACGGGCGCGCCGGGAACTGGCCGTCGCGCTCTGGCTGGAGGAGGCGGGCGTCCCGGCGGTGCGGGCGGCCGAGCCGACGGCGCTGATCGTCGACGGGCACCCGGTGACGGTGTGGCGGCGGCTGCCCGACCCGGTGCGGCCCACCGAGCCCAGGGACGTGGCGGCACTGCTCCGGCTCGTCCACGAACTGCCCCTCCCCTCCTCCTTCGAGCTGCCGCCCCGCGAGCTGCTGGGCGGTGTGGAACGCTGGCTGCGCCTGGCGGGCGACGTGATCGACCCCGCGGACGCCGCGTACCTGCGCGGGCGCCGGGACGGCTTCGCGCGGGCCGCCGCCGCGCTCACCCCGCACCTGGCACCGGGCCCCATCCACGGGGACGCGTTGCCCCGCAACGTGCACGTCGGTCCCGACGGGCCGGTCCTGATCGACCTGGAGACCTTCTCCGCCGACCTGCGCGAGCACGACCTGGTGGTGATGGCGCTGAGCCGGGACCGCTACGGGCTGCCCGCCGAGGCGTACGACGCCTTCACCGCGGCCTACGGCTGGGACGTGCGCGAGTGGGACGGCTGCGCGGTGCTGCGCGGCGCCCGGGAGACCGCCAGTTGCGCATGGGTGGCCCAGCACGCGCCGAGCAACCCGAAGGCGCTCGCCGAGTTCGAACGCAGGGTGGCGTCGCTGCGGGACGAGGACCCGACGGTGCGGTGGTACCCCTTCTGAGCCGGCACGGGCGCCGGCGGGCGTGCCCCGGGACCGCCCCGGGCCTCAGACCCGCTCGTCGGCGGGCTCTCCGGCGGGCTCTCCGGCCGGCTCGCGCAGCGGCCAGCCGCCGTCCACCACGGCCGCGGCGTCGCCCTTGCGGCGCAGGAAGCGCTGGAAGTCCGCCGCCCACTCGGCGCACCACTCGATCTGGCGACGGTGCAGCTCCGCCGGGCCGAGGGCCGCGACCTTGGGGTGGCGGCGGGCTATCGCGCAGGCCAGCCGGGCCGCGGCGAGGGCGTCGGCCGCGGCGTCGTGGGCGGCGTCGAGCGGGACGCCGTACTCCCGGCAGACCGCCTCCAGGTTTCGCTTGCCCCTGCGGTACCGGTCGACGGAACGGTCGATGGCGTACGGGTCGACGACCGGGGCCGGGTCCACGCCGCCGAGGCGCTCGCGCAGCGAGGGCAGCCCGTGGCGCCGCAGTTCGGCGGCGAGCAGGGTGAGGTCGAAGGCCGCGTTGTAGGCGACGACCGGGACGCCCGCCTTCCAGTGGTCGGTGAGGACGGCGGCGATGGCGTCGGCGACCTGGTCGGCGGGGCGGCCCTCGGCGGCCGCGCGTTCGTTGCTGATGCCGTGGACCGCCACCGCGTCCGCCGGGATCTCCACGCCGGGGTCGGCCAGCCACTCCCGCCGGCCGAGCGGCTCCGCGCCCCTGAACTCGATGACGGCCCCCGTGACGATGCGCGCCTCGTGCGGATCGGTGCCCGTCGTCTCCAGGTCGAAGCCGATCAGCAGCTCCCGGTGCCAGCCCATGGGCGGTCCCCCTTCTTGGTGGTGCGTTCCCCCAGTGGTTCCCACCCTCCCACGGACCACTGACAACCAGAGGACCGCGTTCCGCTTGCGCCCTCCCCGGCCCACCCGGAATGCGACGTTCAGGACACCGGGCGCGAATCCGCCCACATCAGCTCGAACTCCTCGCGGTAGGTGGGGAAGAGCCCGCCTTCGTCGACCCGGTCCGACTTCACCACCCTTCCGCCGTTGCGGCCGTTGCGCAGGACGAGGACCGGCGCCTCCATGCCCCGCGTGCGGCGCAGGTAGGACTGCACGACGGCGATGCCGTCGGCGCCGTCCCCGTCGACGAGGTAGGCCGTGAAGCGGGGTGTCTCGTCGAAGACCTGGATCTCGAAGGCACCGGGGTCCCGCAGCCGGGCGCGCACCCGGCGCATGTGCAGGATGTTCATCTCCACGGCGCGGCTCAGCTCGCCCCGCTTGATGCCCAGTTCGCGCTCGCGGCGCTTGATCGCGCTGGAGGCCGGGTTCAGGAAGAGCAGCCGCACCCGGCCGCCGGCCTCGGCCATCCGCAGCAGGCGGCGGCCGGAGAAGTTCTGCACGAGCAGGTTGAGGCCGATGCCGAGGGCGTCCACGCGGCGGGCGTTGCCGAACAGGTCCTCCGCCGGGAACTGGCGCAGCAGCCGCACCCGGTCCGAGTGCACGGCGACCACGTCGGCGTAGCGGTCTCCGACCAGGTCCTCCACGGCGTCCACCGGCAGGCGCCGCGCCGACGGCACGTCGCTGCCCGCGCCGAGGACTTCGAGCAGCCGCGCGGAGGCCCGTTCGGCCTGGTTCAGCACCGCCTCGGACAGGGCCCGGTTGCGGGAGACGACGTTGCGGGTGACCTCCAGTTCGTCCAGGGCCAGTTCGACGTCGCGGCGCTCGTCCACGTAGGGCTCGAAGCAGGGCCAGTGCTGCACCATCAGCTCGCGCAACTGGGGCAGGGTCAGGAAGCTGAGCACGTTGTCGTCGGCCGGGTCGAGCAGGTAGCCCTTGCGGCGGCTGACCTCGCGCACCGCGACGGCACGCTGCACCCACTCCTGGCCGGCGGGGCCGGCGGCGGCGACCACCCAGTCGTCGCCGTGGACCGGTTCGTAGACCGGCCGCAGGACGGCGGCCACCACCGCGCGCAGCCGCTGCTCGACGAGGTTCAGCCAGATGTAGGCCCGGCCGGCCCGCTGCGCGCGCGTGCGCACCTCGTGCCAGGCGTCGGAGTCCCAGTCCAGCTCCGGACCGATCGCTCCCGCGTTCATCGGCCGCGCCAGGGACACCGCACCGGGCGGGACGTCCGTGGAGTCCCCCTGATGACCCTCGTCACCAGGAGGCAGCTCCAGCCCTCCCGAGCCCACCCGAGTACCGCCTTCCGCTCCCCCGGTCTCTGCCGGGGACACCCCGTCCCAACGATCAAGGAAGGGTACTCCGCCGACGGTCCGGGGTGCAGCCCGATGGACGGCACGGTTTTCACCAACCCCCGTGGCCCGCAGGCGTGTTCCGTGCGTGCTCACACCGGGGAGTGAGCGGATTCATAGCGGTGACGTGGGCGGGGTGCGGTGAACGGGGCGCGCGGGTCCGCCCGGGTCCGGGGGCAGCAGAACGCCCCCGGGTGGGTAGGAGGACGTACGTGCTAGGTGGTCGCCTCACTTTCGGGGAGACTTCCGGGGGACTCGGAGCCAAGGCGTCCGCACCGGCGCCCCACACCTGAAAGAGTCGTGTTCATGCAGGTCTGGCCTGGAGAGGCGTATCCACTGGGTGCCACGTACGACGGCGCCGGCACCAACTTCGCGGTCTTCACGGAGGCCGCCGACCGAGTAGAGCTGTGTCTGCTGCACGACGACGGCTCGGAGACGGCGATCGAACTGCGGGAGAGCGACGCGTTCGTGCGGCACGCGTACGTGCCGGGCGTGATGCCGGGGCAGCGGTACGGGTACCGCGTGCACGGCCCCTACGCCCCCGAGCGCGGGCTGCGCTGCAACAGCGCGAAGCTGCTCCTCGATCCGTACGCGCGCGCGATCAGCGGGTCGGTCCAGTGGGGCGAGGAGGTGTACGGCTACCACTTCGGCGAACCCGAACGGCGCAACGACCTCGACTCGGCCCCGCACACGATGACGTCGGTCGTGGTCAACCCGTACTTCGACTGGGGCGACGACCGGCGCCCCCGGACGGAGTACCACCACACGGTGATCTACGAGGCCCACGTGAAGGGCCTGAGCATGCGGCACCCGGGCCTCCCGGACGAGCTGCGCGGCACCTACGCCGCCCTCGCGCACCCCGCGCTCATCGAGCACCTCACGGGGCTGGGCGTGACCGCCCTGGAGCTGATGCCGGTCCACCAGTTCGTCAACGACCACCGTCTGGTGGACATGGGGCTCAACAACTACTGGGGCTACAACACGGTCGGCTTCTTCGCCCCGCACAACGCCTACGCCTCCTGGGGCGACCGCGGCCAGCAGGTGCTGGAGTTCAAGTCCGCCGTCAAGGCGCTGCACGAGGCCGGGATCGAGGTGATCCTGGACGTGGTCTACAACCACACCGCCGAGGGCAACCACCTGGGCCCGACGCTGTCCCTCAAAGGGCTGGACAACCCCTCGTACTACCGGCTGGCCGACGACCCGCGCTACTACATGGACACCACGGGGACCGGGAACTCGCTGCTCATGCGGTCCCCGCACGTGCTCCAGATGATCATGGACTCGCTGCGGTACTGGGTCACCGAGATGCACGTGGACGGGTTCCGCTTCGACCTCGCGGCCACGCTGGCCCGGCAGTTCCACGAGGTGGACCGGCTGTCGTCGTTCTTCGACCTGGTCCAGCAGGACCCGGTGGTCTCGCAGGTGAAGCTGATCGCCGAGCCGTGGGACGTGGGCGAGGGCGGCTACCAGGTGGGCAACTTCCCGCCGCTGTGGACCGAGTGGAACGGCAAGTACCGGGACACGGTGCGGGACCTGTGGCGCGGCGAGCCGCGCACGCTGGCGGAGTTCGCCTCCCGGCTGACCGGGTCGTCCGACCTCTACCAGGACGACGGCCGCCGCCCGCTGGCCTCGATCAACTTCGTGACCTGCCACGACGGTTTCACCCTGCACGACCTGGTGGCCTACAACGACAAGCACAACCAGGCCAACGGCGAGGACAACCGCGACGGCGAGAGCCACAACCGCTCCTGGAACTGCGGCGTCGAGGGCGACACCGACGACCCGGCGGTGCTGGAGCTGCGGGCGCGGCAGATGCGGAACTTCGTCGCCACCCTGCTGCTCTCCCAGGGCGTCCCGATGATCAGCCACGGCGACGAGTTCGCCCGCACCCAGCGGGGCAACAACAACGCCTACTGCCAGGACAACGAGCTGGCATGGGTGGCGTGGCCCGAGGACGAACCCGACCTGCTGCGCTTCACCCGCGCGATGGTGTGGCTGCGCAGGGACCACCCGGTCTTCCGCAGGCGCCGCTTCTTCCACGGCCGTCCCGTGCAGGGCACCTACGACGAGCTGTCCGACATCGCCTGGTTCACCCCGGAGGGCGCGGAGATGACCCGGCGGGACTGGGACTCGGCGCGGGCCTCGGCGCTCACGGTGTTCCTGAACGGCAACGCGATCTCCGAGCCGGGAGCCCGGGGGGAGCGCATCACGGACGATTCGTTCCTGCTGATGTTCAACGCCTCGCCGAGGCCGCTCGACTTCGTGGTGCCGGTGGACCACGGCCGGCAGTGGGAGGTGGTGGTCGACACCGCCCTGACGGAGGGGGTGCCCGCGGGCACGGGACCGAAGGTGCAGGCGGGCGACCGGCTGACCCTGCCGGACCGGAGCCTGACGGTGCTGCAGCGGCCGGTGTAGGCCCCGGCCCGGGAGCGGCGCCCCGCGTCCGTACGGGGGGGGCGGGTTGCATCCGTGCAGGGGGCCGGTGACAGGAACGGCGGCGGGGCGGGTACGTAGCTCTGCATGACCCCTGAGCGACCCGACCCGGTGCCGTCCCCGGCCTCCCCCGCATCCGCCGTCCCCGCCCCCTCTCCCGTCCCCTCGGCCACCTACCGGCTCCAGTTGCAGCCGGCCTTCCCCTTCGGGGCCGCGGCGGCGGCCGTGCCGTATCTGGCCTCGCTCGGCGTGTCGCACCTGCACCTGTCCCCCGTCCTGGAGGCGGTCCCGGGCTCGCCGCACGGCTACGACGTCGTCGACCACACGCGCGTGCGCGCCGAACTGGGCGGGGAGGAGGGACTGCGCGCCCTGTCGCGCACCGCGCGGGAGCACGGTCTGGGCCTGGTGGTGGACATCGTGCCCAACCACATGGCGATGTCCCCGCGTCACAACCGCGCCCTGTGGGAGGTGCTGCGCGAGGGGCCCGGGTCGCCGTACGCGCGGTGGTTCGACATCGACTGGCAGGCGCAGGGCGGCCGGCTGCTGCTGCCGGTGCTGGGCGGCCCGGTCGGCGAGGTGGCGGCCGACCTCCGGGTCGACGGCGACGTGCTGCGCTACCACGAGCACGCCTTCCCGCTGCGGGAGGGCACCGCGGACCTGCCGCTGCCGCGGCTGCTGGACGCCCAGTGGTACCGCCCGGTGTGGTGGCGGCTGGCCCGCACCGAGCTGAACTACCGGCGCTTCTTCAGCATCTCGGAGCTGATCGGCGTCCGCGTGGAGGACCCGGAGGTCTTCGACGCCACGCACGGCACGGTCCTGCGGCTGCTGCGCGAGGGCGTGGTCGACGGGCTGCGCGTCGACCACCCCGACGGCCTCGCCGACCCCGGCGCGTACCTGGAGCGGCTGCACGAGGCGAGCGGCGGCCGGTGGACGGTGGTGGAGAAGATCCTCGCGGACGGGGAACGGCTGCCCGCCGCCTGGCCCGTCGCCGGCACCACCGGGTACGACGCCCTGCGGCACGTCGACGGGCTGTTCGCGGACCCGGCCGGACACCGGCGGCTGCTGGACGGCTACCGCGGGTTCGCCGGCCCGCCTGCGGACGAGGGCGGCAACTGGGCGGCGACGGTGCGGCGCGCGGCGTACGAGGTGCTCGGGCACGAGCTGGCCGCCGAGCTGGACCGGCTGACCCGGGTGGCGCACCGCCTGTGTGCCGCCGCGCCCTCCCTGGCCCTGCGCGACCGGGCGCCCTGGGCGCTGCGCACGGCGCTGCGGGAACTGCTGGTCCGCATGGAGGTGTACCGGCCGTACACGTCGGTGGACGCGGCGGCGGTCGTCACCGAGGCGGCGGCGGCCGGGGCGCGGCGCGCCTTCACGGTGCCCGAGGAGGCGGGCGCGGTGGACGTCGTACGCGGCCTGGTGCTGGGGCGGTACGGGGACGGGCCGGACCACGCGGAGTTCCGCACCCGGTTCGCGCAGACCGCGTCGGCGCTGCGCGCCAAGTCCGTCGAGGACACCGCCTTCTACCGCTACGTGCCGCTGCTGTCGGCGACCGAGGTGGGCGGCGACCCCGGGCGTCCGGCCGTGTCGGCGGAGGAGTTCCACGGCTACTGCGCGCGCGTGCAGCGCGACTGGCCCGTGACGGGCACGGTGGTGACGACGCACGACACCAAGCGCAGCGCCGACGTGCGGGCCGCGCTGGCGGTGCTCACGCAGTGCCCCGCGCGGTGGGCGGACGCCCTGGCGGAGGTCACCGGGACCACGGAACTCGCCGGAACGGGCGAGGAGCTGCCGGACGGACAGGTGGCGTGGGCGGCCTGGCAGACGGTGTTCGGTCTGGGTCCGGCGGACGAGGAACGCGTGCGGGAGGCACTGCTGAAGCACGTGCGCGAGGCCGGGACGCACACGAGCTGGACGGAGCAGGACCCCTCCTACGAGGAGGCGGTGGCCCGGTTCGTGGCGTCGGGGCCGTGCGGCGCGCCGGGCGAACGCGTCGCCGCGCTGCGCAAGGCGCTGGAGCCGCACGTGCGGGCCAACGTCCTCGGCACGGCCCTGGTCCACCTGACGATGCCGGGCGTGCCGGACCTCTACCAGGGCACCGAGCACGAGTACCTGGCGCTGGTGGACCCGGACAACCGCCGACCGGTGGACTTCCCCGCCGCCGGGGCCGACGGCGCGGGCGTGGGTGCCGGGGAGCGCGGGGAGAAGGCGGCGGTGACCCGGGCGGCGCTGGCGCTGCGGGCCCGGCGGCCCGGTGCCTTCGGCGAGCGCGCGACGTACGAGCCGCTGCACGCCGAGGGCCCGGCGGCGGCGCACTGTGTGGCGTTCGCCCGCTCCGGTGCGGCCGTGACGGCCGTGACGCGGCTCTCGCTGCGCCTGGCGGAGGCGGGGGGCTGGCGCGGCACGACGCTGGCGCTGCCGCCGGGCCGGTGGGCCGACACGCTGGCACCGGGGCGGGAGTTCGAGGGACACGCGCGCGTGGCGGACCTGTTCGCCGACCGGCCGGTGGCGCTGCTGGAGCGGGTGGACACGGGGCGGGAGTAGCGGCGGAGCCCGGGATGCGGGGCGGGGCGGGCCCGGTCAGTCCCGGTGCATCGGCACCGTGGCCCCGGTCCCGCGGCCGGGCTCGCCCGAGCGGGCGCCCGCGACGGAACGCCGTCCGGCCAGTTCGAACGCGGCGAGCACGATGCGGGTCTGGTACTCGACCTGACGCCCCACCGGTATCCAGCGCGCGGCGCATCCGTCGCGGTAGTCGGCGCAGCCCTCGTCGACGAGCCGGTCCAGTTCGGGCAGGACGCCCGCCGGGTCGCCGCCGGTCCGGGTGACCAGTTGGTGCAGCAGTCCCGCGGTCCGCAGGGACAGGCGCCGTCCGGCCAGCCGCAGGGCCACGAGGTGGGAGGTGTTCAACGGCGGCAGTGAGCGGCCGGTCCCGTCGTCGGTGTCGGGGTCCCACGCGTCGGCGAGCCGGGGGCAGACGAGCAGGTAGTCGTCGACCGGCGCGAGCAGGTGCGCCGCCTCCGGCACGGCGGCGAGGTGGGGCCGGAGGCGGGCCAGGACGCGGTGCAGGCGCCGGGTGTCGTGGCGCAGGGTGCGGCTCACGGCGCGCAGCACCGCGTCGCCGTCGGCCGGGGGCGAGCCGTCCGCGACGTCCGCCACGGCCCACATGGGTGCCTCGACGACCGCGGTGACCGTGCCGTAGCGACGCGGGTGGCACCAGGTCGAGTCGACGGCGGCCTCGGTGATGGCGGCGGTGAAGTCGCCGCGGCGGGGCGGCGGGATGCGGTAGACGGCGGGGCCCAGGTCGGGCCAGTACAGGGTGTCGTAGGCGCCCAGTTCGCGGGGTATGCCGAGCCGGGCGGCGGTGTGGGAGACGCGCTGGGCCAGGCCCGGCAGGTCGTGGGTCACTTCGACGAAGCCTCCGCCGACGTCCACGCCGTGCAGGGAGCACTGCAGGAAGGGCCGCAGTTCCTCCTGGAGGGCGAGCAGGGTGCGGGTCTCGGGCAGCGCGGCCCGGTCCGGGCCGTCGGGCAGCCACTCGGGCTGTTCGAGGAAGCCGGGCCGGAAGAAGTTACGGGCGTAGCGGCCGAGGGTGTAGGGGCCGGTCAGCCACCCCTCGTTGCGGCGCAGCCCGTCGGGGTCGACGCACAGCAGCAGGTTCCAGGTGGCGTCGGCGCCCTCGGTGAGCCGGGGATCGGCCACGGCCCGCTCGGCCAGCCGGAGGGCGGTGGCGCCGCCCACGGGCTCGTTCGCGTGCGGTCCGGCGACGACGAGGACCTGGCGGCTGCCGTGGCCGACGGAGAGCAGCAGCAGCGGATGCCCCCCGCGGGAGGTGCCGACGCGGCGCAGCCTGGCGTGGCGGGGATGCCGGGCGGCGAACGCGGCGGCCCGGGCCCCCAGCTCGTCCACGGTCGGGTAGCGCAGGAGGGGCGGCAGGGCACACCTCCACGAAGCGGGCCGTCGATGCGCCTGGAGTGCGCGGTGTACGCACAGTCAGTCACGAGTTGGGGGGTACGTCAACACCGCCAGAAGCAAAGAGGATCGGGGCGCGTCAGGCGGCCGCGAGGCGGAAGGACATGCGGCCGAACCCGATCTGGTCGCCCTCGCGGACGACGGCGGCGCCGATGACCCGCCGCCCGTTGACCGTGGTGCCGTTGGTGGAGCCGAGGTCGCGCAGGACCCACATGCCGCCCTGGTGGCTGAGTTCCGCGTGCACCCGGGAGACCGTCTCGTGGCTCAGCCGCAGTCCGCTCGCCGGGTCGCGCCCTATGCGCAGCGGGTGGCCGGTACCGGGGTGGGGCAGCAGCAGCTTGGGCAGCCGCTCGGCGCGCCACGCCCGGCCCAGCCGTACGCCGAACCCGGACACCGCCTCGACGGTGCCGAACACGATCCGCGACAGCCGGCCCTCCGTGCGCAGGTCGGCGGTGAGCGCGGTCAGCTCCTCCAGGCGGCGGGCGGCGAGGGCCAGCTCCATGCGGCGGAGGAACGTGTCGTGCGACAGGCGCCCCATGGCGACGCCGTCCCTCAGGACACTCAGCGCCTTGTCGCGCTCCGCGTCCGACAGCCGCGCGGGATACGTGTGGAACTCGAAGGACGACGTCACGAAGCTGATTGTCGGTCAGCGGGGCCGGGGTGTCCAGAAAACGGAGGAACGGCGGCCCGCCTCCGCGCGGGCGGGGCACGACACTCGCCGCGGGCCGGGGCAATCCCCAGCGGAACGATCACTTTTGCAGGACCATGTACGGGCTACATCACGGTGAGCAGACGAAGGGGAACCGTCCGTGCAGTTCGAGGTGTGGGCACCGCAGGCCGGCCGAGTGACGTTGCAGTGCGAGGGCGCCACGCGCGCGCTGGAGCGCGATCCGCAACGGCCGGGGTGGTGGTGCGGTGAGGCGGAGGCGCGGGACGGCTCGCGGTACGGCTTCGCGGTGGACGGCGGCCCCGTGCTGCCGGACCCGCGCTCGCGCCGCCAGCCGGACGGCCCCGACGGGCTGAGCGCGGTCGTCGACCACGGCCGGTACACGTGGCGGACCCCCTGGTCCGGCCGCCCGCTGCCCGGCGGTGTCCTGTACGAGCTGCACGTGGGGACGTACACGCCCGAGGGCACGCTCGACGCCGCCGCGCGGCGCCTGGACCACCTGGTGCGGCTCGGCGTCACGCACGTGGAGCTGATGCCGCTGTGCCCCTTCCCCGGGCGGCACGGCTGGGGGTACGAGGGCGTCTCGCCCTGGGCGGTGCACGAACCGTACGGCGGGCCCGAGGCACTGAAACGCTTCGTCGACCGGGCGCACGAGCTGGGCCTCGGCGTGGTCCTGGACGTGGTGCACAACCACCTGGGGCCGTCCGGCAACTACCTGCCCGCCTTCGGTCCGTACTTCACCGACACCCACCACACGCCCTGGGGTGTCGCCGTGAACCTGGACGCGCCCGGCTCCGACGAGGTGCGGGCGTATCTCGTGGACAGCGCGCTGGCGTGGCTGCGGGACTACCGGATCGACGGGCTGCGCCTGGACGCGGTGCACGCCCTGGCCGACACGCGCGCGTACCACTTCCTGGAGCAGTTGTCGGCGGCCGTGGACGCTCTGTCGGCCGACCTGGACCGGCCGCTCTTCCTGATCGCCGAGTCCGACCTGAACGACCCGCGGATCATCACCCCGCGCGCGGAGGGCGGTCTGGGCGTGCACGCGCAGTGGAACGACGACTTCCACCACGCGCTGCACACCGCGCTGACCGGGGAGTCGCAGGGCTACTACGCCGACTTCGCGCGCGATCCGCTGGCGGCGCTCGCCAAGACGCTGACCCGGGGCTACTTCCACGACGGCACCTACTCCTCCTTCAGGGGCCGTTCGCACGGCCGTGCGCTGGACCGCGGCCGCGTGGCCGCGCACCGGCTGACCGGCTACAGCCAGACCCACGACCAGGTCGGCAACCGGGCCCGGGGAGACCGCCTGGCCGCCCTGGTCTCCCCCGGTCTGGCCGCCTGTGCGGCCACACTGACGCTGACCGCGCCGTTCACGCCGATGCTCTTCATGGGCGAGGAGTGGGCGGCCGGCACGCCCTGGCAGTTCTTCACCGACCACACCGATCCGCAGCTCGCCGAGGCGGTGCGCACCGGCAGGCGGCGGGAGTTCGCCGCGCACGGCTGGCGGGAGGAGGACGTGCCCGACCCGCAGGACCCGGCGACGCGCGAGCGGTCCTGCCTCGACTGGTCGGAGCCCGAACGCGAGCCGCACGCGCGCGTACTGGACTGGTACCGGCGGCTGATCGCCCTGCGCGCCGAGCAGCCGGACCTGACCGACCCGGACCTGGCCGACACCAGGGTGGCGTACGACGCCACGGCGCGCTGGCTGGCCTTCCGGCGCGGCGACATCCGGGTGGCCGTCAACCTGGGTGGCCAACCGGCGGCGATCCCGCTGGGCAACCGTCCCGCGCGTGTGCTGGCGGCGTGGGAGCCGGTGGAAGGCCCGGGCACCAACGGAATACTGCGGGTTCCGGGCGAGTCGAGCGTGGTGCTGGTGCAGGAGTGAGCGGGCGGCCCCGGGACGTCAGACGGTGCCGTCCGGACCGTCGGTCGGTGCTGTCCGGGCCGTCAGGCGATGCCGTCCGGGCCGTCGTCGCGCAGTTCCGTCACGCGTTCCAGGAGGATCGGTTCCCAGGCGTGGCGCAGCCGGGCCCTGAGCCGGGGCAGGGACGGCGGTGCGCCGGTGCCCTCGTCCAGCGCCTCGGCGAACCGGACGACGGCGTCGCAGCGGGCCAGCCACAGGCCGCGCAGGCAGGGCCGGGCACCGTACCCGGCGAGGGTGGCGGCGCGGACGGCGGCGGGTGAGCCGACGGACAGGGCGAGGCCGGCGATGTCCTCGGCCGGGTCGCCGAGGACCGCCTCGCTCCAGCCGAGGACGCCGCGCACCCGGCCGTCGGCGCTGACGACGAGGTGCTCCCCGGTCAGCGCGTGGTGGACGAGGGCCACCGCGCCCTGCTGGACGCCGAGCTGGGCCGCGGCCTCCCGGGTGAGCCGCTCCGGCCGCGCGGTGTCGAACTCGTCGGCCGCGGCGAGGCGGCGCACGGCGCGCTCGGCGGACTGCCGCAGCGTCTCCAGGGAGCGCGGGGCCGCACGCGGCACGCCGAGCGTCTCGGCCTGACGGAGCGGCACCTCCCGCAGGCCGGTGAGCAGCGCCGCGAGGTCCGCCTCACCGAGGGCGGACACGTCGTGGTCCTCGGCCGACCCGCCGGCCAGCCTCGCGTCCAGCGTGTAGACCAGGCCCGGTGCCCACTCGCCGTGCGCCACCCCGGCCGGCAGCGCGACCGGGACGTGGGGCCGGACCAGTTCACGCAGGCGCAGTTCGCGGCGTCTGCGCGCCGCGGTCTCCCGGTCGGGGGCCAGCCGCAGGACGTGCCGGGCGCCGACCCACCAGGTGTCCGGGGCGCCCTCGGCGACCGGCCGGACGTCGGGTTCGGTCTTCCCGCCCAGCAGGGAGCGGACCAGTGCGCGGACGGTGTCCGCCGTGGGTGTCGGTGCCTGGGTCATCTCGCGCCGTCGTCTTCCGGGTCTGCCGGGGTCTTCGGGGTCCGTCCGGCACCGGTCACTCGACCAGGACCAGCTCCCGCGTGGTGTCGTTGAGCCGCCTGCCGCCGTCCTCGGTGACGGTGACGATGTCCTCGATGCGTACCCCGAACCGGCCGGGGAGGTAGATGCCCGGCTCCACGGAGAAGCACATGCCGGGCACGAGCGGCTGCTCCTCGCCCTCGATCATGTACGGCGGCTCGTGGGTGGTGACGCCGATGCCGTGCCCGGTGCGGTGGATGAAGTACTCGCCGAACCCGGCGTCGGCGATGACCGCGCGGGCGGCCCGGTCGACCTCCTGGCAGGCGGCCCCGGGCCGCACCGCCCGGAACCCGGCCTCCTGGGCCTCGCGGACCAGGTCGTGCACCCGTCGCTCCTCGTCGGTGGGCTCGCCCACGTGGACGGTGCGGGAGGTGTCGGAGCCGTAGCCGTCCTTGAGGCCGCCGAAGTCGAGGACGACCATGTCGCCGTCCTCGACGACCCGGTCGCCCACCTCGTGGTGGGGGTTGGCGCCGTTCGGGCCGGAGGCGACGATGGTGAAGTCGACCTGGGAGTGACCGAACCGGCGCAGCAGTCCGGCGAGGTCGGCGGCCACCTCCGACTCCCGGCGCCCGCCGAAGCGGACCTTGCGGATCTCCTCGAAGGCGGCGTCGGCGGCGGCCCCGGCGGCCGCCAGCAGCTCCAGCTCCGCCGGGTCCTTGACGGCGCGCAGCATGGGCAGCGCCTCGGTCAGGGAGGCGTACGACGTGCCGGGCAACTCCCGCTGGAGGGCCAGCAGGTGCAGGGCCCAGGCGTTGTCGCTGACGCCGAACCGGCCGGCGTCGTCGAGGAGGGCCGCGGTGGCGGCGTAGGGGTCCTTGCCGTCGGTCCAGTCGCGCAGGGTCAGGGCGGGCGCTCCGGCGGCCTTCTCGGCGTCGGGGGCCTCCAGCGTCGGGACGACGAGCACCGGGTCGCGGTCCGGGGCGAGGACGAGCAGGGTCAGCCGCTCGGTGTCCGCCGTCGGGGCGTAGCCGGTGAGCCAGACCAGGTCGGGGCCGGGTGCCACCAGCAGCCCGGCCAGTCCGGCGTCGGCGGCCGCACGCGCGGCGCGCTCCATGCGGGCCCGGTAGTCGTCGGCGGTGAAAGAAGCGGCGGGCCTGCTGCCGGTCATCCGGACCTCCCGGGGCACGAGGGTGAAGGGACCACGGGCAGCATCCTGCCCCCCGGACGCGGGCGACGCGAGCCGATTGGCCTTGATCACCCCTCGCGGCCCGTGACGGCGTGCCGTCCGGTCACCGGTGTCGGGGGCGCCGCGCTCCGGCGCCCGGCGGAGGGGACACCGTGCTCGTACTCGCGCACATCAGCGAGCCGCACCGGATCGGAAGCCCGCGGGCCGCCGAGCGCACCGAGCGGGCGCGTGACCGGCTGCGGCACCTGCCGGGGCGGCTGCGGCACCTGCCGGGGGCGGGTGGCCGCGCTGCTGGAGCGGCCACCCGGGATCGCCGGGCCTATCACCGGCCACGCCCACACGCCCGCCGCCACCCTGTTCGCCGGACGGCCGCCGGTGGCGGGTCCCGGGGTGGCGGGGACGCTGCGGCTGTCCGGGAGGGGGAGCAAGGCCGCGGGCCGGGACACGCCGGCCGGACCGGCCCGCCACGTGCCGGACGACGCCGGGCGGCTCACGAGCCGCTTCCGCACGGTGGCCCGAGGGCACAGCGGGCACCCTCATGTGACGACGCCGAGGACGGCCGTCAGTTGCTGGTAGCCGCCGCTGCGGTGGCGCACGGTGAGCCTGACCTCCTTGCCGGGCCGGGCGCGGGCCACGGCGCGGGCGAGGTCGGCAGCCGAGTCGACGCGGCTCTTGCCGACCTGCAGCAGCACGTCGCCCCGCACCAGACCCGCCGCGTACCCGGGGCCCGGCACGTGGACGCCCACGACCCGGGCCCCGGGCCTGTCGTCGTCCACGGCCTCCACGCCGAGGGTCGCACCGGCCGGGGCGGGGGACTCGCCGGCCGGCGGGGCCGCCGGGGCGGCCTTCGTGCCGGTGCCCGCCCCGGCCCCAGCCGCACCCGCACCCGCACCCGCACCACCGGGACCGGGTGCCCCGGCCTGCTGCTGCAGGTCGGCCAGCTTGCTCATGCCGATGACGGTGGCCCCCACCGTGCCCAGCCCCACGCCCGCGAGGACGAGGACCGCGGCGGCGAGCACGCCGAGCAGCACGGTGACGAGCCGCCGGCGGCGCCGGCGCCCGGGGGGACGCGGGCCGGTCCCGGGATCGGTGCCGGGCCCCGGGTCCCGGCCCGGCATCGGCTTGGGACGCAACGCTGTCTGTTCCATGGATCGCCTCCGGCAGGTGCTCTACCCGGCGCATCGGCGCGTGACGAGCCACGAAAGAGTGAGACTGAACGCGGTCAGGGCGTCGGCACCGGACTGCTCCTCGGCACGGGGACCGGCACGGTCGTCGGCACGCCCGTCGGCGCGGTCGGCACGGGCGCGGTCGGCACGGGCGCGGTCGGGATCCGGTCCGGGAGGAAGCCGTGGGTGCGGCCCGCCAGGTACTCGGCCTTGTAGCGCGGAACGCTGCGGTGCCAGTTGAGGATGCCCGCCATCCAGTTCTGCAGGTCGGTGACGTACCCGTGCATGACGGCCCGCGCCTCCTGCGACAACTGGAAGTCGTCGTAGACCACCGGGAGTTCGTGCGCGACGACGTGCTCGAACTGGCGCATGCGCTGGTTCATCAGGTCCTGCACGACGCCCAGGGCGGCCGGGTAGTCGACGCCGAAGAAGTTCTGCACGACGAGGACCGCGTTGTGGACCTCGCCCTCGTACTCGATCTCCTTCTGGTAGGAGAAGACGTCGTTGAGCAGGCAGGCGTAGTCGATCGCCGCGTTCTCCAGGGAGCGGACGGGCCCGGTGCGGTAGACCTCGGCGGGCACCGCGGGGCCGTGTCCGGCGCGGCACAGGCCCAGGGTGAGGTCAGAGCCGAAGGTGGCGCGCCGCATCTCCAGGTAGTCCACGGGATCGGGGACGCGGTTCTGGATCTGGTTGGACAGCTCCCACACCCAGGCCTCGGTCATCGTGTCGACGGCCGTCTTCAGCGGGCGCCGCTCCTCGGGCGTCATACCGGCCGTCGTGCGCTCCCACAGGTCGATCAGCGAGCGTTCCATCGCGTTGGCGGGCGGCGGGACGGGCTCGCCGTCGAGCGGCATGCACGCCGACAGGCGGGCGGTGGTCAGCCGGGCGGCGGCGAGGTCCCGCCGGTGGCCGTAGACGAGCGGGTAGTAGTCGTCGCCGTAGGTGCCGAAGGCCAGCCAGCCCGAGGCGAGGTCGAGCTGGTCCTGGGTCGCGTCCGGGTCGAGGCCGGCGGCGCACAGGGGGAGGTCGCAGCTCTCCAGTTTGTCCTGGTCCCACACGCCTTCGCTGAGGATGCCCATCCTCAGGCACCACTCGGACAGGTGCCGCCGGGCGCCCTCCAGGGCGGGGCTCAGCTCCAGCGGGTAGGGCATGCGGATGTCGGGGATGACGGACGGGCCGACCTTCTGGAAGGGCACGTTGGTGTAGGGGCGGGCCCGCTGGGCGGCCGCCGTGGCCAGGAGCGCGCCGACGTCCGCGGCGGAGGTGCCGGGCCCGGTCAGCGCCTGCCAGCCGGCCGCCGGGCGCTCGCCCTTGTTCATGTAGCGGCTGGAGCGCATGTGCCATTCGTGGCCGCCGGACTGCCAGTCCTGGAGGCCCTTGGTGTACGCGGCGACGGCGGCGAGCTCCGGCGGGGTCAGGCCGTTCTCCAGGGCGACGGCGGGCACTTCGGTGAACGCGGTGTGCTCGAACTGGTGCAGCCGGGAGGTGAGGACGTCGTTGACCAGCTCGGCGGCCTCCTGGGTGGAGCAGCCGAAGAAGGTCTCCAGGACCAGCACCCCGTTGCTCAGCTCGCCCTCGTCCTCGACCTCCCGCTGGTAGGAGAAGAGGTCGTTGCGCAGGTGCACGGCGTCGGAGAACGTCTCCATGAGCACCCTGAGCGGCCTGGACCCGGCGACGGCGGCGGGCACCTCGGCGGTCGCGTACTCCACGAGCCCGGCCGACCAGGGGGCGCCGCCGACCTTGCGGCGCATCTCGATGTACTCGACGGGGTTGGCGATGCGCCCCTCGTTGATGTTGGACAGCTCCCACATCGACTCGTTGAGCAGGTGCTCGGTGGCGACGGCGAAGCGGCGGCGCCAGTCGGCCGACATCGCGGGCACGGTGCGGGTCCACAGGTCGGCGAGGCCCGCCTCGACCGGGTTCTCCGGCTCGGGCATCGCGGTGGCGTCGTCGAGCGGCATGAACAGGGGGAGGCGGTCCAGGTGGGCCTTGCCGGCGAGGCGGTCCTGGGTGCGTTTGAACTTCTCCAGGAAGTGGTCGTCGAAGAAGAAGACCCACACGTACCAGTCGGTGACGAGGGAGAGCGCCGGCCCGTCGCAGTCGGGGTGGGTGTAGGCGCAGAGCAGGCCGTAGTCGTGGGCGTCGAGGTCGGACTGCTCCCAGACCCCGGAGCCCTCCAGCATGCCCATCTCGCGCGCCCACGTCGTCGAGTGGGCGCGGGCCTCGTCGAGATGCGGGTTGAGCCGCGCGGGATGCGGCAGGTAGAAGTGCGGGAGTTGGAAGGGCTGTTGCGTCATGGCCGGGCCCTACCCACGGCCTCGCGGAGGCATCCGCCGGGCCGCACATGATCACACCATCGCGTGAATCGGCCCGGAATGCGGGAACTTCTCCCCCGGTACCCGCTCAGCGCCTGACCTGGATCAGCGCGTGCGTCCCGCTCGTCCGCCAGCGCTGCCCGCCGTCCGCCTCCAGCGCGGCCTCGGTCCCGGCGTCGAGCCCGGTGACCACGTCGGACTTGAGGGTGCGCAGCGCCGCGACCGGGCCGGGGAAGTAGGCGGTGACGTCGGCGAAGGAGGTGGTCGGCGGCCACCACCGGTCCCCCACCAGACGCCGGTAGTTCAGGTCGCCCTTGAGGACGGTCACGGTGGCCGCGGCGAAGTCCTCGCGCAGGTCGCCGGGCATGTCCGCGTAGGGCAGCGGGGCGCAGGAGAAGGGGTGGGCGCGGACGGTGACGCGCCCGTCGGTGAGGGCGGTCCACAGCCGCTCGCCGTACCCGGCCGCCGCACCGCCGGCGGCGACGAGCCGGCGCAGGGCGTCGAGCACGTCGGCGGGCGTGGCGTCGGAGACGTAGTACGGGTACGGCTTGACGTGCAGGACGGCCCGGTCGACGCGGCCCTCGGCGAGGAGGTGCGCGACGAGGAGCAGGTCGGGGACGAGTTCGCGCCCGGCGTTGTCGGCGACGAGGCACAGGGTGACCGGGTCCTGGCGCGGGGCGCCGGTCCCGGGGGCCGGGAGCAGGGACCACAGGGTGTCGCTGTCGTCGGCGACGAGGGGTTTGGTCCCGCTGCCGGTGGCGGCGCCCGGGCCGGAGAGGCGGAATCCGAGGTCGGCGCGGTTGCCCCACAGCGAGCCGTGCAGCAGGGCCCGGGTCCGTTCCCCGGCGGACAGCGCGTCGAGGCCGTCGAGCGCGGCGAGTTCCTCGTCGGTCTCCGGCGCGTCGAGTTCGGCCAGCTTCGCGGGCCGGAACGGGTCGACGCCCTGCCAGGGGCCGGGGCCGAAGTGACCGAAGGCGTCGAGGAGACGGCGGTAGAAGTGGCTCTCCGCCCACAGCCAGGGCACGTCGTACCAGGAGCGGCCCGCGTACGCGTCCATGCCCCAGCGGGCCCAGCGGTCCCGGTCGCGTCCGGTGGGGTCGGCGTCGGCGGGCAGTGGCTCGATCACGCCGTCGGCGCAGCTCGCGATCAGGGCGTCGAGCGCGCGGCGCCGTTCGGGACCGAGCGGGAAGGCGTCGCGCACCTGCCGCACGATGGCGGGGTGCCGCTCGGCGAGCACGCCGTGCGGGAAGGACCCGGGTTCGTTGCCGAGGATGACGGGGGCGGGCGCGGACGGGGTGTCGGGCATGCACGTCACCGTACCGGCCGGGCGGCGCCGGTCTCCCGTTCCAGGCGGGACGTCAGGGTGAGGTAGCGGGCGCGCCGGGTCACCGGGACCACGCCGCGGATCAGGATGTACCACATCTCGGCGAGACGGCGGGGCTGGCGTCCGGCCGGTTCGAGGGCGCCGCTGACGACGCGGGTGCCGACGACGGAGCAGACGAGGGTGTGCGCGACGGAGTCGACGTCGGTGTCCGGGTGCACGTCGGCCTGCCGTACGGCGTTCAGGAGCAGGGAGGTGACGAACTCCCGCCACTCGGTGAAGGGGTGCGGCAGCGGCGGCCGCACCGGCACCCCGGTCGAACAGGTCGGCCGCGGCACCGATGATCGTCGCGCGGGTCTGCTCGGCGCGTAGCTGCCTCGCCATCGGCTGTACTCTCCCGGGCTGGAACTCGGCAGACCGTGCCGCCTGTCTTTACCCCCGTACACGATAACTCACTTACTAACTGTCCGTCAGATCGGTCCGGACGGGCGGACCGGCGGCGGAAACCGCGCCGGGCATACCGCCCGGCATTCCGCTTCGGCCCGCTTTCGCCGCCTCGATCATCACGATGCGGCACCGACAACTGACAACGGTTCGCTGGTCACTTGACTACCAGCGGTCACACACGATTGGCTCCGGCCAGGCGAGTTCACCCGATTGGCGCAGCGACCCGCGGCTCCGGGGCCCCTCGCTCCGTTCCTCCTGCTCGGCCGCACAGCGAGGTGCCCCCGCCCCCATGAGTACAGCTCCCCCGTCCATCCACTCCTTCGGACCGCCGCGCACCGCTGCCCTCGCGGCCGCCGTCTGCCTGCTGGTGGCCGGCTGCTCCGCCCTCGGCGGGGACGGGGACGGCCCGGCGGCCGGGTCCGCGGACGGGGCGGGCCGGGACCAGATGAAGATCGTCATGGTCACCCACGGCGGTGAGGGCGACGCCTTCTGGGACCGGGTGCGCAAGGGCGCCGAGGCGGCGGCCGCCAAGGACGGCGTCGACCTGACCTACGCCGGTGACGCCGACGCCTCCGACCAGGCCGACCTGGTGCGGGACGCCGTCCGTGACAAGGCCGACGGCATCGCCGTGACGCTGGCCAAGCCGCAGGCCATGAAGGCGCCGGTCGCCGAGGCCGCGGCGGCCCGGATCCCCGTGGTCGGCCTCAACTCCGGTATGGACGCCTGGCGTTCCGCCGGGCTCCTCGGGTACTTCGGGCAGGACGAGAGCGTCGCGGGCCGGGCCGTCGGCGACAAACTGAACGACCTCGACGCCAAGCACGCCCTGTGCGTCATCCACGAGCGCGGCAACGTCGCCCTGGAGGCCCGCTGCGCCGGGGTGAAGAAGACCTTCGGCGGCGAGACCACGATGCTCTACGTCGAGGGCACCGACATGAAGGCGGTCGGTGCGGCCGTCACGGCGCGGCTGCGGCAGGACACGAGCATCGACGAAGTCGTCATGAACGGCGCGGCGTTCGCCCTCACCGCGGTCGAGTCGGTCGCCGAGGCCGGCAGCGGGGCCGAGGTCGCCACCTTCGACCTCGACAACGACCTCGTCGCCGCCGTCAAGCGCGGGGACGTCCAGTTCGCGGTGGACCAGCAGCCGTATCTGCAGGGCTACCTCGCCGTGGACGCGCTCTGGCTGTACCGCACCAACGGCAATGTCAGCGGCGGTGGAGAGGCCCCGGTGCTGACCGGTCCCGCGTTCGTGACCCGGACGAACGCCGACGCCGTCGCGGAGTTCGCCGCGGGCGGCACCCGGTGACCGGGGCCCGCGGTCCTCGCCGCACGCCCACCGCCGCTCCCCTCCCCCACTGACCGCCTAGGACGACGATGTCTGCACGGAAGATCCGGACGGCCCGGCAGAAGCGTGCCCGGCGCCACCTCGGCTCCATACGGCTCTCGCTGATCCTCCTGGCCGTGGTGCCCGGCGTCGCCCTCGCGGCCGTGTGGGGCGTCACGACGATCCAGATGTTCTCGGAGGGGCTGCGGCTGCGCGCGCAGACGGAGTTGAGCCGCGACACCGGTGCGATGGGCACCGAGGCCGCGCTCGCCCTGCAGAAGGAGCGCAGTCTGTCGGCCGCCTGGCTGGCCGCACCGGGCGGCGAGCGGACGGAACTGGACGCGCAGCGCAAGAAGACGGACGCGGCGGTCGCCCAGCTCGTGGGCCAGTCGGACGCCATCGCGAGCGCTCCCGACCGGATCTCGGACCGGCTGTACTCGGTACTCGGTTCGGTGGGCAGCCTGGAGTACTACCGCAGCCAGGTGGACGACCCCAGCGACATCACCGCCGAGCAGGCGCTGGACCAGTACACCTCGATCGTCGACGAGCAGATCCACGCCTTCCAGGAACTCTCCCAGGTCGACGACGGAGACCTCACCTCCCGGGCCGGTCCGCTGGTCGCCCTGGAGCACGCCGCCGAGCTGACCTCCCAGGAGGACGCCCGGCTCACGCTGGCCTGGCCGTCCGGCCGGATGGACGAGGAGGAGTGGACCCGGTTCACGCAGTTGGTGCACACCCGCCGCTGGCTGGTGGAGGACCAGATCGTGCCCTCCTTGACGGGCTCCGCGAAGACGCAGACCGAGCGCATCCTGGCCGGCCCCGAGTGGAAGTCCCTGCAGGACGTCGAGGACCAGGTGATCGAGGCCCGCTCGGCCGACGGGGACGAACACATCGACCTGCCGGACGCGCGGCAGCGCTGGAACACCGCCTTCGAGTCGATCTCCACCCAGTACGCCGAGCTGATCCGGCAGCAGACGGACGGCCTCCTCGACCGCAGCGCCCAGGAGGCCCGGGGCCTGCTGCTCAAGGCCGGTCTCCTCAGCGCCGGCGGCCTGGTCGCGCTGGTGCTGTGCATCGTCCTCTCCTGGCGCATCACGCGTTCGCTGTCCCGGCGGCTGCGCGGGCTGCGGCTGGCCACCCTGAGCCTGGCCCAGGAGCGGCTGCCCGACGTGGTGGCGCGGCTGGAGCGCGGCGAGAAGGTCGACGTGGAGTCGGAGACGCCGCCGCTGGACTACGGGCGGGACGAACTCGGCCAGGTGGCGCAGGCGTTCAACACCGCGCAGCGCACCGCCGTGTACACCGCCGTCGAACTCGCCGACACCCGGCGCGGCTTCCAGAAGGTGATCCTGGGCATCGCCCGGCAGAGCCAGAACCTCGTCAACATGCAGCTCGGCAAGCTCGACGCCCTGGAGCGCGAGCACACCGACCCGGAGATCCTCAAGGGCCTGTACGAACTGGACTCCACGGCGAGCCAGTTGCGGCGCTACGAGGAGAACCTCGTCATCATCGCCGGTGAGCAGCCCCGGCGCACCTGGCGCGAGCCGGTGTCGCTGGTGGACATCCTGCGCAGCGCCGTCGGCGAGGTCGCCGAGTACCAGCGGGTGGAGCTGCACGCCGACGAGGAGGTGGCCCTCGCCCCGCCCGCGGTGGCCGACGTGATCCACCTGCTGGCCGAGCTGATCGACAACGCCACCGCGTACTCCCCCGCCCCCAACCCGGTAGGGGTGCGGGCGGCGCTGGTCGCCAAGGGCCTGGCCGTCGAGATCGAGGACCGCGGGCTCGGGCTGTCGGAGGAGGACTACGCCTCGTTCAACGCCCAGTTGGCGGTGGCGCCGCAGTTCGACGTGGTGGCGCTCGCCGACGACCTGCGGCTCGGCATGTTCGTCGTCGCCCGCCTCGCCCACCGGCACGGCATCACCGTCACGCTGCGCCCCTCCCCGTACGGCGGGACCACGGCGATCGTGCTGATCCCGCACGAGATCGTGGTGCGCGGGACGGACGGCGCCGGCGCGGACGACGCGGAGGCCCCCCGGAGCGCCGGGGCTCCCCGGACCGCCGCGCAGGCCCTCGCCCCCGCCGAGCCCACCGCTTCCTCCGGGCCGGGAGCGGACCCGGCCAGCGGCGAGCGGCCCGTACGGTCGTCCCGGCCCGCGCCGCCGAGCCGGTCCGCGGTCGCGGCGGGCGCCCCGGCCGGTCCCCGCACCGCGCCGCCGGGCGGCTCCGCGGGCGAGAGCGGCGGCCTGGCGCCGTTGCCCCGCCGGGTGCCGCAGACCAGCCTCGCCGCCGAGCTGCGCGACGAGGACCTGGGCCCCCGGGGCGAGGACGCCTACGCCGACTTCACGGCCGAGCGCGCCGCCTCGTCCCTCGCCGGTTTCCAGCGCGGCACGCTGCGGGCCCAGACCGGCGACGACACGGGCGCCGCCGACGCCCCCTCGACTCCCCCCGCCGAACGCCGACTGCCGACGAAGGACTCCCGATGACCCGACCCTCCCCCGCCACGCACACCGAGCTGGACCAGTTGCTCACCGGACTCGTGGAGCGGGTCGCCGACGTGAACCAGGCCGTGGTGCTCTCCGAGGACGGGCTGGTCGTCAGCAAGTCCACGGGGTTCCTGCGCGACGACGCCGAGCGGCTGGCGGCGACCGCGTCGGGCCTGATGAGCCTCAGCAAGGGCGTCAGCATGGACTTCCGGGGCGGCCCGGTGCGCCAGGCGCTCATCGAGATGGCCAACGGCTACCTCGTCCTGACCTCGGCGGGCCCCGGCGCGCACCTGGTCGTGCTGACCGGGCCCAACGCCGACGTCGGCGTGGTGGCGTACCAGATGAACATGCTGGTGAAGAAGATCGGCGAGCACCTGAGCGCGGCACCGCGGGCCTCCGTCGGCCCCGGCGAGTGACGTGACCGGAGGCGACGCGGCCGGCCGGCTCGTACGGCCGTTCACCCTGACCGGCGGCCGGACCCGGCCCAGCCGCGCCGACTTCACCCTCATCACGACGGTGACGGCCGTCGAACCGCAGCCGGCCCGTGCGGCCCGGCCGCAGCCCGAACACCTGCGGATCCTGCGGATGTGCGCCCGGCCGGTCGCCGTGGCGGAGATCGCGGCCCGTCTCGACCTGCCGGTGAGCGTGGTCGTCATCCTGCTCTCGGACCTGCTGGAGGCCGGCCGGATCACCGCCAGGCCCCCGCACGTCGTCTCCCGTGCCGTCGACGACCTGGAACTGCTGCAGAAAGTGAGGGACGGCCTTGGCAGGCTCTGAGCGCGTCGCCACATCGCCCACGGCAACCGCGCGCCCCACCGCGCCCGACGCGGTGAAGATACTCGTCGCGGGCGGTTTCGGCGTCGGCAAGACGACCATGGTCGGGTCGGTCAGCGAGATCGCCCCGCTGCGCACCGAGGAACCGCTGACCGCGGCGGGCCTGGACGTCGACGACCTCGCCGGCATCGAGGAGAAGCGGGCCACGACCGTGGCGCTGGACTTCGGCCGGATCTCCATCGGCGGGGACCTGGTGCTGTACCTGTTCGGCACGCCCGGTCAGCAGCGGTTCTGGTTCATGTGGAACGACCTGGCGATCGGGGCGCTCGGCGCGGTGGTCCTGGTCGACGTGCGCAGGCCCGAGTCGAGTTTCGCCGCGATCGACTTCTTCGAGCGGCGGGGCATCCCGTTCGTCGTCGCCGTCAACGGCTTCCACGGCCGGCACCCCTACCCGGCCGCGGAGATCCGGGAGGCCCTGGCGCTGCCGGAGCACGTGCAGGTGCTGCTGTGCGACGCTCGGGAGCGGGCCTCCAGCCGGGACGTCCTCATCGCGCTGATCGACCAGCTCATCGAGGCGGCGTCCGGGGCCGCCGCCTCGTGACGGCGGCGGCCCCGGCGACGGCTCCGGTCAGCCGAGGCCGGCGGACTTCAGCCACTCCTTGGCGACGTCCAGCGGGTCCTTCTTGTCGAGCTGGACCTGGGCGTCGAGGTCGAGGAGCGTCTTGGTGTCCAGCTTGGCGGAGACCGCGTTCAGCGCGGCCACGCCCTCCTTCGGCAGCCCGTCCTTGTTGACCAGCGGGGTGACGTTGGCGTAGCCGAAGAGGTTCTCCGGGTCCTTCAGGACGACGAACTTCTCCTTGATGATCGTGGGGTCGGTGGTGAAGACGTCGGCCGCCTGCACGGTGTTCTTGGTCAGGGCCGACTGGGTCAGCGGCCCGCCCGCGTCGAGTGCCTTGAACGACTTGAACTTCAGCCCGTACACCGTCTCCAGGCCCTTGAGCCCTTGCTGCCGTGTCTGGAACTCGGGCGAGCCGCCGATCACCAGGTCCGGTGCGGCGTCCTTGAGGTCGGCGAGGGTCGACTCGGCGGTGAGGCCGTGCTCCTTGGCCGTCTCGGCGTTGACGCTGACCGAGTCCTTGTTCTCGGCGGGCGACGACTGGAGCAGCGTCAGCTTCTTGTCCAGCTTGGCCTTCGCCGCCTCGTTCACCGCCTCGGCGGACTCCTGCCCGGCCTTCGGGTCGAGGTAGGCCAGCAGCGAGCCGTTGTACTCCGGCAGCACGGTGACGGACCCGTTCTTCATCAGGCCGTACGTCGTCTCGCGGCTGCCTATGTTGTGCTTGTAGGTGACTTTGAGGCCCTTGGCCTTGAGTGCCTCTCCGTAGATGTCGGCGAGCAGGGTGCTCTCGGCGAAGTTGTTCGAGCCGACGACGACGGTGCCGGCCTCCGCCTTGTCGCCCGCCAGCGGGTTGTCGGAGGTGTCGTCGGAACCGGAGGAACAGCCCGCGAGCAGCGCCGCAGCGGCGGTGAGCGCGACGGCCGCCGCGCCGGTGTGCCTCGTCCTGGACCTGCTGCTCTTGGCGGTGGAATTCATCCGTCGATCCAAACGAGCCGCTCGCCGGTCAGTCAAGTCCGGCCTGGTTACGGTTTCTTCTCCGCCGGGCGCCCTCAACGCCTGCGCACCCCCGGTGACACGGCGAGCCGTCCGGCCGCCCAGAACACCGCGAGGGTGACCAGCGCCATGAGGGCGACCAGCGCGGCTCCGCCGACGACCTTCTCGTAGTTCCGCTGGTAGAGCCCGTCGATGATGTACCGCCCGAGCCCGCCGAGACTCACGTAGGCGGCGATGGTGGCGGTCGACACGACCTGGATGGCGGCCGAGCGCAGTCCGCTGAGGACCAGCGGGAGGGCGACGGGCAGTTCGACCCGGAAGAGGATGCCGGTCTCGGTCATGCCCAGCCCCCGCGCCGCGTCCACCGGGGCGGGGTCGACGGAGCGGACCGCCTCGTAGGTGGTCACCAGGATCGGCGGGATCGCGAGCACGACCAGCGGGATCATCACGGGGAGCAGGCCGATGCCGACGACGACGGCGATCAGCACCAGCAGACCGAAGCTGGGCAGCGCGCGGGCGGCGGTGGCGACGAAGGCGACGGCGTTGCCGCCGCGTCCGGTGTGCCCGGTCAGCAGGCCGACGGGCAGCCCGATCGCGGCGGCGAGGCCGAGGGCCATCAGCGTGTACTGGACGTGCTCCACCAGGCGGGTGGGGATGCCGTCGTAGCCGTGCCAGTGGGCGCTGTCGCTGAAGAAGGCGTTGACGAAGTTCAGGACGTTCACCGGACGCCCGCCTCCCGGGGCTCGGGCCGCGCGGCGGCCTCCTCGGCGCGCTGCTGCCTGCCCCGCGGCATCCACGGGGTCAGCAGGTTCCGGACCAGCACGAGCACCGCGTCGCACAGGACGGCCAGTACGGCGGTGGTGAGGACGGAGTTGACCGCCAGCTCGGGCCGGCCGTACTTCTGGGCGTCCGCGAGCAGGTTGCCGAGGGCGCCCTGGTTGCCGATGAGGGCGCCGACGCTGACCAGCGAGATGCTGGACGCGACGGCCACCCGCAGGCCCGCCAGGATGGCGGGCACCGCGATGGGCAACTGCACTTGCAGGTAACGCCGTACCGGTCCGAAGCCCATGGCGGTGGACGCGGCCAGCGTCTCCTCGGGCACCGAGCGGACGCCGTCGACGATGGCCGGGACGAGCACCACCAGGCTGTACACGGCCAGCGGGATCATCACCGTCAGCTCGGTCTGGCCGGTGTAGTCGATGAGGACCACGAAGACGGCCAGGGACGGGATGGCGTAGAAGACGGTCGTCACGCCGAGCACCGGCGGGTACAGCCAGCGGAAGCGCACACAGAGCTGGGCCAGGGGCAGCGCGGCGAGCAGGCCCGCCAGTACCGGCAGCAGTGACTCGCGCAGGTGCAGGCCGATCAGGCCGAAGTACGTGTTGTCGAGGTCGCTCGGGATGTCGAAGAAGCCGTTCACGGGGCGACCTTCGTGACGTCGGCGGGCTGCTCGGCCCGCTCGTCTGCGGGGCTCGTGGCAGCGTGGGCGGTGCGGATGGCCTCGCCGATGGTCTGCTGGGAGACGACACCGGTGACCCGCCCGTCGGCGTCCACGGCGACGGCCCAGCCGGTGGGCGAGAGCACCGCGCAGTCCAGGGCGGCCCGCAGCGAGTCGGTGCCGGGCACGAACGGCCGCCCGTAGGGCAGCAGTCGGCGGTCGGCCGGCCCCCCGGCGCTCAGGTCGCCGGGTTCGGCCCAGCCCAGCGGCCGGTCGTCCGCGTCGGTCACCAGCAGGTGCGCGGCGCCGTCCGCGGCGGCGAGCTGCTCGGCGGTGGCGTCGGCGCGCACGACCGGGCCCCGGGTCAACTCCAGTGCGGCGGACGGGAAGAAGGAGAGCCGCCGGATGCCGCGGTCGGCGCCGAGGAAGTCCTCGACGAAGGCGTCCGCGGGGTCGGACAGCAGCTCGGCGGGGGGCGCGAACTGGGCGAGCCGGCCCCCGGTGCGCATCACCGCGACCATGGTGCCCAGTTTGACCGCCTCGTCGATGTCGTGGGTGACGAAGACGATGGTCTTGCCCAGTTCGCCCTGGATGCGCAGCAGTTCGTCCTGCAGCCCCTTGCGGACCACGGGGTCGACGGCGGAGAACGGCTCGTCCATGAGCAGCACCGGCGGATCGGCCGCGAGCGCCCGTGCCACGCCGACGCGCTGCTGCTGGCCGCCGGAGAGCTGGTAGGGGTACCGCTTGCCGAGCGAGGCGTCGAGCCCCACGCGTTCCATCAGCTCCGCGGCCCGTTCCCGTGCCTTCTGCCTGCCCCAGCCGGTCATGCGGGGCACGGTGGCGATGTTGTCGAGGATCGTGCGGTGCTGGAAGAGCCCGGCGTTCTGGATGACGTACCCCATCGACCGGCGCAGCGTGGTGACCGGCTGCCGCTGGACGTCCGCGCCGTCGAGGAGGATCGTTCCCTCGGTGGGTTCGACCATTCTGTTGATCATCCGCAGGGTCGTGGTCTTGCCGCAGCCGGAGGGGCCGACGAGGACCGTGATCGCGCGGTCGGGTATCTCCAGCGACAGCCGGTCCACCGCCACGGTGCCGTCCGGGTACCGCTTGGTGACTGAGTCCATCCGTATCAAAACGCCGAATACCCTTCGGGACTGGCAGAAGCTGCCCGCTCCGGCCGCGGTCGGTGGGGCCGTCGCCGGTCGAGTGTAGACCGCCGGTCCGCTGGGCCCCCGTTGCTCCGGGGCGACTCCTTCCCCCTGCCCGGGGGTTCACACCGGAATCCTTCCGCGCCTGTCGTTGACCTGTCGGTCTGCTGTCGGTCTGCTGTCGGTCTGCTGTCGATCGGGCAACGGCGGCCTTCGCGGCCTGGGGTGCGGGCGGCCGGTGGCGCAGTATGGGCGGGTGGAGAAAGTACGCCTGCTCGTGGTGGACGACGATCCGCCCATCGCCGATCTCGTGGCCACCGTCGCCCGCTACGAGGGCTGGGAGGCGGTCACGGCCCACTCCGGCGAACAGGCGCTGCGCCTGGCCGCCGGGTTCCGGCCGGACATCGTGGTGCTCGACCTGATGCTGCCCGACGTCGACGGCTTCGGGGTCCTGGACCGGCTGCGCGAGGCGGGCACGACGGTGCCGGTGGTGTTCCTCACGGCCCGCGACGGGGTGGCCGACCGGGTGGCGGGGCTGACCCGGGGCGGCGACGACTACCTGGTCAAGCCGTTCGCGGTGGAGGAGTTGATGGCCCGGCTGCGCACCGTGCTGCGGCGCAGCGGCGGGCCGGGCGGCCGGCGGCCGGTGCTGAGGGTGGCCGACCTGGTGATGGACGAGGACGCCCGCGAGGTGCGCCGCGGCGAACGGCGGCTGTCGCTGACCCCGACCGAGTACGAGGTGCTGCGCTATCTGATGCGCAGGTCGCCGGCCGTGCTGACCAAGGCCCAGATCCTCGACCACGTATGGGAGTACGGCTTCGGCGGCCGGTCCAACGTGGTGGAACTGGTCGTCAGCCGGCTGCGCCGCAAGCTGGACGGCCCGAACGGCGCCGACGGCGCGGGCGAGCCGCTGATCCGCACGGTGCGGGGGTTCGGCTACGCGATCCGGCGGACGGCCGGGTGATACGCCGGTGGTGGCGCGCCTACCGCGGCCTGCGCCTGGGCACCCGGCTGACGCTGGGGCTCGGGGTGCTGTCGCTGGTGGTCTTCGCCGTGGTCGGCACGGTGCTGACGGCGTACATGCGGGACTATCTGGAACGGCAGCTCGCCGACCAGATGAAGCTGGTGCAGGTGGTGCAGTCCAAGGACGCCGCGGCGCACGGCACGGTCGAGCGCAAGCCGTACTACGGCTGGTACACCGCCGTGTACGACGTCTCCGACGGCTCCGCGGACCTGCGCACGCCCGCCGAGGTGCCGGCGGACAGCCGCGCGCTGACCGCCCTGGCGCTGACCATGGCCCGCTCGGACCAGGACCTCACCCGCACCGTGCGCATCGGCGGGCACGGCCCCTATCTGCTGCGGGCGTGCGAGGTCGAGCCCGGGGTGGTGCTGGTGAGCGCGGCACCCCTGGGCGATGTCGAGGACACCGTACGGCAGTTGGTCACGGTGCAGGTCGTCGTCTTCGGGCTGGCGCTGGCGGCGTTGGTGGTCTTCGGGCGGCGGATGCTGCGGCGCGGCCTGGAGCCGCTGAGCGACATGGCGAGCACGGCGCACGGCATCGCCTCGCACGACCTGACCGAGTCGGCGGCACGGCTGCCGCTGCGGGACGGCGGGCGGGACGGCGGCAAGGAGGTGGCGGAGCTGCGGACCGCGTTCAACACGATGCTGGAGCACATCGACGCGTCGCTGGCGGTGCGGGCCGAGGCCGAACGGCGGCTGCGCCGGTTCGTCGCGGACGCCTCCCACGAGCTGCGCACGCCGCTGATGTCCGTACGGGGCTACGCCGACCTCTTCCAGTACGCGGCGGCCAACGCGCCCGAGGAGCGCGAACGCCACCTGTCCCGGCTGCGCGCCGAGGCGGCCCGGATGGGTGTGCTCCTGGACGACCTGCTGCTGCTCGCCCGGCTGGACGCGGACGAGGTGGAGGCGCCGCTGCGGTGGGAGGAGACGGACCTGACGGAGCTGGTGCGGCAGGCGGCCGAGTCCTTCCGCGCCGCCCGTCCCGGCCACCCGCTGACGGTGACGTCCGGGCCGGGAAGGGTGCGACTGCGCCTGGACCCGCAACGGATCCGGCAGGTGCTGGACAACCTGCTCACCAACGCGGCCGTGCACACCCCGCCCGGCACCAGGGTCTCCGTCACGGTCTCCGCCGCCTCCGGCACGGCCCGGGTGTCGGTCGCCGACACGGGCCCCGGCGTCCCGGCGGCCGACCGGGACCGCGTCTTCGACCGCTTCTACCGCGTCGACAAGGCCCGCAGCCGCGACCGCGGCGGCAGCGGCCTCGGCCTGTCGGTCGCCGCGTCACTGGTCCGGGCCCACGGCGGCACGATCGAACTGGGCACCGCACCGGGAGCGACGGTCTTCACGGTGACACTCCCGGCGGCGGGCCGGTGACTCAGCCCTCTGTGGGCGCCAGTCGCAGCGAGATGCTGTTGATGCAGTACCGCTGGTCCGTCGGGGTCGGGTAGCCCTCGCCCTCGAAGACGTGCCCGAGGTGGGAGCCGCAGCGGGCGCAGCGGACCTCCGTGCGGACCATGCCGTGGGAGCGGTCCTCGACCAGTTCGACCGCGTCGGTGTCCTTCGGGTCGTAGAAGGACGGCCAGCCGCAGTGCGACTCGAACTTGGTGGTGGAGGTGAACAGCTCAGCACCGCAGGCGCGGCAGGAGTAGACACCCTCGGTCTTGGTGTCGGTGTACTCACCGGTGAAGGCCGGCTCGGTGGCGGCCTCGCGCAGCACGGCGTACTCGGCCGGGGCCAGCTCCGCCCGCCACTGCTCTTCCGGCTTCTCGACGTCGTACGACATGAGTCCTCAGCCCCTTACTTCGTCAGCTCGTGCAGGATGCGCGGTCCGAGGTCGGTGACGTCGCCCGCGCCCATGGTGAGAACGAGATCACCGGCCTTCGCCATTCCCGCGACCAGCGCGGGCGCCGCGTCCTTGTCGTGGACCGGGGTGACGTCCGCGCCCGCGGCCCGGGCGGCCTCGATGATCAGCTCGCTGGTGATGCCCGGGATCGGGTCCTCGCGGGCCGGGTAGATGTCGAGGACGACCGAGGCGTCCGCGAGGGCCAGTGCCTGGCCCATCTCCTTGCCCAGTTCCTGGGTGCGGGAGAACAGGTGCGGCTGGAAGAGGACGAGGATGCGGGCGTCGCCGACGGCGCCGCGCATGGCTTCCAGGTCGGCGGTCATCTCGGTGGGGTGGTGCGCGTAGGAGTCGACGACCTGGACACCGGCCGCCTCGCCCTTGAGCTGGAGCCGCCGCTTGACACCGGTGTACGCGGCCAGCGCGGGGGCCAGCTCGGCGGCGGGGACACCGAGGGCCGCGCCCGCGGCGAGGGCGGCGACGGCGTTGTGGGCGTAGTGGCGGCCGGGTACGGAGACGGCGAAGGTCAGCTCGGCGCCGTCGATGACGACGGTGACCTCGCTCTTCAGGCCCTGCGGGACGACCGACAGGATGCGCACGTCGGCGTCCTCGGACTCCCCGTACGTCACGGTGCGCACCTTGCCGGCCAGCCGCCGGGTCAGTTCGCGGGCGCCCTCGTGGTCGGCGGCGATCACCAGGGTGCCGCCGGGGACGATCCTGTCGGCGAAGGTCTCGAAGGACGCGTAGATCTCGTCCATCGAGGCGTAGTTGGCGTGGTGGTCCAGCTCGACGTTGAGGACGACGGCGACCTCGGGGGCGTACTTGTGGAAGCTGCGGTCGCTTTCGTCCGCCTCGGCGACGAAGATCTCGCCCTCGCCGTGGAGGGCGTTGGAGCCGGGGGCGTCCAGGTCGCCGCCGATCGCGTAGGAGGGGTCCAGGCCCAGCTCGGAGAGGGAGACCGCCAGCATCGAGGTGGTGGTGGTCTTGCCGTGGGTGCCGGCGACCGCGAGCGGGCGCAGGCCGTTCATCAGGGCGGCGAGGGCGTCGGAGCGGTGCACGACCGGGATGCCCAGCTCGGCGGCGCGGGCCAGTTCCGGGTTGTCCTCGCGGATGGCCGAGGACACCACCACGCAGCTCGCGTCGTCGGCGAGGTGGTCCGCCGCGTGCCCGATGTGCACGGTGGCGCCCAGCGCGCGCAGCGCCTCGGCGGTCGGGGACTCCTTGGCGTCGCTGCCCGCCACGGTTGCGCCGCGCTGGGCGAGGATCTTGGCGATGCCCGACATCCCGGCGCCGCCGATGCCGATGAAGTGCGGGCGGTCCATGGCGGTGGGAAGGCCGGGTGCCATGTGCTGTTCTCCCAGGGTGGTCGTGCGGGGTCCGTTGCGGGGCGCGCCCCCTGGGCGGGGGCGCGGCACCAGCCTATGCCTTGCTGTGGGAGAAGAGTTTCAGGACCGGTACGCCGACCTTGTGGCGGGCCCGGGAGGCCCAGTCGCGGTGGAAGAACTCCTCCACGTAGTGCGGATCGGTCAGGACGATCACCTCGTCGGCGGCGATCTCCATGACCAGGGCCTTCAGCTCCTCCAGCGGGTGATTCTCGATCAGCCGGCCCTCGGCCCGGGCGCCGGAGGCGCGCAGGGCGGTGAGGGACACCTCCAGGGCCCGCTCCCCGACGCTGTACGCCTCCTGGCCCTCCGGGGTCTCCCCCTCCCGTACGGCGTCGTCCAGTTCGCCGAGTGCGACGTCGTCGATGGCCCGCAGCAGGCGGTCCGCCTGATCGCCGCGCGGCTGGAGCAGCACGTGGAAGGCGACCTGCTCATCCCCGTGCAAGGTGGTGACGAACTCCACGTCGGCGGACGTCAGGGCCTTCTCGATCATCAAAACGCTTGTGAACACCAGGCGCCCCTTCTCCTTCGAGGGCCCGTGGGCCCACCCTCCGTAGGCCGTGCCGGACCCTGCGGAAACCATCCTGCCCCGTGATCGCACGGGTACTGCCGGATTCAGTGTGCCCGGCGCGGGCTAAACGGAACGACAGATTCCGCCGATTACCGTAGGTGCGGTAACGATCGAACTCCTGTCCGGTCGCCGTTGCTCACACCTGCCCGGGATCGCCCTGGTCACGCCGGTAACGACCGAAGAGGAAACCTTCCTCCTCCAGCAGGGACACCAGTGCGAACCGGGTCGGCACCTCGACCGCCGGTCCGCCCGCGATCCGCTGCGCGTCCCCCGCGGTCAGCATCGGGGAGACGGTCAGGCACAGCTCGTCGAGCACGCCTGCCGTGACGAACTGCCCCAGCAGCCGCGGACCGCCCTCGGTCAGCAGCCGGGTGTGCCCCAGCTCCGCGAGCGCCGTGAGGGCGCGGGCCGGGTCCACGCCGACACCGTCGCCCGCGGTCACCACCCGCGCTCCGGCCCGCTCGGCGGCCGCGATCCGCTCGGGGGCCGCGGCGGCCCCGGTCAGGATGAGGGTGGGGACGAGGGGTGAGGTGAACAGCGGCAGGGAGAAGTCCAGCTCCAGGCTCGCGCTGACCACCGCGACCGCCGGCGCGGGTGCCTGGCCGGCCGCCCGCCGCGCCTCGGCGAAGTCCGCCCGCGCGCGTGCCGGGCGGTACCCCTCCTGCCGTACGGTCTCCGCGCCGGCGATCACCACGTCGGCGAGCGCGCGCAGGGTGCCGAAAACGCGCATGTCGGCGGCGCTGGAGATGGGCTGGGAGCGGCCGTCGTGCTGGGCGGCGCCGTCGAGGGTGGAGACCATGTTGGCCCGCAGCCACGTCCGCCGCCGCCCCTCCGGCTCCGGGTAGGCGTAGGCGGCGGCCAGCTCGGCCGGGCTCCACTCCCGGTCGGCCCCGTCGGAACCCGGTCCGGCTGTCTGATCGGTCACAGGGGGCAGGGGGAACAGGCGTCGCATGAGGGGCAGTGTTCCACGCCCCGAACCTCCCAACCGCCCGGGCCGCCCCCACCCTCCCACCCCCCCGGCCCGCCCCTACCCCCCGACCCACGAGAACCCCCGCCCCGCACACCCCCGCCCCCCCGCACCGCACACCACCCAGCCACCGCACCGCCCGTCCGCCACCCCCGGACCATCCGGCACCGGCACCG